>QHUJ01000083.1 GCA_003221895.1 Gemmatimonadota bacterium | reverse complement strand
ACTGTTCGGGCTCGCGACGAGCAAACGGCGGACGACGCCCCTGCTAAAGGTCGGTCTTTTAGACCCGGGGCACGTCGGGCTATCGCCCGCCAGCTGCCGACGTCTCATGATGCTCCACGTTTATTGAGATACAAGGGCACGGACAAACAACCCAGCAACGATTACCTTCTACTTATGACGAGCCGCCGCCAGACGTACGAAGCCGACGAGATCACGGTCACGTTCGACCCCGACGTGTGTATTCATTCCGGTATCTGTCTCATGGGTTTACCGGATGTGTTCGACGTCAAGCGGAAGCGCTGGATTCGTCCGGAGCTGCAGCCGCCCGATGCCGTCGCCAGCCAGGTCATGCGCTGTCCGTCAGGCGCGTTGCAGTTCGTCCGCAAGACGAAGTGATCGCCCATGCCAACCTATGAATACAAATGCCCCAAGGGCCACGTATTCGAGCGGACGGTTTCCCGGATTACCAGCCAGCGCCACGCGAAATGCCCCGTCTGCGGCAAGCGCGCGGAACGACAGATCTCCGGAGGCACCGGCCTAGTCTTTAAGGGCTCGGGCTTCTACCAGACCGACTACAAACGGGCCGCGGAGAAGCCGGAAAAAGCGGACCCGGCGGAGAAGGCCGACAAGCCCGACAAGCCGGCCGCGGCAAAGAAGAAAGACTCCAGCTCCGACAAGTGACGGCTCCTCCCTCCGAGACGATCCGCGCGGCGCTGGCTGAGGCGGCGTCACGACTCGGCGCGTCCACGGTGGACGTCGCCGTCGAGCGCCCGCGGGATCCCACGCATGGCGACCTGGCCACCAACCTCGCGCTGACGCTCGCGAAGGCGCTCGCGGAGAAACCCCGCGCCATTGCCGAGCGCCTGGTGGCCAACATCCAGCTGCCGTCGGGCCTGGTGCGCAAGATGGAAATCGCCGGCCCCGGATTCATCAACTTCTTCCTGGCGGAAGCGCAGGTCGTGGGTGCGCTGCCGGCCCTTCTTGCGGCGGGATCGACGTACGGGCGGAGCGATGTGGGGCAGGGTCGCCCCGTCAACGTCGAGTTCGTCTCGGCGAATCCCACCGGGCCACTCCACGTCGGTCACGGCCGTCAGGCCGCCCTCGGTGACGCCATCGCGTCGCTGCTCGAATGGACCGGCTGGCGGGTGTCGCGCGAGTTCTACTACAACGACGGCGGCGGGCAGATCACGAACCTCGCGCACAGCGTGCAGGCCCGGATCGCCCAGCTGCGCGGGCGCACCGTGGCAATCCCCGAAGGGGGTTATCACGGCGAGTACATTCGCGAGATCGCCGAGCGCTACCTCGCGGCGCATCCCAAGGACGCAGGCGGAGCGGATCTCGACGCGATTCGCCGCTTTGCGGTCGAGGCGCTCCGCGAAGAACAGGATCGCGATCTCCAGGCGTTTGGCGTCCGGTTCGATGTGTACTCGCTCGAGTCCGCCCTCTACACCGATGGCAAGGTCGATGAGACCGAACGGCGCCTCGTCGCCGCGGGACACACCTACGAGAAGGACGGCGCGCGCTGGCTGCGGACGACCGATTTCGGCGACGACAAGGACCGCGTGATGCGCAAGAGCGCGGAAAAGGGCGGCGACTACACGTACTTCGTGCCGGACGTCGCGTATCACGTCACCAAATGGGAGCGCGGCTTCACGCGCGCGATCAACGTGCAGGGCGCCGATCACCATGGCACGGTGCTGCGCGTGCGCGTGGGCTTGCAGGCACTCGAGATGGGGATTCCGGACGGCTATCCCGAATACGTGTTGCACCAGATGGTCACGGTGATGAGAGGCGGCGAGGAGGTCAAAATCTCCAAGCGCGCCGGCAGCTACCTGACGATTCGCGATCTGGTCGACGAAGTCGGGCGGGACGCGGTCCGCTACTTCTTTCTCATGCGGAAGAGCGACACGCACTTCGTGTTCGATGTCGATCTCGCCAAGAGCCAGACCGAAGAGAATCCGGTGTTCTACGTGCAAATGGCGCACGCCCGCATGAGCGGCATCTTTCGCGTTGCCGCGCGCGACCCCGAGTCGGTGCAGGCGATCGGCGCCGATCTGTCATCGCTGACGCAGCCCGAGGAGATCGAGCTGATCAAGGAGCTCGCGGAGTTTCCGGAGACGGTGCAGCGCGCGGCCGCCGCGCTGGAGCCCAATCGGCTCACGACCTATCTCGAGGGGCTGGCCCGGGTCGCGCACGCGTGGTATCACAAGTACCGCGTGCTCGGCGAGCCGGAGGAGGCGGCGCGGCTCGTGCTCGCGCGCGCGGTACGCCAGGTGTTGGCGAACGGTCTTACTCTCTTGGGGATTCGCGCCCCGGAACGGATGTAACGTGGGTCTACTCGTCGTCGGCTCGATTGCCCTCGATTCGGTGATCACCCCGTTCGGCGAAACCGCCGACACGCTCGGCGGCGCGGCGGTGTTCTTCGCCATGGCCGGCGCGATTCTCCATCCGGTGCAGGTGGTGGGCGTCGTGGGCAGCGACTTCCCGGAATCCCATCTCACCGCGCTCGCGAAGCGCGGGGTCGATCTGGCCGGGGTGGAGCGGCAAACAGGCGAGTCGTTTCGCTGGAAAGCGCGCTATTCCTACGATCTCAACAGCCGCGAGACACTCGAGACGCGGCTCGGCGTCTTCGCCGACTTCCGGCCGCGCATTCCCGAGAAGTTCCGCAACGCCAAGTATGTCTTCCTCGGAAATATCGACCCCGAGCTGCAGCTCGGCGTGCTCGACCAGGTCAAGGAGCCGACGCTCGTCGCCTGTGACACGATGAACTACTGGATCCAGGGGAAACGCGATCTGCTGCTCGAGCTGCTGCGCCATATCGACATCCTGATGGTGAATGATTCGGAAGCGCGCGAGCTCTCCGGCGATTGGAACATCTATCGCGCGGCGCGTTGGATTCTGGGCCGGGGGCCCAAGATGGTCGTGATCAAGCAGGGCGATCAAGGAGCGTTGCTCGTCGATCCCGACACCATCTTCAAAGCGCCCGCTTATCCGCTGCAGGAGGTGTTCGATCCGACGGGCGCCGGCGATGCGTTCGCTGGCGGCTTCATGGGATACGTCGCTCGTACCGGCGATCTCGCGTTCCCCAACCTGCGCCGCGCGATGGTGTACGGCTCGGCGATGGGGTCGCTCGCTGTCGAGGCGTTCGGCGTGCAGCGACTCGAGCAGGTGACGCTGCAGGAAGTGCGGGGGCGTGTGAAGGCGTTCCGCGACCTCGTCCACTTCTCCCTGGACGGTGAAGAGGCGTGAGCGCGCCGCCACCTGACCGCTACGCCGCGGCCGGGGTGAGTCTCGATGCGGCCGACGAGGCCAAGCGCCGCATCGCCGACCTCGTCCGCAACGCGCGGACGCCGCTCGCGCGCGGCAAGGTGGGCAGCTTCGGCGGGATGGTGCGCCTGCCGGAAGGCTATAAGGAGCCGCTGCTCGTGATGTCGACGGACGGGGTCGGCAGCAAGGTGCTCGTCGCCGCGGCCGCCAACGTGCACAACACCGTCGGCGAGGATCTCGTGAACCACTCCGTGAACGACATTCTCGTGCACGGTGCGACGCCGCTCGCCTTTCTCGACTATTTCGCGACCGGCAATCTCGTCCCGGAGATCGCGGCGCAAATCGTGGCGGGCGTCGCGCGCGGGTGCCGCGCGCACGACATGACGCTCGCCGGCGGAGAAACGGCGCAGCTCCCCGATCTGTACGCGCCGGGTCACTACGATCTGGCGGGCTCCATTGTCGGTGTGGTGGAAGAGCACGAGGCGATTCACGGCGATCGCGTAGCCCCGGGCGATCAATTGATCGGCTACGCGTCGACCGGACTGCACACGAACGGGTACACGCTCGCGCGCAAGATCGTGTTCGATTGGATGAAGCTGCGCATCGATGACCCGCTTCCCGAGACCAACAAGACCGTGGCGCAGGCGCTGCTCGCGGTGCACCGCAGTTATGCGGCGACGCTCAAGCCCATACTCCCGCGCGTGCATGCGCTTGCCCACATCACCGGCGGAGGGATTGCGGGGAACCTGAACCGCGTACTGCCACCCGGCACCGAGGCGGTGGTGAATGCGGGCGCCTGGCCCTGGCCGCCGCTGTTTCGCGTGTTGATGCGCGGCGGTCAGGTCAGTCGCGACGAGATGCGGCGCGTCTTCAACCTCGGGATCGGGATGATCGCGGTCGTGGCGCGGGAAGACGTCGAGGCCGCGATGCGCGGGGCGGAGCGCACCAATGTCGAGGCGTGGCTCATCGGCGAGATTCGCGCGGCCAGCCGCAAGCCTCACGCATCCGCGGTACGCTTTGAAGAGAGATAGCGAGCGAGAAGCGGTCGCGATGCGCCGCGCGCTCGAGCTGGCGTTGCGCGGGTGGGGGCATGTGTCGCCCAATCCCCTGGTCGGTGCGGTGCTGTTGCGCGGGAACGAGGTCGTCGGTGAAGGCTGGCACGCCGAGTTCGGCGGGCCGCACGCGGAAATCAATGCCCTGAAGGCCGCGGGCGACAAGGCGCGCGGCGCGACCCTCGTCGTCACGCTGGAGCCGTGCGCGCACCACGGCAAGACGCCGCCGTGCACCGACGCGATCCGCGCTGCGGGAATCCGCCGGGTCGTGGCGGCCGTCCGGGATCCCGATCTCGATGCGCGTGGCGGTATCGAAATCCTGAAGCGCGCCGGAATCGAAACGGAGATCGGCCTGCTCGCCGAAGCGGCCGCCGCGCAGAATGCCGCGTTCCTGTCGACCCGCCTGCAAACCGACCGCCCCTTCGTGGCCCTGAAGCTCGCGACCTCGATCGACGGTCGCATCGCCGATTCGGGCGGCAGCTCGCACTGGATTTCGGGGCCCGAGGCGCGCGAGCATGTGCACTGGCTGCGCGCCGGCTTCGACGCCATCGCCGTCGGCGGCACGACCGCCCTCACCGACAACCCGCAGCTCACCGCGCGTGGCGGCGTGACGCCGCGTCGCCCGCCGGTCCGCATCGTGTTCGACCGGAGGGCGATGCTGAACCAGGGCGTGTCACTCGTGGAGACGGCGCGCGAAGTGCCGACGTGGGTCGTCGCCTCGCCGCAGGCCCCGGCCGCGAACGTCTCCGTTCTGGAAGCCAACGGCGTGCGCGTCTTCCGGCCGCAAGCATTGGCGCAGGCGTTCGCGCAGCTGCGGTTGGCCGGGATCCAGTCGTTGTTATGTGAGGGTGGAGGGGCGCTCGGTACCAAACTGCTCGCCGAGGGGCTCGTCGATCGGCTGTACTGGATCCAGGCCCCGGTGTGGCTGGGCGAAGGCGCGGTGCCGGCTTTTCCCGGCGTTCCGGCCTTTACGCTCGCCGACGCACCGCGCTGGGTCGTCGTGGAGCGGCGCGCACTCGGCTCTGATACATTATTGGTCTTGGATCGACGGCTATGTTTACCGGAATCGTAGACTCGGTTGGCCGCATAGACTCTGTGTCGCTGAACAACGGCGCGGAACTGCGGATACAGGCGCGGTATCGTGGCGTCAAGAAGGGCGAGAGCATCGCGGTCAACGGTGCTTGCCTGACGGTCGAACGAGTCGTAAAGGGCGGGTTCACCGTTCATGCCGTCGCCACGACGCTCGGTCGTACGTTGATTGGGGAGTGGCGCAAAGGCCGGGCGGTCAATTTGGAACGCGCGGTGCGCGCTGGCGATCGGCTGGGCGGGCACTTCGTCCAGGGGCATGTGGATGGCGTCGGTGCGGTCGAGCGGGTTGCAGCAGCGGACGACGCGTTGTTGGTCGATATCCGCGTGCCGCGGGAAGTCACAGAGACCACGGTGTTGCATGGCGCGATCACGGTGGACGGCGTGAGTCTGACGGTGAACGCATTGCCCAGGGCCGGTGTTGTCCAGGTGTCGTTGGTGCCGTTTACCCGCGAGCACACGACACTGGGCGGGTTGGCAAGCGGTGATCGTGTGCATGTCGAAGCGGACGTTCTCGGAAAGTACGTGAGGCAGCTATGTCGTTCGGCGCAGTAGAACAGGCGATCGCGGACATTCGCGCGGGCAAGGTCGTCATCGTGGCAGATGACGAGCGGCGCGAGAACGAAGGTGATCTGGTGGGCGCGGCCGAGAAGGTCAGCGCCGACATGATCAACTTCATGGCGACGCACGCCCGCGGGCTGATTTGCATGCCGCTCACGCCGGCACGCTGCCAGGCGCTCGGCCTGCCGCAGATGACCGAATACAACAACGAATCCCACGAGACGGCGTTCACGATCAGCATCGACGCTGCCGCGCGCTTCGGGGTGACCACAGGGATCTCCGCGGCGGACCGCGCGGCCACGATCCGCGTGGCCATCGAGCCGGCCACCGTGCCGAGCGATCTGCGCCGGCCGGGACACGTCTTCCCGCTGCGCGCGCGCCCAGGTGGCGTGCTGCAGCGGGTCGGTCAGACCGAGGCCAGCATCGACCTCGCGCGTCTCGCCGGCCTCTATCCGGCGGGCGTCATTTGCGAGATCCTCAACCCCGACGGCTCCATGGCGCGCCGTGCCGATCTCGAGAGGTTCGCCACACAGCACAACCTGACGTTCATCACGGTCGCGCAGCTCGTCGCCTACCGCCTCAAGCACGAGCGGCTCGTGCATCGCATCGCGCAGGCACGCCTGCCGACCCCGTTCGGGGAATTCCGAATCATCGGATACAAGAACGACGTGGACGAGGCGGAGCACATCGCGCTGGTATACGGCGATGTCGCAGGCAAGCAGCGCATCCTGGTCCGCATGCACTCCAAGTGCCTGACGGGCGACGTCTTCGGCTCGGCCCGCTGCGACTGCGGCTGGCAATTGCACAGCGCGATGCGCATGATCGCCGAGCAGGGCGCCGGCGTCGTCGTGTATCTCGATCAGGAAGGCAGGGGGATCGGGCTGCTCAACAAGCTCAAGGCCTATGAGCTCCAGGACGAAGGGCACGACACCGTCGAGGCGAACGAGAAGCTCGGCTTCAAGCCGGACCTCCGGAACTACGGGATCGGCGCGCAAATCCTGCTCGACCTCGGGTTGTCGTCGATCCGCGTGTTGACGAACAATCCGATGAAGCTGATCGGCCTGGAGGGCTACGGTCTGGAGATCGTCGAGCGGTTGCCGATCGTGCCGCCGCCGTCGGACGAGAATCGCGCCTATCTCGACGTGAAGCGGGACAAGCTCGGCCACTTCCTCACCCACTGATCGTGCCTCACAAACCACCCCCGCCGGCCGCGCGCACCTCCAACCGCCAGCGGCGCGTGGCAATCGTCGTCAGCCGGTTTCACGAAAAGATCACCACCAAGCTGCTCGAGCGCGCTCGGGAGGCGCTCCGGCGCGGGGGAATTGCCGACGAAAACGTCGAAGTCATTTCGGTTCCCGGCGCGTTCGAGCTTCCCGTCGTCGCGGAAGCGGCCGCCGCGAGCGAGCGCTACGATGCGATCGTCGCGCTCGGCTGCGTGATCCGCGGTGAGACGCCGCACTTCGAGTATGTCGCCGGAGAGGCCGCGCGGGGACTCGGCAACGTCGCGCTGGCGCATCGCATTGCCGTCGGATTCGGAGTGTTGACCACGGAGACCGAGACTCAGGCGTTGGCGCGAGTCGATAAAGGTGCCGAGGCGGTGCAGGCGGCCCTCGAGACCGCCGCGGCGCTCGAGAGGCTCGGTGCAGCGCCCCGAGACTAAGGCGCGCGCCCGCGCCCTCCAGCTGCTGTATGCGTGGGAGCTCTCCGGTGAACCCTCCATCGAGGCGGTCGTCGCGCGCGTGGCGGCGAGCTACGGCTGCCGGCCGGAGGGGTACGATCGCGGAGCGGACCTGGCCGCGAAAGCCATCGCGGGCCGGCCGGAGTTCGACCGGCGGATAAAGGAGGCGGCGGAGCATTGGCGGCTGGAGCGCGTGGGTGTGGTGGAGCGCAACATCCTGCGGCTCGCCCTCGCCGAGCTGGACGAAGCCTCCACGCCGTCCCGCGTGGTCATCGACGAAGCGGTGAAGCTCGCCCACTGGTTTGCCGGCGCCCGCGCGCCCGCCTTCATCAACGGCGTTCTCGATGCCGTCGCGCGCGAGACCGGCGCGCTGTGAGGATCCTGCTGGTCAACTGGAACGACCGGCAGAACCCGCAGGCGGGCGGCGCGGAAATCCACCTGCACGAGTTGTTCGGCCGCATCGCCGGCTGGGGTGACGCCGTCGATCTCATCGCCAGTGGGTGGCCCGGCTGCGCGCCGCGAGCCAGTGTGGACGGGATCAACGTCACGCGGATCGGTGGGAGACACAGTTTCGCGCTACGCGGCCGGAGCGCCGTTCGGGACGCCCTGCGCAGCGCGGTGTACGACATCGTCGTTGAAGACATCAACAAGGTGCCATTCTACTTGCCGACGCTGACCCGGCTGCCGCTGGTCGCCATCGTACCACACCTGTTTGGCACGACGGCATTCACCGAGGCCAGCCTGCCCCTGGGGACGGTCGTCTGGGCATCCGAGCTGCCGATCCCCTGGATCTACAAGCGGGCCGGCTTCCACGCGATTTCCGAAAGCACGCGGGACGACCTGGTGCGGCGCGGCGTTCAACCGGAAAAGATCGTCGTCATTCATCCCGGCGTGGATTCCCAACTCTATCGGCCCGACCCGGCAACGCCGCGCGCGCCACGTCCCACGTTCTTGTACCTAGGCCGATTGAAGCGTTATAAAGGAGTGGAGTACGCGCTGCGGGCGGTTGCTGCCGCGCGTCTGGCGCGTCCCGACGTAACGCTCGAAATCGGTGGCCAGGGTGACGATCGGCCGCGGCTCGAGGGCATGGTCGCGGCATTGGGGCTGGGGGATGCCGTGCGATTCCTCGGCTTCGTGCCGGAAGAAACGAAGCGGACATTGCTGCGTCGCGCGTGGGCGGTGGTGTTTCCGAGTCCCAAAGAAGGGTGGGGGATCACCAACGTCGAAGCGGCCGCGTGCGGTACGCCGGCGCTGGCGTCGGACAGTCCGGGACTGCGTGAATCGGTACACCATGGAGTCACGGGGTATCTCGTTCCACATGGAGACTGGCGGGCGCTCGCGGATCGCATGGTGGCGCTGGCGTCGGATCATGACCTGGTCGAGCGGCTGGGACGCGCGGCGCGCAGTTTTGCGGAAGGGCTCTCGTGGGACGCGGCGGCGCATGCGACCCGCGAGCATCTACAGCGGACGATTGCCGGACGAAACGGGGAGGATTGAAGTCATGCGTGTCACCATTACCGCCCGTCATACCGAGCTCGACGAGGACCTGCGGGCCCACGCGCGGGAGCTGGTCGAGAAGGTGGCCAAGCTCGCGCGTCGTCCCCACCACGCGCAGGTGCTGTTCACGGAGGACCATGGCGAGGCGGAAGTGGAGATCGAAGTGCACATACCACGCGGCCGTGTGCACGTGGCCAAGGCGTCGGCTGCCGATCTGCGCTCGGCGCTGGATCTCGCGATCGCGCGTGTGAAGCGGCAATTGCTCGACGAGAAGCAGACGCCGCGTGCCCGCCGCACCGCGCGCCGCTCCAAAGCTCGCGAGGTCTCGTGATCAAGGTCGGAGATCTCCTGGCAAAGGGCGATCCGTTGCAGCTGGAGCTGCTCACGGGCGAGGTCGGGTTGCAGCGCGAAGTGAAATCGCCGGAAGCCTCGAGCCCGGGGCTCGTGCTCGCGGGTTATACGGCGCGGTTCATCGGCACCGACCGAATCCACATTCTTGGTGAGACGGAGATCACCTATCTCGCCGCGCTGGACGACAAGGGGCGGCGCAAGGCGATCGACACGTTCCTGTCCCATGAGCTGCCCTGCATCATCATCACGAAGGGGCAGGAGCCGCCGGGTGAACTGGTGCAGCTGGCGCGCGACCGCGGCATCCCCGTTATCCGCACCAAGCTCAAGACCGCCGAGTTCTATCGGCGCCTCAAGCCATTTCTTGACGACGCTTTCGCGCCCCGTACGACGGTCCACGGTTCGCTCGCTGACGTCTTCGGTGTGGGCCTGCTGTTTCGCGGCCGTTCCGGCATCGGCAAGAGCGAATGCGTCCTCGACCTGGTCGAGCGCGGTCACCGCCTCGTCGCCGATGACGTCGTACACATCACGCGGCGGGGCCACGACGTGCTCATCGGCCGCGGCCATGAGGTCTCACGCCATTACATGGAGATTCGCGGCGTGGGGCTGATCGACATCAACGCGTTGTTCGGTATCCGCTCGGTGCGCCAGCAAAAGCGCATCGAGGTCGTCGTGCAGCTGGAGGATTGGGACAATACGCGCGAGTACGATCGCACCGGGCTGGACCTGCAGCAGACCGACCTGCTCGATGTGCCGCTGCCGCTCGTAACGGTGCCGCTCAATCCGGGCAAGAATCTGACGGTGATTTGCGAGGTCGTGGCGATGAACCATCTGCTGCGCTACAGCGGCGTGGATTCGGCGAATTCGTTCAATGAGCGCCTCATTCGCCGCATGCGAGAGAAGGGGGAGCTGCAGCGGTATCTGGAGGATGACTATGAGTGACCTCCATGGGGTGATCGTGTCGCATGCCGCCGTGGCGCAAGCGCTCGTCTCCGCCGTCACCGTCATCACGGGGATCGAGGGCGCGCTGACGCCGGTGTCCAACGAAGGCTGCGGAACCGAAGCTCTCGCCGAGCGGCTGAGCCAGGCGGTGGGCACCGGTCCCGCGGTGCTGTTCGTGGACCTACCGGGAGGGTCGTGCCTCAACACCTCACTGCGTTACGCCAAGCGCCACGCCGACATCGCCATCGTCACCGGCGTCAATCTCGCCATGCTGCTCGATTTCGTGTTCCACCGCGATGCCACGCCTGAGGAAGCCGCGCGCCGAGCCGTCGACGCCGGCAGCAAAGCGATTCGGGTTACCGCGGCATGACGCTCGCGCTGTATCGCATCGACGACCGCCTGATCCACGGCCAGGTGGTGGTGGGCTGGGGACAGCCGCTGAACGTGTCGTTCATCGTGCTCGTCGATGATGAAGTGCGGAGCAGCGACTGGGAGCAGGACCTCTACCGCATGGGCGTGCCCCCCTCGATCGAAGTCCGTTTCGCATCGGTCGAAGAGGCCGCGCAGGCATTACCCGCCTGGGAAGCCGATCCCCGCGTGGGCATCCTGCTGGTCGCCGATATCGATACGGCCGTCGCGCTCGCGGAGCGCGCGCCCCAGGTGCGCCGCTTGAACATCGGCGGTGTCCATCACCGCACGGGTCGCACCGAGCGGCTCCGGTTCGTCTACCTGACCGACGATGAGGCGCGCAAGCTGCGCGCGCTGGCGGCGCGCGGCGTCGACGTCACGGCCCAGGATGTCCCCACCGCGCGTCCAGTCCCGGTCGGGGAATTCACATGAACCTTCCCGTCGAAGTCCTGATCGCGCTCCTCGTGTGGGGCACGCTGGTCGGCGTGGATCTCGTGAGCCTGCCCCAGATGATGATCGCACGACCAATCGTCGCGGGCGCGGTCGCGGGCGCGATCCTCGGCGACATTCCGACCGGCTTGCGGCTCGGCGTCGTCTTCGAGCTGATGCAGTACGACATCCTGCCGGTCGGTGCCGTGCGCTATCCGGAGTACGGTCCCGCCACGGTTGCCGCCGTGGCCACGGCCCATTCTTCGGCCGGCGTGCTGGGACTCGGACTCGGCGCCCTCGTCGGCCTCGTCACGGGATTGGCCGGCGGCTTGACGATCAACGTCCTGCGCCGCGTGAACTCGCGCGTCGTGCACAACGCGGCCGCGGCGCTCGAGTCGGGGAACCCGCGCGCGCTGCTCCGCGTCCATGCCGGCGGATTGCTGCGCGACGCCGCGCGCGCGGCGCTCGTGACCGCTTTCGGCCTCCTGCTCGCGTGGCTCGCGCGGCCGCTCCTCGCGGGCGCGTTGACCGTGCGCGGGGCCCTGCTGCTGGCGGTCGCGACGGTCGCCGCAGCGATTGCCGCGGGAAGCGCGGGCACGCTGCGCCTCGTGGGCAAAGGACCAAATCTCGTGTGGTTCGCCGCCGGTCTGGGCGGGGGGCTGCTCGTGGTGGCAGGGGTGGCATGGCTTCGATGAAAGTCTCGCTCGCGCGCGCTCTCTTGCGCCTCTTCGCGGTGCAGGGCTCGTACAACTACGAGCGCCTGCTCGGCGTGGGCGTGGGCGTCGCCGAGGAGCCGCTGCTGCGCGACTTGGCGGATGGCAAGTATCGTCCGGCGGTCGCGCGTGGGGCGCATTTCTTCAACGCGCATCCCTATCTCATTGGCCTGGCGGTCGGTGCGGCCGCGCGCGCCGAGCACGACGGCGCCTCGCCCGACCAAGTCGAGCGACTGCGCGAAGCGCTGTGCGGCCCGCTCGGGTCCGTTGGCGACCGGCTCGTCTGGGCGGGCTGGTTGCCGTTCCTTTCTGCGTTGACGCTCGCGGCGGTCGCGCTCGGTGGCGGCTGGATCGCCGTCGTCTCTTTCCTGATCGTGTACAACATCGGTCATGTCGCACTGAGGTGGTGGGCGTTAAAAGCCGGCTGGACGCATGGCGCCCGGGTCAGCGTGGCCCTCCACCATCCGGTGCTGTTGAAGGCCACCGCCACGCTGGGACCCGCGATGGCGCTGGCCGTCGGATTCGCGCTGCCCATCACCGCGCAATACCTCGCGGCTCCGTTCGGTTCGTGGACGCGCCTGGCGCTCGCCCTCGCCGCCGTCGTCGCCTTCCTGATGCTGCGCGTGTTCGGCGACCGCCTGAACGGCTTGCGGTTTGCGCTTGGCCTGTCGGCCCTGGCGCTCATCGCCGGATGGATATGGCCGTGATCGAGCGCGACGCCCGCATCGTCAACCCCCTCGGGATGCATGTCCGGCCGGGAGCGGAGTTCGTCAAGATCGCGAACCGCTTCAAGTCGAAGGTGGAGGTGTGCAAAGACGACGCCGTCGTGAACGGCAAGAGCATTCTCGGCATGATGACGCTTGCGGCCGAGTGCGGCTCGTCGATCCGCATCCGGACCGATGGCGAAGATGCTGAAGCAGCGATGGCAGCATTGCTGGAGCTGGTGGCGGCGGGATTCAATGAGATGCACCTGAAACCGGAAACGAAGGAAGAGGCGTGACGTCCGCGTCCGACCGTCTGCTGCGTGGGATCGGGGTGTCGCCCGGCATCGCCATGGGGCCTACGGTGCGAGTGCGCTGGGCGCTGCCCGAGGTGCCGCACCGCGTCGTCCCGCGCACGCAGGTCGAGAAAGAGGTGCGGCGGCTGCGCGCCGCGCTGAAGGACGTGCGGAGACAGTTCACGGAGCTCCGCGCGCGTGCCGCTGACCGCGCCGGCCTGGATGAGGCCCGCATCTTCGACGCACAGCTGCTCATGCTCGAAGACAAGGATTTCATCGACGGCGTCATCGAGCTGATTCGCGAGAACCATCTCACGGCCGAGAAGGCGTTCGAGTTCAAGACGCTCGAAGTTCGCGATCTCTGGTCCGCGGCGGGAAACCCGCTGCTCAAGGAGCGGCTCGCCGATCTCACGGGTGTCGCGATCCGCGTGATCCAGCATTTGATGCACAGCGGCGAGGCCGAAGTGTGGGAGATGATCGCCGAGCCGTCGATCATCGTCGCGCGCGAGCTATCGCCCGGGCTGACGGTGCAGCTGGACCGCGAGCACGTCGTCGGGCTGATCAGCGAGGAAGGCACGCGGACGTCGCACGCCGCGATCCTCGCGCACTCCCTCGGCATTCCGGCGATCTTCGGCCTGCGCGACGCCGTCGCCCGGATTCGGCCAGGCACGAGGGCGATTCTCGACGGGACCCGCGGCACGGTCCTGCTCGACCCGACACCGGAGGAAGTCGAAGAAGCAGGACGGAACGACACGCGGCGGCGGGAGCTGACGGCGCGGCTGGAGGAAGCGGTTACGCAGCCGTCGGTCACACTGGACGGCGTGCACGTCGCGCTGCGCGGCAACGTCGATCTCCCCGATGAAATCACCGCGGCAAAAGTGCACGGTGCGGAGGGCGTGGGCCTGCTCCGGACCGAGTTCCTGATCACCGGTCATAGCGTCCTGCCGTCCGAGGACGAGCAGACGCATTATTTTACGCGCGTCGGGGAAGCCTTCTCCGGTCATCCGGTCGTCATCCGCACCTACGATCTCGGCGGCGACAAATTCCCGGCGCCGTTCCGTGGTCCCGTCGAGCCCAATCCCCAGCTGGGCTGGCGCGCCGTGCGCGTCTGCCTTGATGAACCGGAGATGTTTCGCACGCAGATTCGCGCCGTGTTGCGCGCGGCGGTCAGCGCCAACCTCCATATGATGATCCCGCTCGTCACGCGGCTCGACGAGGTGGAGCGTACCCGCGAGATGATGCTCGAGGAGGCGGCGCGCCTGGAGAAAAGCGGGGTCGCCGCCGCGAAGAGTGTCCCATTGGGAGTGATGGTCGAGACGCCGGCGGCCGCGGTGATGGCGGACCGGCTTGCCGAGATCAGCGACTTTCTCAGTGTCGGGACCAACGATCTCACGCAGTACACGCTCGTGGTGGATCGTGGCAATGCACGCCTGGCCGACCGCTTCACGCCACACGATCCGAGCGTGCTGCGCCTGCTGAAGCTCGTCGCCGAAGCAGCGCGCGCGGCCGGCAAGCCCGCCAGCGTGTGCGGCGAGATGGCCTCGGAGCCGCTCTCCGCATTCCTACTGCTCGGGCTGGGGTATGAAACGTTGTCGGTAGCACCGCCGGCGCTGCCGTTGATCAAGTGGCTCATTCGGCAGGTGACCACCGCGCAAGCACGGTCGGCGGCGGAGGCCGCCCTCGCCGCTAGGTCGGCGGACCTCGCGCTCGACATATTACGTTTCGCTTTGGCAGAAGCGGTGGACCTGACGTTGCTCGATCCCGACGCTCGGTTGCCCGCCGGAAGGCGCTCGGGTAGCTTGAAACTCTAACGGACTGGGAACATGCCAACTCATCGCCACGTCTTCACTTCCGAATCGGTCACGGAAGGGCACCCCGACAAGATCGCCGATCAGATCTCGGACGCGGTGCTCGATGCGATTCTTGCCGAGGATACCACCGCCCGGGTCGCCTGCGAAACGCTGGTCACGACCGGAATGGCGGTAATTGCCGGCGAAATCACCACTTCGACCTACGTCCACATCCCCGATATCGTGCGCGGCACGATCACGTCCATCGGGTACACCGACGCCAACTTCGGCTTCGACGCGCAAACCTGCGCGATTCTGACGACCATCGATCGCCAGTCGACCGACATCGCGCTCGGCGTGGATACGGGTGGGGCGGGTGATCAGGGCATGATGTTCGGGTATGCGACCGATGAGACGCCCTCGCTGATGCCGCTGCCGATCGTCCTCGCGCACCGGCTGGCCGAGCGGCTGGCTACGGTGCGCAAAAGGGGTGAGCTCCCCTGGCTGCGGCCGGACGGCAAGACGCAAGTCAGCGTGCTGTACGAAGGCTCGAAGCCCGTCGGCATCGACAAGGTCGTGGTCTCGGCGCAGCACTCCGACATGGTCGACAACAAGGAGCTGCGCGCCGGCATCCTCGGGCACGTGATTCGTCCGGTCGTGGCCGAGGCCGGCTTCGAGGTGGGGGACAAGGACGTGCTCGTGAACCCGACTGGCCGGTTCGTGGTCGGCGGGCCGCAGGGCGATGCGGGGCTCACGGGCCGCAAGATCATCGTCGACAGCTACGGCGGCATGGCGCGGCATGGCGGCGGGGCGTTCAGCGGCAAGGACCCGTCCAAGGTCGATCGCTCCGCGACGTATGCGATGCGCTGGGTAGCCAAGAACATCGTCGCGGCGGGCCTGGCCAGGCGCTGCGAAGCGCAGGTCGCCTACGCGATCGGCGTCGCCGAGCCTGTCTCGATCATGGTCGATACGTTCGGAACGAGCACCGTGCCGCAGGACGCGCTCGAGACGGCGGTCCGTGAAGTCTTCGATCTGACTCCGGCCGGCATCATCCAGGCCCTCAATTTGCGGAATCCCATCTATCGGCCCACAGCGGCCTACGGTCACTTCGGCCGCGCGCCGGAGCGGCGCAAGGTCGGCGACAAGGCTGTTGAACTCTTCACCTGGGAGCACGTCGATCGCGTCGAAGAGCTGAAGGTCGCCGCGGAACGGGCTTCTCGCACTTCACGGAAAGCCAATGTCTGAGACCGCCACCAGAACGAAATCGACAAACGACATCAAGGACATCAAGCTCGCCGACGAAGGCCGGCGCCGGACCGAATGGGCCGAGCGGTCGATGCCGGTGCTGCGCCAACTGCGGCAGCGCTTTGAGCGCGAGAAGCCGTTGTCGGGCAAGCGGCTTGCCGCCTGCCTCCACGTCACCACGGAGACCGCGAACCTCGCGGTCACGCTGCAAGCAGGCGGAGCGGACGTGGCGCTGTGCGGGTCGAACCCCCTGTCGACGCAAGATGACGTCGCGGCGCACCTCGTGCGCGATCACGGCATCAAGGTCTTCGCGATCAAAGGCGAGGACCACGCGACCTACTACGACCACATCCGTGCCGCCCTGGCGCACCGGCCCGACATCACGATGGATGACGGCGCCGATCTCGTCGGCGCGCTCCACATGATCGCGTTGAACCGGCTCGACGACCTGGCACCGCCGGTCCGCAAGTGGGTCGAGACACTGTCGTCCGCGGATCGCAAGGCGCTCGTCGCTGGCGTGATCGGCTCGACCGAAGAGACCACGACGGGTGTGATCCGGCTCAAAGCCATGGCCAAGGACGGCGTGCTACAGTTTCCGGTCATCGCCGTGAACGATTCGCAGACCAAGCATCTGTTCGACAATCGCTACGGCACGGGCCAGTCGACGCTCGACGGCATCGTGCGCGCGACAAACATGCTGATTGCGGGGAGCACCGTTGTCGTGGCGGGGTACGGGTGGTGCGGCCGCGGCTTCGCGATGCGCGTGCGTGGCGCGGGCGCCAATGTGCTCGTCACCGAGATCGACGCGATGAAGGCGCTCGAAGCGCAAATGGATGGCTATCGGGTCGTGCCGATGTCCGAGGCCGCCCCGGTGGGCGACCTGTTTGTGACGCTGACCGGGAACGTGGAGGTCATCCGGGTAGAGCACATGCGCGCGATGAAGGACGGCGCCGTGCTCGCGAACTCGGGACACTTCAACGTGGAAATCGACCTCGAGGGATTGAAGCAGACAGCCAAAGGCCCGACGCCGGTGCGCGAGTTTGTCGAAGAATGGCGCATCGGCGAGAAGCGTCTGTTTGTACTCGCCGACGGCCGGCTGATCAACCTCGCGGCGGCCGAGGGACACCCGGCGAGCGTCATGGACATGTCATTCGCCAACCAGGCGCTCGCGGCCGAGCACGTCGTCAACAACGCCAAGACGCTCAGCAAGGACGTGCATCGCATTCCCACCGACCTCGATCAGGAGATCGCGAGCCTCAAGCTGCAGGCGATGGGCGTCGCGATCGACACACTCACCCCTGCACAGCGCAAGTATCTCGCGTCCTGGGATATGGGGACCTGAGTGTCGTCCCCGGGGGGAGCATTGCTGCAGGTGCGGGTAGCTCACCTCGGGCTGGATCGCACGACCAATACGCCGGTGGTGATTCTGCAGGAGCAGGACGGGCAACGCGTGCTGCCCATCTGGATCGGACCCGCCGAGGCGAGCGCCATCGCGATGGAGTTGGCCGGAGTCAAGTTCTCACGTCCGCTGACCCACGACCTGCTCAAGCAAGTGATCGTCGGCCTGGGCGCTGAGCTGCGCAAGGTGATCATCACTCAGGTGAAGGACAACACCTACTTCGCCGAGCTGCATATCTACCGGGGCGACACCGTCATTCAGATCGACGCCCGGCCCTCTGATTCCATCGCCCTCGCGCTGCGTCTCAAGGCCCCCATCTTCACGAGCGACGCGCTCCTCGAGTTGACGTCGATCGATACGACCGACAACACGATCCAACCGGGCGGCACGGGCGCCGGGGGTGCGCCGCTCGACGCCGACACGCTGAAGTCATACCTCCAGAACCTCGATCCTGAAGATTTCGGCAAGTTCACGCCGTAGCCTTCTCGTTCTCGGGCTCGGCGCGTTTTCCCCGCTCATCTCCCAGGCGCCGGCGGGGCAGGTAAGCCTGAGCGGTCGTGTGCTGCGTGGCGGCCGCGACACAATCCCGCTGGCGAACACATCGGTCGTTCTGCATCGCGTCACCCGCACTGGCGGCAGCCCCATCGACTCAGCGCATACCGACGCGCGGGGCCGCTATCGCTTCGAGGTGCACGAGGCGGATTCGAGCAGCATCTACGTCGTGAGCGCGTGGTACGACAGCCTCGCGTACTTCTCCTTGCCGTTGAGTCTCACCGGCCGTCCCGTGGCGCACATGGACGACATCGTGGCATATCGGACCACAGCCAAGGCCCCGCCGATTCGGCTCGAGCGCCGCCTCGCCACCGTCGCCAGTGCGGGCACCCAGGGCACGCGCGAGGTGCTGGAGATCCTGGAGCTCCAGAACACGGGGGAGACCACACGGATCACCAAGGACACGCTGTTTCCCACCTGGGCGGGGAGAGTTCCGCGCGGCGTCGGGCAACTGCGCGGCGGGCAGGGCGACGTCTCGCCGGACGCGATGCTGTTTCGCCACGACAGTGTCTACGTGCTCGGCCCGATTCCACCCGGGGCCGTCAAGCAGTTGAGCTACGCCTACACGCTGCCCGCCGGCATCCGGACTCTCGCCATCCCGATCGATCAAGTAACGGACAATCTGAATCTGCTAATCGAGGACACGGCCGCCGCAGTGACCGCGCCGGGGCTCGCGTCGTTGGGCGTGCAACCGCTGGAGGGCCGATATTACGCCGCGTATCGCGCAGGCCCGCTCATGCCGGATGATCGCGTCGAGATTCAGTTGCCGGCGGGAAAATTCCGGGCGCAGATGCTGCTTCCGTATCTGATCGCCGTACTGGTCGCCGGCATGGTGCTGGCCCTGGTGTGGGCGTTGCGACGAAAACCGGTACGTGGTTCGTAGTGCGTAGTGCGTGGTGCGTAGTGCGTGGTGCGTGGTGCGTAGTACGTGGTGCGTGGTGCGTGGTGAGTGCATCTTGCGCACGGTTTCTCGTTAATCTAGACTGAGCTAGTTCAAAGTTCGCGAACGGGGATTACGGAAGCCGGTGCGAGTCCGGCGCGGCCCCGCCACTGTAACGGGCAATGATGTGAAGTAGGGGCGCAGCATGCTGCGCCCCCACACGGTTCCGGCCACTGGGTCAGTTCCCGGGAAGGCCGCAGCCGATCGCCCGGAGCCAGGAGACGTCTTCGTTCGCGCCACCAGTCAATTCCCTCGCGGGAGGGATGGTGCAGCGACGGCTGTTCCTGGCTCTCATAGTTCTTACGGCGTGCGGATCGCCAGCCCGCCGGCCTGCCGGCCCACCCCCGCCAGCCCGCCGGATCGTTTCGCTCCTTCCGTCATTCACCGAGATCCTCTTTGACATCGGCGCGGGCGACCGCATCGTCGGTCGTACAACCTGGTGTGACTATCCGCCCGCTGCCTTAGCCGTTCCGAGCGTCGGCGACGGGATGCCGCCGAACATCGAAGCGGTGGCGGCGCGGCGGCCCGATCTCGTGGTCCTCTACAACTCGGGCCCGAACGTCACCGCCGCGCGCCAGCTCGAACGGATCGGCATTCGCACGGTTCTGCTCGATCTGAATCGCCTGGAAGACCTCGGCCCGGCGACGCGCACTCTGGGACGCCTGGCGGGACTAGAGCAGCGCGCCGACTCGCTGGCGCGCGTGATGGACGGTTTTACCTCCTCCCATCCCCCACCTCCGCCGTCCTCCACCGTCGCGTTTGTCGTGTGGGACAACCCGCCGATCATCATCGGCCGCGGCAGCTATC
This sequence comes from Gemmatimonadota bacterium, assembly GCA_003221895.1. Lineage (GTDB taxonomy): Bacteria > Gemmatimonadota > Gemmatimonadetes > Gemmatimonadales > GWC2-71-9 > 20CM-2-65-7. The sequence continues at coordinate 9,799 of QHUJ01000083.1, read as the reverse complement.
TCGATGAGCTCGCCACGCTGGCCGGTGCGCGAAACGTGTTCCACGACGTGGCCGCGCCGTCGTCGCAGGTGTCGCTCGAGACGATCGCGGCGCGCGATCCCCAATGGATCGCCGTGCTGTCCGATTCCGCCGAGACACCCGCATTCGCGAGACGGCGCGAATGGCGCGCGGTGCGCGCCGTTCGGGAGCGCCATTTCCTGCTGCTGCGTGGCTCGTTGTTCGGGCGTCCGGGACCGCGCTCGGGGCAGGCGGTCCTGGAGCTGCGGGCCCTGTTGGTGCGGAACGACCTAGTAGGGGCGCAGCATGCTGCGCCCCTACACGAGGCCCCCCGCAGATGAAATGGACGCTGCTGGTGGTCGCTGCCGCGCTGGCGCTCGTTGCGAGCGTGGTGTTGGGGCCGGCCGCCGTGCCCCTCGGGGAGCTGCTCCATTCCGACATCGTCTGGAATCTGCGGGTCCCGCGCGCCCTGCTCGCCTTTCTCGTCGGCGGCTCACTCGGCGTCGCAGGCGCCGGATTGCAGGCGCTGGTGCGCAACCCACTCGCCGATCCGTTCCTCCTCGGGCTGTCGGGCGGGGCGGGGCTCGGCGCCGTGCTCGCGATCGCCTTGCACCTCTCGGGTCCGTGGGCGCTACCGATCGCCGCCTTCGTCGGGGCCCTCGCCGCGCTGGCGCTGGTCTATCGGCTGGGCCTGATCGGCGGCGCCGCGCTGGATCCCCGGATTCTGCTGCTCGGCGGCGTGGCGGTGGGCGCCTTCGCGGCGGCGATCACGACCGCGATCGTCTCGCTCGCGGATGCCGTCGAGCTGCGCAACGCGTTTCTCTGGCTGTGGGGCGGCCTGTCGAGTGCCTCATGGGACGCTGTTCTGGTGGTTGCGCTGTACGCGCCGATTCCCCTCGCCGTCCTCTACGCCGCTTCCCGGCCGCTCGACCTGCTCGCACTCGGCGAAGAACCGGCCGGTTACCTCGGCGCCGACGTCGCGGCCGTGAAGCGTCGGGTCTATCTCGCCGCGTCGCTGCTCACGGCGGCGGCGGTCGCGGTTTCGGGCGTGATCGGGTTCGTGGGACTCGTGGTGCCCCACATCGCGCGGCTGACATGGGGCCATCGGCACCGGGTGCTGTTGCCGGCGGCGTTCATCGGTGGCGGCGCGCTGCTGACCTTCGCGGATACGCTGGCGCGCACCGTTGTCGCACCGCGCGAGCTACCGGTCGGCGTCGTGACCGCGCTGATCGGTGTGCCGGTGTTTGCGATGCTGTTGCGTCGCTGGACGATCGCATGACAGCGGTGCGTAGTGCGTGGTGCGTGGTGCACAACAAGGTGCATGGTGCGGGGTGCGTGGTGCGTGGGGAGGCGCCACCATGTTGAGACTGGCCGGCGTTCGCTACCGGTATCCCGGCGCCGGGCGAGATGCGCTCGTCGGCGTCTCGCTCTCGGTCGATACGGGCGAATTCCACGCCGTGCTGGGACCGAACGGCAGCGGGAAGACCACGCTGGTACGCATCGCTCTTGGCGCCCTGTCGCCGCTGGAAGGGAAAGCCGAGATCGGCGGCCGGCCGTCGCACGAATGGCCCAGGCAGGACCTCGCGCGCATGGTTGGCGTGGTGCCGCAGCGCGAGGACAACCTGTTTCCGCAACGCGTCCGAGAAACGGTTCTCTTGGGGCGCTACCCGCATCTCTCCCTCTGGGGTCGAGAGCGCCCCGAGGACCACGCCGCTGTCGATCGCGCGCTCGTTGCGTGCGATGCCCAGCATCTCGCCGACCGTTGGCTGTGGACGCTCTCGGGCGGTGAGTATCAGCGCGTCCGGATCGCCCGCGCGCTCGCGCAGGAGCCGCGCCTCCTGGTGCTGGACGAGCCGGGCGTGTCGCTCGATCTGCGCCATGAAATGGGCCTGTTCGAGCTGGTCCGCGGGCTCGTCGACAGGAGCGGGTTGGGCGTGCTGATGATCACCCACGATCTCAATCTCGCCGCGCGATTCGCCGACTCGTTGCTGTTGCTCAGCGACGGCAGTGCAGTCGCATCAGGCGCTCCGGGCGACGTGCTGACGCGCGACACGGTCGAGCGCGTGTTCGGCTGGCCCGTCGCGCTTCAGACCGTCGAAGGCCGTCCTCACATGGTCCCGCTCCGTCAATCCAAGGAATCCCGCGCATGAACATCGCGTTGCTCGTGCTCGCCCTCGTGCAGCAGCCCCGGGACACGGTCGTCCTGAACCCGGTCGTCGTCACCGCCACTCGTGTTCCGATGCCCTCGGACGTGCTCTCGTCCGCGGTAACGGTGCTGCGTGGAAGCGATCTCGTGGCCGAGGGAATTCGGACCGTCGCGGATGCGCTGCAGCAGGTCCCGGGGGCCACGATTGTCGAGACCGGCAGCTTTGGCGGGCAGACGTCGCTGTTCATGCGCGGCGGTGAGAGCGACTACGTGAAGGTGTTGCTCGACGGCGTGCCCTTGAATCAGGCTGGCGGAGGCATCGATCTCGCGAATGTTACGACCGACAACGTTGACCGCATCGAGATTGTGCGCGGCCCGGCGAGCGTGTTGTATGGGTCCGACGCGATGACCGGCGTGGTGCAGATCTTCACCAAGACCGGGGCGGCGAGCCGCACGCGGCTGGGTGCGGAGCTGCGCGCCGGGACCTACGGCTCGACCGATGCGGCGCTCGACGCCACGGGTGGAACAGCCAGGCTGAGCTACTCCGCCCGGGTTTCCCGATTCTTCGCCGACGGGCTCTACCCCTACAACAACGCATACCGGAACAGCATCATCAGCGCCGGGCTGAAGTTCGCCCCCGATGCTCGCTCGGATGTGCACCTGACCTACCGTTACGGCGACGACATCTACCACATCCCGACGGACGCCACGGGCGTGCCTGTGGACTCCAACCAGCGCGCGGCGGAGCATGGGCCCGCGCTCAGCGTGAACGCCGGCCATCTGTTCGGAAACCAGCTCGAGGCGCGCGTACTGGGGGCGGTGCGTGAAGCCCGCATGACGTTCAACGACGAGCCCGATTCGCCCGGCGAAGATGGAACGTTTTGGAGTAAAGACTACGTGCGGCGGGCAAGCGCGACGTCGCTCCTCACGTGGCGGTCTCGTGGCGCGATCACGGTGACCGGAGGCGTCGAGTACGAGGACGAGCGGCAGCGCGGAACAAGCCAATTCAGCGCGTCGTTCGGGACGTTCCCTGACTCAATCCAGGTACAGCGGCACAACACCGGCTACTTCACCCAAGGGCTCGTCACCGCGGGGCGCGTGGCGATCACCGTTGGCGGCCGGCTCGACGACAACTCGCAGTTCGGCACACACGCGACGTACCGAGCCGGACTCGTGTATCGGCTGCTCGAGCAGACGCGCGTAAGGGTTTCGGGCGGGACCGGATTCAAGGAACCGACGTTCTTCGAGAACTTTGCCCATGGATTCGTGCTGGGAAATCCCGATCTCGATCCCGAGCGCTCCGGCAGCTGGGAGGCCGGAGTCGAGCAGCGGTTGGCGCTAAATCGTGGGACAATCACGGTGACGTATTTCAATCAGCGATTCCACGACCTGATCGAGTACAACCCCGCGCCGCCGACGGGACAGCCCAATTACTTCAACGTCGGCGGCGCGACGGCCGACGGCGTCGAGACCACCGTGGCGGCCAATCTCTCGAACACGCTCGCCTTCTCGCTGCGCTACACCTACCTCCACACCCGCGTCGAGGAATCGGGCTCGCCCAACGATCCGGACGGCTTGTTCGTTCCGGGCAAAGCGCTCATTCGCCGGCCCGGACATCAAGTCAACCCGGAAGTCACGGCGAACGCCGGTCGCACCCATTTGTCCTTAGGTGTGAAATGGGTGGGGAAGCGCGATGACCTCGATTTCAATCGCCCGGTCGGCCAGCGGCGTGTGACGCTCGACCCGTACACGCGTGTCAACGTCGCCGCTGAGTACGACCTCGGCCGTGTCGTGTTGTCGGGGCGGGTCGAGAACCTGTTCAACGATCAAGCGCAGGAAATCGCTGGGTTCAAGCCGCGGGGCCGGACGGTACTGGTTGGAGGACGGTTCTCGGTGGGGTTGTGACAGAAAGGGCGGCAGGGGAAGCAACGCGAGGGCGAATTGTGTCGTTGCTGCCGAGTGCTACGGAGATTGTGTGTGCGCTCGGATTGGAAGATCGACTCGTCGGGATCTCGCATAGCTGTGACTATCCCCAGTCCATCGTCGATCGTCCCCGCCTCTCCCGACCGCGTGCGAAGCTCGACGGGCTCTCGAGCGGCGAGATCGACGAGGCCATTCGCGCAGCGCTGCGCGACTACGGCAGCGTGTACGAGATCGATCTCGATCGGTTGGCCGCGGTCGAAGCGGACCTGGTTCTGACGCAGGGTATCTGTGATGTATGTGCGGTACCTGAGAGCCAGCTCGTTGCTGCCATAGATCCCACTCTGAAGGGTGGGCCACTCTTCAGAGTGGGGACTGAGATCTTGAGCCTGGATGCCCACGATCTCTCTGCGATCTTCCAAAGCATCCGTGATGTCGGCTGCGCGACCGGTACCAGCGACCGCGCCGAACGGCTCATTCGCGACATGCAGCGTCGCATCGACGCTGTGCGGACGCGAGTCGCGGGCCGAGTGAGGCCTCGCGTTCTGGCGCTCGAATGGCTCGACCCGCCGTACGTGCCGGGCCATTGGGTTCCAGAGCTGATCGAGGCCGCGGGTGGGGAGTTGCTGGCCGGAACGGCCCGCCGCCCGTCGTACCGCATGGAGTGGACCGAGCTGCGGGCGCTCGAGCCCGAGGTCGTGCTGATCATGCCTTGTGGATTTGGTCTATGGGAGGCTCGACGCGAGGCGGAGCGCTACGCGTCCGAGTTACGCCGCCTCGGCGGGCGGGTGCAGTGGCTCGATGCGTCGGCGTATTTCAGCCGCTCCGGCCCCCGGGTGGTAGACGGGCTCGAGCTTCTCGAGTCGGCTATATTTTCAATGTGAGTCTTGTTTCCACACCCGCCATCGTTCTGCGCACATACCGCTACAGCGAGACGTCGAAGATCGTGCGGCTCGCGACGCGCGATTATGGCGTCCAAAGCGCCATCGCCAAGGGTGTGCTCCGGCCCCGCAGTCCGTTCGGCGCCGCGCTCGAAACGCTGAGCGAAGGCGTCGCGCAGCTCTATCACAAGGAGACGCGGGAGCTGCAGACGCTGGCGGCGTTCGACGTCATCCAGCTGCGTCGCGATCTCGCCGCCGATCTCGGTCGCTTCGCGGGAGCCACCGCTCTCGCGGAAGTGATTTTAAAAATGGCGCCGCCCGCGCCGCTGCCCGCCGCCTACGACGCCTTCATTCAAGGGCTCGATGCGCTCGCCGGCGCGCCGGCCGGCCAGGCGGACGCGGTAGCGGTCCGGTGGCTCTGGCTGGTCGTGGGTGTCCTCGGCTTCGCACCACAGCTCGACACCTGCGTGCGCGACGGCAACGAGCTCTCGGTCTCCGGCACTGTGGCCTTCAGCATCGCGGAAGGGGGCGCGTTGTGCCCGAGCTGCGCCGGTCTCCAGCCACCCACCAGGCTGCCGGCGCAGGCGTATCGGGATCTCGTCACGTTGAACGACGTCGAGGCCGAGCTACCCACCCTGGATAAGGCGCACGCGGCTGCCCACCGGCGGCTCGTGGCGCGCTTCGTCCGGCATCATCTGGATGAATCGGTCGCTCACCCCAACGGGCGCGAGCCGAAATCGACCGCAATCGACATCTGGGAGCGAGGCGCGTGGGTCGGTTCGTAATCGGTACCGCCGGGCACATCGACCACGGCAAGACGGCCCTTGTGAAGGCGCTCACCGGCGTCGACACGGACCGCTGGGAAGAAGAAAAGCGCCGCGGTATCACGATCGATCTCGGGTTCGCACCCATCGACCTGCCTGGTCGCGTCGAGGCGAGCATCGTCGACGTTCCGGGACACGAAGGATTCGTCAAGAACATGCTTGCCGGCGCGACGGGCATCGATGTCGCGCTGCTCGTCATTGCGCTGGACGAGGGTGTCATGCCGCAGACCGAAGAGCACCTCGCGATTCTCGAGCTCCTCGGTGTCCGCCGCGGCATTCCCGTGCTCACCAAACGCGACCTGGTCGATGCGGAATGGCTTGCTCTCGTCCGCACCGAGGTCAGCGAGCGACTCTCCAAGAGCAGTGTGCGCTGGACGGCGCCGCTCGCGGTATCCGCTGTCAAAGGTGAGGGGTTGGACGATCTGAAAAAGGCGTTGGTGGAAATTGTCGAGGATCTCCCCGAGCGGCCCGCGGACGATCTCTTCCGCCTGCCGATCGATCGCGTGTTCGCGCTCGCCGGAGCGGGGACCGTCGTGACGGGATCAACGTGGAGCGGCACGCTGGCCGCCGGCGACAGCGTCCGACTGTTGCCGCTGGATCGTGAAGCGCGCGTGCGCTCTATCGAGGTGCATGGCCACGACGCCAAGACCGCGGGTCCCGGTCGCCGCACGGCACTCGCTCTCGTCGGTGTGGCGCGCGAGGAGCTCGAGCGCGGGGATGTTGCACTCACGGGATCGGGTTGGGCTCCGACTGCCACGCTGGATGTCGCCCTCCATCTCCTGCCCGCGGTGCGCAAACCGCTCGCCGTGCGCACGCGCATCCGCGTGCACCTCGGCACCGCCGAAGTCCTGGGTCGGCTGGCGCAGGTAGCCGCCATCGCGCCCGGCCAGACGGCCCTGGCCCGGCTGTTGCTCGAGAAACCCATCGTCGCGCGCGGCGGCGATCGCTTTGTCATCCGCAGTTTCTCGCCGGTCACCACGATCGGGGGCGGCGTCGTCCTCGATCCATTCCCGCCCAAGCGGCCGCGCGTTTCAGAACGCGGCGTGGCGGCCGGCCAGCCGCCTGCCGAGCGCCTGAGCCGGTTCGTCGACGAAGCGGATCTCGCCGGCGTTCGCGTGGGCGACATTCCCATCCGGCTCGGCATTCTTCCCGGCGATGTCGCAAAGACGATCGAGGCGGCGGGGAAGGGCGTGCTGTCGATCGGAGACCTACTCGTGGCCCGGCGCGCAATCACCGCCGCGGTCGAACGCTTGAGCGGCGCGGTGGCGGAGTACCACGACGCGCATCCATTGGACGCGGGGCTTTCCCTACAGGCGTTGCGCGCGAGTGTCGCCGCGCCGCCTCAGGTTCACGATGTGCTTATTGACTTTGGTGTGAAAAAACAGGCATTTGAGCTTGCCGAGGGCGGCGCCGCCGTTCGCAAACCCGGCTGGCAGGCCGCGATGCGCAGCCGTGCGGGCGACGCGGGCGGTCGGATCGCGCAGCGGCTGGCCGACGCGCGCTGGCAGCTCCCGACGGTATCGGAGTTGCAGCGTGAGCTTGCGGACCCCTCGGTGCCGGCATTGCTCGCGCATCTGGCCCGTGAGGGCGCGGTCGAGCGCGTCGACCAGGAGCGCTATGCGGTGAAACCGGCCCTCGAGGAGTTCCGTCGAGCCGTCGAGGACACGCTCCGGGAGCTCGGCTCGGCCACGCCGGCGCAATTTCGGGACCGTCTGGGGCTCACGCGCAAGTATTTGATTCCATTACTCGAATGGGCCGATCGGCGAGGGATTACCAGCCGTAAGGGAGATACCCGGGTGCTGCGTTCTTGACAGGGGCGAAGGACGGTTCCTACGTTTTGGGTGGGATTTAGGTCACCACGCGCCCGTACCAACAAGGAGAGCGGTCTAACGCATCTTTACGTTCGCAGAGGAGTCGGAGATGAAGTTGTATGTCTGGGCTGTGCTCGTCGGCGGGCTTGGACTCGTCACAGGTGTAGACGGGGTGGTGGGGCAGGGCTCACCGCCGCCGGCGCCTCCGCAGGTCGAGCTGAAACAGAATTTTCCGAATCCCTTTAATCCGGCGACCACGATCCCGTTCACATTGAACGGCGAATTGTTTGCCAATGGTCATCGGCCGAAGGTGTCGCTCAAGATTTACAACGTGCTCGCCCAAGTCGTCGCGACGCCCATCCTGCAGGGAACGGGCGAGGACCTCGAGAATCTCGAGGTGACGTGCGTGACGCCGAGCACCGGCTGCACCTTCAATGCGTACTGGGACGGGAAGGTTCTGAAGACCGACAAAGAAGCGGCGTCGGGAGTCTACATCTACCAGCTCGTCGTGGATGGGAAGCGGTTTACGAAGAAGATGATTGTCATGAAGTAAGGCGAAGGCGGGAAACAGGGGGATTAGGGCGCGGTGGGTGAATTGCACGCACCGCGCCTTTTTTCCGCCCTATCCCGCTTTTCTGTCTTTTTGGCATCTTTCCCAGGCACAGCGGTTGCTTGGAGGAGTCGCATGATCCAACCAGATAGACTAACCATCAAGGCCGCCGAGGCTTTGCAAGCGGCTGCCTCTCAGGCCCGTTCCAACGGCAATCCTGTCGTCAACGACGCCCATCTGTTCTACGCCCTCCTGCAACAGGACGAAGGCATCGTCGTCCCGCTACTCCAGAAGGCGGGCCTCAATGTCACGCAGCTGCAGGCGGAGACCGAGCGCGAAATCGGCCGATTCCCCAAGCAATCGGGGGGCGTCGAGCCCACGCTCGCCCGCGAGCTGTCGCGCGTGCTCGATCGCGCCGATGAAGACGCGAAAGCCCTCGGTGATGCGTACGTCTCCACCGAGCACATCCTCCTCGCCCTGGCGGAAGAGAAGGGCACGACCGCGCGCGAGCTGCTTTCCGCGCAGGGCGTCAGTCGTAAGGACCTGCTGGCGGCGCTCGAAGGTGTCCGTGGCGCCCATCGCGTCACCGACCAGGAACCTGAAAACAAGTATCAGTCGCTGCAGCGCTTCACGCGCGATCTCACCGAGATCGCCCGGAAGGGCAAGCTCGATCCCGTCATCGGCCGCGACGAAGAGATTCGCCGCGTGATGCAGGTGCTCTCGCGCCGCACCAAGAACAATCCTGTGCTGATCGGCGAGCCGGGCGTCGGCAAGACGGCCATCGTCGAAGGGCTGGCGCAGCGCATCATCAACGGCGACGTGCCGGACTCGCTCAAGAACAAACATCTCGTAGCACTCGACATCGGCTCGCTCGTCGCGGGCACGAAGTACCGCGGTGAATTCGAGGAGCGACTCAAGTCCGTGCTGAAGGAGATTACGGCGACCGAGGGGCGCTACATCGTCTTCATCGACGAGCTGCACACGCTCGTTGGCGCGGGTGGCGCCGAGGGCGCCGTCGATGCGTCGAACATGCTCAAGCCGGCGCTGGCGCGCGGCGAGCTGCACGTCGTCGGCGCGACGACGCTCGATGAATATCGCAAGCATGTCGAGAAAGACGCGGCACTCGAGCGGCGGTTCCAGCCGGTCTACGTGGGCGAGCCGTCCGTCGAGGACACGATCGCGATTCTCCGTGGTCTCAAGGAGAAGTACGAGGTCCATCACGGCATTCGCATCACCGACAACGCGCTGATCGCGGCCGCGACGCTGTCGCATCGCTATATCACCGACCGGTTCCTGCCCGACAAGGCGATCGACCTGATCGACGAGGCTGCCGCGCGGCTGCGGATCGCGATCGACTCGCTGCCGCAGGAGATCGATGAAGTCGAGCGCAAGATTACGCAGCTCGACATCGAGCTGGCCGCGCTGGCCAAGGAAAAGGACAAGGCATCCAAAGAGCGGCGCGAGAAGATCCAGCACGAAGTGGCCGAGCTGCGCGAGCGGTCGAACGCGATGAAGGCGCAGTGGACGGCCGAGAAGGACGCGATCCAGAAGATTCAGGCGAAGAAGGCGGAGCTCGAGCAGCTGCGGACGGAGGCCGAGCAGGCGACGCGCCGCGGTGATCTCCAGAAGGCCGCCGAGATCAGCTATGGGCGCGTGCCCGCGGCCGAGAA
>QHUJ01000185.1 GCA_003221895.1 Gemmatimonadota bacterium | reverse complement strand
GAAGCTCTACCTCTCCTCCTTCCGCGTCGGCGACCGCGCCAAAGAGCTCCAGCTTCTTGCCGCGGGAAAGAAGATCGGCTTCGTCCCGAATGCGCTCGACCACGCTGAGGCGGAGGCTCGGGCAGCAAGCAACGCGAAGAGCTTCGGCGAGGTGCGCGACCTGGGCCTCGACGTCATCTCCCTGGATCTCCGCGAATTCTTTGGGAACACAGCTGCGCTCCGTGCTCGACTGGCTTCCTTGGGTGGTGTCTGGGTTCGCGGCGGCAACGCGTTCGTGCTTCGCCAGGCTATGCACCTCAGTGGCTTCGACCACCTCTTGATGGACGTGGCGGGCACCGACTTTCTTTATGGCGGCTACAGCGCTGGGGTGTGCGTCCTCGCGCCACGCCTGGATGGTCTGCACCACGTGGACGATCCGACGGTTTGTCCCTATCCCGGAAGCAGCGTGATCTGGGAGGGCTTGGGGATTCTCGATTATCTCGTGTTGCCGCACTACAAGTCCGATCATCCTGAGTCTGAAAACATCGATCGCGACGTCGAGTACTGCACCAAGAACGGGATCCCGTTCCGAACGCTCCGAGACGGGGAAGTGATCATCGAGGATTTCTCTCCGCGGAGCGCCGCCTAACAAGCGCTTGAAGCTGGCGGCGCGCGTAGATTGTGGAATGAATCTCTCGTCAGCGCGCCGCAGCTTAAGCGCGATCCGTTAGGCGCACGCAAAGGCATGTGAGGTAACCGTTGGCGCGGGAACGCGGAACCGTGCGCTGGTGGAAGGACGACAAGGGTTACGGCCGCATTAACGGTGCGGACGGCGAGGTGGTGTTTTGCCATTTCATGTTCATTCAAGCGGAGGGCTTCCGAAGCTTGCGCGAGGGTGACGTTGTTGAATTCGAACGCGTGCTAGCCCCGGGCCCGAACGGTCCGCGATGGGAGGCACGAGGCGTCGTCCGGCTTGGTGAGTCCGGTGGCGGCGGCGCCTAACACGCGCGTGAAGCTGACGGCGCCTTCCTACTGTGGTCATCTTCTATTTGTGAAATCGTCCATTTCGCGCCGCAGCTTACGCGCATTTCGTTAGGCAGCCGGACGGCTAGAAATGCCTGTGATGAACGATCCTCCGATCGAGTTGTGGCGCGGTAGTCTTTGTCTATCAACAGATCGTAAGCGCATCGATCTCCCCACGGTTTTCAATCTTCTTCGCACGGCCCATTGGGCGAGTGCGCTCGACCCCGAGGTGCTCGCTCGCGCGATCGATAACTCGGTTTGCTTCGCTGTTTTCGACGGAAAGACGCTGGTGGCCTTCGGGCGGGCTGTAACAGATTTAGCGACGTACGCCTATTGGACTGACGTCCTCGTGGCAGAAGCGTATCGCAGGCGAGGGATTGGCCGATGGTTGGCTGACACTATGCTGGCTCATCCCCAACTCCAGGGACTACGGCGCGTCACGTTGCTTACGCGAGACGCCACAGCGTTGTACGAACAGGTCGGGTTCACCCTTGGTTCCGGATCTCTTACCTATATGGAGTATGGGGGCCACAAGATCAGTTCAGGTGGTCCGGCTGCCTAACAAGCGCTTGAAGCTGACGGCGCGCGTAGATTAGGGAATGAGTCTTTCTTCAGCGCGCCGCAGCTTAAGCGCGATTCGTTAGGCCGCTGCTCAAGGAGATCTCGCATGCAACCGACCTTTGTCTGCACTGTCGGCGCTGCACTTGTCTTGGGGTGTAGTTCTGGTATCGCGGAACCCGCCACCCCGTTCTTACGAGGGGTTATTACGTCCCGAGCTCCGATTCTGATAGGCGTTCAGGATGGCGCGGCAACGCGTGTGGATTCTATTCCCGCGATGTTCGTCGACGGCCGCGGGATTTGGCCCGCGCGCGAACCGTGTGCGGCGCAGGCGCTATTTGCAATCGGCCCTGGGACGCAAGTCATTCGTCAGGGCGTGCCGACGGATACGGCGCAGCTCGTAGTCGGGCAACGTGTCGCTGTGTGGATTACGGGCGTAGTGTTGGAATCGTGTCCGCCCCAGGCCGGCGCTACCAGAGTCGTCCTCGAGGACACTCAATAGGATCGTTGCCTGTCGCGAATAACGTGCGCAGCGGCCTAACAAGCGCTTGAAGCTGACGGCGCGCGTAGATTGGGGAATGAATCTTTCTTCAGCGCGCCGCAGCTTAAGCGCGTTTCGTTAGGCCGCGGCGTTCGACGCGGCCGACGACGAGCCAGCCGGTACGTCCTCCAGAAACA
>QHUJ01000132.1 GCA_003221895.1 Gemmatimonadota bacterium | reverse complement strand
GACGCAAAAGCCGCTGTGGCGCTATGAGCACAAGAACGCCCCCGTCAGCGCGGCGTGCTGCGGACCGAACAACCGCGGCGTCGCGATCTCGGGCGGCAACGTCTATGTCGCCACACTCGATGCGCAGCTGGTCGCGCTCGATCAGGCCACCGGCAAGGAAAAGTGGACGGTGCAGGTGGGTGATCCCACCGAAGGCTACACCGAGACGATGGCGCCGCTGGTGATCGACGACAGAATCATCATCGGCATCTCAGGCGCGGAGTACGGTATTCGCGGCTTCGTGCGAGCGTACAGCACTGCGGACGGCAAGCAGATCTGGAACTGGTACACGATTCCGGCTCCCGGCGCCAAGGCCGACGAAGGCGGGATCAACGGCTGGTTCGGCAAGTGGTCGCGGACCACGCCCGAGGGTGCCAACCTGAATCGCGACATCGCCAAGGAAAAGGCAGACTCGGCCAAGTACGCCGACGCCTGGATGCACGGTGGCGGCTCCATGTGGATGACGCCCGCCTATGATCCCGATACGAAGACGCTGTTCGTGGGCATTGGCAATCCGTCGCCCGACCTCGACGGCTCGATTCGCCCCGGGGACAACCTCTGGAGCGAGTCGATCGTCGCGCTCGATGCGACGAGCGGGACGTTCAAGTGGGGTTACCAGACGGTGCCACACGACGTCTGGGACCTCGACGCGGTCAGCCCACCGGTGGTGACGATGGTCGGTAGGAAGAAGGCTGTCGTGCACGCCGGCAAGACCGGCTGGGTGTATGTGCTCGATGCGGTGACGGGCAAGCTGATCCGACGTTCCGAAGCATTCGTGCCGCAGGAGAACATGTTCGCACAGCCGACGGCGGACGGTACGCGAATGCTGCCGGGTGCGAACGGCGGCCAGGAATGGTCTCCGATCACGGTGAATCCCGAGCTGCAATACGCCTACACGGTCGGGCTCCACCAGCCGATGTACTACAAGACCCATTACTCTCCCTACGAGACGGGGCGGCTGTGGCTTGGCAGCGCGTTCCAGGCGATTCCAGGCGAAGCGCAGTGGGGCACGGTCACCGCGATCAACCTCCAGACCGGGAAAAAGGCGTGGCAGGCGAAGACGGATCAGCCGATGATCGGCGGCGCGACCGCGACTGCTGGTGGACTCGTGTTTACGGGCGAAGGGAACGGCTGGTTCAAAGCGTACGACGCCAAGAGCGGCGCGGTGCTGTGGCAGTTCTACTGCGGCGCCGGGGTCAACGCGGCGCCGTCCGTGTTTCAGGTTGACGGCGAGCAGTTCATCGCGGTCGCGGCCGGCGGCAACTTCCAGCTCGGCTATCCGCTCGGCGACGCGGTGTTCGTATTTGGACTTCCGAAGGCCGGTATGTAGGTTTCGACGCATGACAAGACGTTTTTGCGTGCTCGTCGGGATGGCGATGGTCTCGGTGCGTGCGGGGATGGCGCAGAATCCGCCTGCACCGCCCCCTCCACCGCCTCAAGCTCCCCCGGCCGCGGCGCCGGCGCGCCCGGCGCCCACGACGCAGTCCCCGCAGATCGACTGCAATTGGCTCAGCGTCGATAGTGCCACCAAGACGGCGACGTTTCAGCTCACGGCGGGACTGACGGCACTCAATAGCGCGTTGAACTTCAATGGCTTCAAGGACGGCGGGCTCACAGTGACCGTGCCGGTGAACTGGAATGTCGTCATTCAGTTCACGAACCACGACGGGATGTTGCCACATTCCGCCGAGGTCATCGATACCGTCAAGCCGATGCCGGCCGGGCCTCTAGATCCCGCGTTCCCGCGCGCGATGACGGTCCGCCTCACACAGGGCCTGGGGTCAGGAGAGAAGGACACGATTCGGTTCACGGCGAGCAAGGCAGGGTCCTACCTGATCTTCTGCGGGGTTCCGGGACACGGTCTCGCAGGGATGTGGCTTCACCTCCGCGTCTCGGCGACGGATAAACAGCCCACGCTCACTGCGACGTCCTCCGCGGGACGATGAAGCGCTGGCTCCTCGCGGCAGGGTTGGTCGCGGGAGCAACGCTCCGGGGGTCGCAGGAACCGAGGCGCTGGGTGGCACTCGACGGGCGTGACTGGACCCAGTTCGCGCCCAAAGAGAAACAGGCCTACGTCTTGGGCTTCCTCGCCGGTGCCGCGAATGCCGCGGCGAACACTCCAGACACCGCGGTGCTTCGGCGCACGGTGGATTCGCTATATCGCGCCGGTGCGTTGCAATTCCCCTTCGGGCACATGGTCTACGCCACACAATTGGACGAGTTCTACTGGTGGGACAATCACGTTCCCGTTCCGCTCTATATCGCGTTATCGAGCATCAATCAGGGGTTGCGTCAGCCGCAGCACGATCCGTAGTGCCGGAAGACTGAATCAGCTCGCGTCGTTCCACCGGCCTGACGCTTCGAGATAGCGCCGGGCGATCGCTCCCGACTCTTTGGGTGTGCGGGTTGTATCCGGTACCGCATCGAGCTCGACCACGGCCCAGCCATCGAATGCCACGTCGTCGAGAGCGGCGAACACGCCTTTGACATCGACCTTGCCGCGACCCAGCTCGACGAACCGGTATGAGTCACGCGCGCCGCCCGGGATCGGGCTCTCGAGATCCTTGATGTGGAGGAACAGCAGTCGTCCCGCGTGCTGGCGTATCGCCTGAGCGGGATCGCCGCCGGCCTGTTGGAAATGCGCGATGTCCAGCTCGAGGCGGACGTAGCGTGAATCGGCGGCATCGAGCACGCGTGTCACTTCGTCCGGCGACTGCCCCAATGCCCCCATGTGATTGTGATAGCCGAGCGGGATTCCCATGTCAGCGCTGCGCCGCCCGATCTCCGTGAGCAAGCGACCCATGCGTTTGAAGTCGTCCGGGGCGGGAGCCCGACCGCTGGGGCGTTGATCGATGACCTGCAGATAGCGGCCACCGACGTCGCGGACAAAACGCGCGTGGCGTGTGTGCTGCGCCAGGATGTCGTGTTCGCTTGCCGGATCGAGCGACACATCACCACTGGACAGTGCCACCAGGGTCAGCTTCCGATCGGCCAGGAGCTGCTTGAGCTCACCGGGGCGGTCGCCCCAAGTCGTGACGGCCGACTGGCGCAATTGGATGCCGCGGAAGCCCAGCGCCGCGATGTCGTCGATGGCGCGGGCGTCGTTGCCGCCCCAGGTAATGGCGGCGTAGCCCAAGCGAATGTGCGCGCGCGAGATCCTGGTTCGCTTGGGCCGGCCGGTGGCCCAAAGTGTTGCACCGACACCACTCGCGAGAAACTCCCGGCGTTTCATGCCGAATTAGCCTACACCCATGAGCCTATATCCGGAAGCCGTACCCCGCCCCATCTTCCCGGCGGTGGAGTGATGCTCCAGTCCACCTTCCAGGAGGCTCGCCATGCTCACCGATCAACTCGCCGCTGCTGTCCGCCACCACTGGTGGCTGTTCTTGCTGCGCGGCATCGCCGCCGTTGCCTTCGGGGTGCTTGTGTTGATGTGGCCCGGCGCGACGGTTGTGGCGCTGATGGTTTTTATCGCCGCCTACGCGCTCGTTGACGGGATCGTCACCGTGGGCTCCGCCGTCCGCATGCGAGCGTTGTTCGATCGGTGGTGGCTGCTGCTGATCCAGGGCCTGGTCAGCATCGTCTTTGGCGTGCTCGCATTCATGTATCCGACTCTGTCGCTGTGGTACGTCGTTATTTCGGTATCGCTCTGGATGTTTCTGGCGAGCATGGCGCTGTTCATGTTGGGACGTGCGCAGCGGGCGATGGGCGGGTCTGCTTTCTGGAGCACGCTGGCCGGGATTGTCAGCCTGGTGGTTGCCGTGTTGGCCTTGGCCCGTCCGGGCGCTGCGGTCGCCAGCGTGATCGTGTTGATCGCCTGGTTCGCCCTCGCCATCGGCCTCGTGAACCTTGTGGTGGCGTTCCGCGTTCGTGCTCTAACCAGAGCAGTCGCCACCGCCTAACAACAGGAGACAGAGATGACTCGCGCTACCACGCAGCGCCGCGACGGGAAGGGATCGCGGCAGCGCGCTCCCAGCGCTCGCCGCACGTCGAAGGAAGCCACTGAGGCTCCTATCGCCGAGAACCCTTCGCGCACGCCGGCCGTCACGAAGCTGTATCCGACGAAGAACGATCTGCCGGAAGCGACCCGCACCGAGGTGATCACACTGCTCAACCAGCGACTCGCCGACGGGATCGACCTGCAGACCCAGTGCAAGCAGGCGCACTGGAACGTGAAAGGTCCGGCGTTCATCGCGCTCCATAAGCTGTTCGACGAAATCACCGAGGACGTCGAGGACTACGTCGACCTGATCGCCGAGCGCATCGTGCAGATGGGCGGGGTCGCTGAAGGTACGGCGGGCGTCGTGGCGAACCGGTCGACGCTCGTCGACTACCCGCTCGCGCTGGGCACGGGGAGCGAGCACGTCGCCGCCCTGTCCGATGCGCTGGGCGCGTTCGGTCGCGCGGTCCGTGTCGGCATCGAAGAAATGAATGAGCTCGAAGACGCGGGGAGTGCCGACATCCTGACCGAGATCTCGCGCGGGACGGACAAGTGGCTCTGGTTCGTGGAGGCGCACCAGCAATGAAACAGGCGCCTGACTTCCGGTTGCCCAGTGGGCCCGGCCAGTACGTTTCGCTCAAAGAGCTGCGCGGCAAGCCGGTGATCCTCGTGTTCTATCCCGCCGATTGGAGTCCGGTCTGCGGTGATCAGCTGGCGTTGTACAACGAGGTCCTGCCGGAATTCGCGAAGTACGGCGCGCAGCTGGTGGGCATCTCGGTCGATGGTCCGTGGTGTCATCGTGCGTACCAGGACGCTCGCAAGCTGCGGTTCCCGCTGCTCGCGGACTTCGAGCCAAAAGGAGAAGTCGCGCGCCGCTATGGCGTGTACGACGCGGCGGCGGGAACGACCCAGCGCGCGTTGTTCGTCCTCGACGACCAGGGGATGATTCGCTGGCGTTACGTATCCGATCCCGCCGTCAATCCCGGTGCGGAGGGCATTCTCACCGCACTCGAAGAGTTGAAGCAACCAGGGGGTGTCCATGAGCCGGCGTGACAACCGCGCCCAACTGACGGTGCCGGTGGGGCCGGACGATCACAGCATTGGACGCGAGGATGCGCCGCTGACGCTGGTGGAGTACGGGGATTTTCAGTGTCCGCACTGCGGCAGAGCGTATCCCACCGTCAAGGAACTGCAACGGCGGCTGGGCGCGCAGCTCCGCTTTGTCTTCCGCCAATTCCCGCTGACGATGATCCATCCCGAGGCCGAGCACGCCGCGGAAGCGGCCGAGGCCGCCGCCGTGCAGCGCGCGTTCTGGCAGATGCATGATCGGCTGTTCGAGCGGCAGTTCGCGCTCGACGACGATCACCTGGTCGAGTACGCGGACGAATTGGGTCTCGATAGCGAGCGGATTCGTGGAGAGCTGGCGGCGGGGACGTACACGGCCAACGTGCGGGAAGACTTCATGGGTGGCATCAAAAGCGGTGTGAACGGCACTCCGACCTTCTACATCAACGGGGTCCGCTACGATGGCGGGTACGATCTGGAGTCGTTGCTCACAGCGTTAGGAAGTGCGGCGGCCGTCGCAGCCACCTGAAGACGATGAGGCCGGGATTGCTCCCGGCCTCATTGTCTTGCATCACTGCACCACCACCGATCCGTGCATGGAAGGATGGATATGGCACGTGTAGTTGTACGTGCCCGGCGCCGTGAACTGCCGGTCAATCGAGACACCGGCATTGTCTCCTGAGATGTCAGCCGGCGCGCCCGCCTGCGTGGCGAAGAACACGTTGTGCCCGATCGAGCCGAAGGTGAACGTCACGGTCTGGCCCGCTGAGACGCGAAGCGTCGCCGGGGTAAAGACAATGGCGTTGGTCGCTGCGATGGTGTTGCCGGGGGGCGGCGGCGGCGGGGCTGGAGCCATCGAACCGTAGCCACCGCCGCACCCGAGCAATGCCCCCGCCAGCGAAACGAAAACCAGTTGCGTTGTGAACCGAAACATGATGCCTGCCTGGTAAGTGATCTGACAAAGGTGAATGCGCGCGGCCTTCGGGTATTGATCAGAACACCGCTCGGTTTTTGAAGAATTCTGCCGCTGGCGGGAACCGGGCGGTGTTCCCAGAACGTGCTCACTTCACCAGTTCAGGCTCCAGAACCAGCGCTGCTGGACGCGATCGTGACGCGCGGTAGCGTGATCCGGCGCGACAGTCGCTCGGCGATTGTCACCGCCCAGGCTCTGGACTGGCCGGGTGTGCTGGTCGAGGCCGGGCGGAACGATGTCGCCGCGGTCGACGATCTGGTGGGTGATCAACACTACTTGTCGCTCAACCTCGACAGCGCGCCGCTGAAACTCGAGGTCAAGGAACCGCACGGCTTCAAGCCGTTCGTCGTTCCGCCGCACAGTCTCTGGGTCAGCCCGAGCGCGAACCCGATCACCCTGCGACTCAACAGCACGCTGCGGTACCTGCGCGTCTCCATCGATCCGGTGCATCTCTCGCGACTGATCAGTCCATCATTGGGAGCCCTCGAACCGGTGCGCCTGCGGCGGACCTACGCGGTGCAGTCGCCGCAGATGGCGCACCTCATGCTGACGCTGCAGGACGAAGCGGACAGCCACAATGCGAGTGGCCTGGCGACGGTGGAAGCGGTAACCACCGCGCTTGGTCATCTCCTGGTGCGGCACGCCGGTATCGAGCAGCCGCGGCCGGTGCGCGCGCACGGTGGCTTGTCGGCGTTCGCCAAGCGCCGGGTGCTGGAGCTGATCGACGCCGCGCTCGACGCTCGGCTGACGATCGAGATGCTCGCCCAGGAAGCCGGCCTCTCGCCTACGCACTTCGCGCGGGCGTTCAAGGAAACCATGGGTCGGGCGCCGCATCAGTACCTGCTTGCGTTGAGGCTGGAGCGCGCGCGTCGCCTGCTCGAGACCACGCGGGCGACGCTGTCGGATATCGCGCAACGGACCGGCTTTGCGGATCAGGCGCACTTCACTCGCCTCTTCAAACGGGTCTTCGGAACCACGCCTGGCGCGCTGGCGCGCAGGCTGCGTTAGGGCCGTAGCACGTCAACCGATTATGGCGCCGTCTTCTTGGCGAGATCGACCGCGGGATAATAGATGATGCGGTAGGGGCTACTGTCCGCGCGCAGCGCGGCAATGGCCGCAGCCGTGGTGGCATCCCACCCCGCGCGCGGCGGGGCCGCCCGATGGCAACCCAGGGCGGCGACGAGAAAGCCACACAGAATCAGTGCTCGCATGGCGTTGCCTCCTTACCGTTCGTCCCGCGCGTCGTCCGATGGCGCGCCCTGCGCCAGCCAGTCGCGAAACGCGGTCGCATCGTGGGCCAGGCGCCACTCCTCGAAGATGGACAAAGCCATCGCTCGCACACCGCCTTCGAGCCCTCCGGCGGCTCGGCATTGGTCGAGCAGCCACGCCTCGAACTCCGTGGGTTCGGGATCGGCCGCGATCGCCCGCTCGAGCAAATCGCGTTTGACGGCGAGGCCGATCGCATCGGGCGTCGTGTCGCGTTTGCGGCGCTTGCGCCGCCCCTCCGAAGCCTCGATCGCGCTCAGCAGCTCGCGACAGACGTGGGCGGGGCGATCGAGGTCCATCACGCCTCGACAATCCGCGCTTCGAGCGCGAACCCCGGCCGCTCGGGTCGATGATAGCCGCGGTCCAATGCCGCCACCTCGAGTGGCACGGTCGCGAGATCGTCCAGCACGATTTCCCACGGCGCGAGCGGCCGCACCGTGGGTTCCGCCTTTACGTAGCCCTTGCAGCTGTCACAGACCTCAACTTTTCGAGTCGTCTCACCCGCTTCGGGCGCCAAGTACCCGAGGTTCGTGTGCTGCGTTTCACCGCAAAAGGGGCAACGCAGCCATGCCATTTCCCAGCCGGTCGCACAGCGGCCGCACCGGAGCCACCGCTTACGCTCGAGCCCCCGGAACTCCGCCAGCGTCGGCCACGCACCGCACACGGGACAGTAGCCTTCCCACCAGGCGGAGCCGGCCGGCAGGTGCCCCGCCAGCGCACGACCGCACGTCTGCAGCAATGGCAGCGCGAACATCTGCGCGATCACGCGCAGCGTCGGGGGGTCAACGTTGGTGCGCAGCCCAACAGCATCGACGCGATCATCGTCCTGACAGATCGCCGCCTCGAGCAACGCGGTCGCCTCGACTTCGTGCGGGACCGCACGTTCGCCATGATCGACCGCCGCGAGCTCGAGCACCTGTCGCAGCCAGCGCTGCGCGGGGCGGCGACGCACCGCGATTTGTGCCTGGTGCAGGATTGGCGCGCGAACGGGTCGCTCAGTCACGATGGTGAGTACGGCATCGCCCCAGGCCATGTCAGTCCCTGCTTCGGCGAACGCGGCTTCGACCAGCTCCAGCCAACGCTCAGCCTCCGGGTTCTCCTGACGAACCTCGATGACGCGTTGTGCGAGCTGCGGGTTGGGCGCTAGGTGCCGGCGTTTGGCAAGGGGCCAGAGCATTTGACCTTGGCGGTGCGGCAGGGGGTCCGATGATACATCTTCGCGCCCGCGTGGAGCTGCACGACGGCGGCGTGGTTGCCCGTGTCGGCACCGGGACCACCGCCGCGCGTGCGTGTCGCTTCAGGGCTGGCGCATGCCGTTAGGCTGATACTCACCGCGCACGCAACCAAAATGGAGGCTCTCATCGTCTGATTGCGGTCGCCATCTGGTGCTGGATGCCGTTGGAGGCCAGCAGGATGACGACGCGCAGCAGGAAGCCGCCGATCAGGACCATCGCCGCGGGATTACGCAGCATGCCTCCCCCCCCGGCCGCGCTCGCGGGTCGCGCATGCAGCCGCAATGGCCAGAGAATCCCGGCCCAAACGACGCCGATGAGCAGCAAGAGGCCCCAGACGCTCAGCCAGACCTGGCGGATCGGCCAGAGCCAACCGACGAAGAGCACAAGCAGGATCAGCTCGATCACGAGGGCGCGCATATCGAACGATTCGAGCCAGGCCAGCGACCCGGCGGTCGCGCCCCGCCCGGGCGCGAGCAGCAGCAGCGCGGCGGCGGCGGTGGATGCGCCGGACGCGAGGAACAGCCCACCCAGCCACGGGCTGTCCGCCCAAATCGGGCGGTTCGTGACGGTCAAGAGGACACCCGTGTATCCCGCGACGAAAAACCCGAGCAAGCCACCAAGTCCGGCGACGAGCTTGGCGAGCATCGTTCCGCTGCGCAGCGGCTGCGCGGCGGGCGTGCGCACGCGACCCTCGTCGGTCCACGCGCCGATCATTGACAGCGCCGCGCACAATCCGAACAGCATGATCGCCCAGGCGCCGAACGAGATCGGTGACCAGCCTTTGAACATCACGTTCGGGAAGTTGTCAGACTGGAACAGCATGTGCCAGAAGCGGAAGGGCTTGCCGAGGTCGATGGTCAGCAACGCGCCGGAGATGACGGCACCCCAAAAGGCCAGTGAGTAGGCGGTGCGGATGACGGGGCGGTCCTCCGGTCGTCCGAACCACTCGAGAGCTGCCGCGAGGAAGTACGCTCCGCCCGCGATCCCGCCGACGAAAAAGTACGGGATAATGAACCACGTCCAATGGGGCGACGCCGTGACGAACGTGTCAGACATCGATCGTCGCCCCTTCCTTCTCGTCAATGCGCCGTTTACGGATTCCCACGAGCGCGAGCACGCCCAACACGGCGGCCGTCGCAGCCGACATCGCGCCACTCTTTGTCAGCGTGCGGGTGGGGAGCTGCGGATTGGCGGGCAGGCCGTACACCTCCGGGTTGTCCACCAGCAGATAGAACGCGTTCAGGCCGCCCAGCGGGCCGTTCGGATCGTCGCCGTAGAGCCGGGCGCGCATTTCGCCTTGCGCCTTGAGCTGGTCCACGCGCTTTTGGGCGCGGGTGCGCAGCTCGCTGATCGGCCCGAACTGGATCGAATCGGTGGGGCACGCTTTCGAGCAGGCGGGCTCGAGCCCGACGCCCATGCGGTCGTAACAGAGCGTACACTTTTGCGCCGTGCCCGAGATCATGTTCATATCGATGACGCCAAAGGGACAGCCGGCGATGCAGGCGCGGCAGCCGTTGCACACATCCGACTGGATCACCACGGTGTCGAACTCGGTGCGGATGATCGCGCCGGTAGGGCACACCTCGATACAGCCGGCTTTGACGCAGTGCTTGCACACGTCGCTCATCATCAACCAGCGGCCGTTGTAGGGGCCGTCGAACTGCTCGATGAACTTGACGTGACGCCAGTGCGTGCCGTCGAGCTTGCGCGTGTTGTCGTAGCTGTCGCCCGACATTTCCGACACGCCGCCGTGTGTGGAAGGCAGCTGATTCCAGTTCTTGCACGCGACCTCGCACGCCTTGCAGCCGATACAGACGGTCGTGTCGGTGAAGAACCCCATCGCCTCGTTGGCAACGGCGGCGCGCTTGCGCGTGATGGTTACCATATCATGCTCGCTCCACGTTGCAGACGAACGCCTTGCCTTCGTGGATCGACACGTTGGGATCGCCGACCCAGGCCGTGAGGTCGTTGACGACGTCGCCGGTGCTCAACCCCATCCAGCCCCAATGCCAGGGCATCCCGACGTGGTGGATGGTCTTACCGGCGATCTTCATCACGCCGATACGGTCGGTGACGAGCGCCTTGGCCCTGATGTGGCCACGTGGACTCGACACCACGACCCAGTCGAGATTCTTGATTCCCTTCTCCTGCGCGAGCCCTTTGCCGATCTCGATGAACAGCTCCGGCATCAGCTCGGCGAGCCACGGCAGCCAGCGGCTCATGGCGCCGGCGAGGTAGTGTTCTGTCAGCCGGTAGGTGCTGATGACGTACGGGAACTTGGGATCGCCGACTGACGCGATCGGATTCCAGGGCTTACCCAGCGACCACACCTTGTGCACCGGGCTGCTCTGCTGCTTATAGAGGAGGTTCTGCACCGGCGACTCGTGCGGCTCGTAATGCGTCGGCAACGGTCCGTCCACGAGCCCCGCCGGCACGAACAGCCAGCCACGGCCGTCTGCCCGCATAATGAACGGCTGCGCTCCCGATAGGGCGTCCAGCCCGATGCCGTCCGGCTTGGGCTGCGCGTCCGGAGCCTTGGTCGCGGCGAAGTCGGGCGTGTCGTAGCCGACCCATTTGCCGTGCGGCACTGGCTTGCCCGTCTTGGGATCGGGCGGGTTCACGAAGTTCGGATCCCACCAGACCCAGCGCTTGCGCTCGCTCCAGGGATTGCCCTTCAGGTCCGCGGATGCACGGTTATACATGACTCGCCGATTCGCGGGCCACGCCCATCCCCACTTGAGATGTGCGCCCGGAACGCCCGGCGGATCTGGCTCGCGGCGCGCGGTCATGTTCTGATCCGGCGCGGGATAGCAACCGCAGTAGATCCATGACGCGCACGTCGTGGAGCCGTCATCCTTCAGATCGCCGAATCCCTTCAGGTGCTGTTTCGGGTCGGCCGTCTGATACCCGTTGATTTCGCGCAGCACCTTGAGGGCACTGATCTCACCCGGGTAGAGCGCCGTGCCGTAGGCCGGGTCGGCGGGATCGGGGTCAAAGTCCCACGTGAGATTCTTCCAGCCCTGGTCGCGCGGCAGCGTACTGGTCGCGTAGGCCTTCCGCAGCCGCTTGGCGAGGTTGTGGTAGAACCAGCTATCGGTGCGGCAGTCCCCCGGCGCCTTGGTCGCGAACGAGTGCCACTGCAGCATGCGCTGGGTGTTGGTGTAGCTGCCGTCGTATTCTGCGATCTGCGTCGACGGGAAGAAGAACACCTCGGTCTTGATGTCCGCGCTCTTCACCTCACCATTCTTCACTTCCGGCGCGAGATACCAGTGCGTGGCCGTCTCGGTGAGCCAGTTGTCCTTGACCACCAACCAGTCGAGCTGGCGCAGGGCGCGGCGCGTCGCCTGACCGTTCAGCGAGGTCGCGGGGTTTTGTCCCACGCAGCACATCCCCTTCACCCGCCCGTCCCCCATGGCGGAGAACATGGCGATGTGCGAGTGATCGCCGAGGATCTTGGGGTGCCAGTCGTAGCCAAAGTCGTTCTCTGCGGTCGCGGCCGCGCCATACATCGACTTCAGATACGACACGAGGAACTTGGGCGTATTGCCGTAGTAGCTCGTCGGTGCCGTCTCGGCCGCCATGTAGTCCCGCAGCGTTTCATGAGGGCGGAGCGCCGAGGGAGCGTTCAGGTAGCCGTGGATGCTGTGGTACAGCGTGGGCACGTCGGTGGAGCCCTGGATCGCGGCGTGGCCGCGCAGCGCCATCACGCCTGCGCCCGGTCGTCCAATGTTGCCAAGCAGGAGCTGGAGCAACGCGCAGCAGCCGATCATCTGGACGCCGTAGGTGTGCTGGGTCCAGGCGACCGCGTACGCGAACGCGCTGGTCCGGTCGCGGCCGGAATTCTCGAGCAACGCCTCGGCGACCTTGATGAACTTCTCTTTGGGTGAGCCGCAGACTTGCTCCACCATTTCCGGCGTGTAGCGGCTGAAGTGCCGCTTCAGGATCTGGAACGCGCAGTGCGGGTTCTGGAGGGTCGCGTCGCGCTCGGCGGGCCCCGGCTTGAGCGAGCGGACCAGGTCGTCGAACGGCGGGCCGGCGCGCTTGGCGATCAGGTCTTTCGTGGCCGGGCCCGGCCCCTTCGGCCCACGCTTGTACGCCCAGCTGGCGTTGTCGTACGCGCCGAGGTTGCCGTTCTCGGGCCAGAAGTCGGGCTCCTTGAACCCCTTGAGGCCCGAGAACACTCCCTCGAGGTCTTCGGTATCCTTGAAGTCGTCGTTGATGATCGTCGCCGCGTTCGTGTAGTTGACGACGAACTCTTTGAAGAAGGGATCCGTGTTCCAGCGCTGCGAGTTGATTACGTAGTTGATCAGCCCGCCGAGGAACGCGATGTCCGAGCCCGCGCGGATCGGGACATGGAGATCGGCGACGGCACTGGTGCGGGTGAATCGTGGATCGACGTGAATGAGTTTGGCGCCGTTGAGCTTGGCTTTCATGGGCCAGCGGAACGCCACCGGATGGCACTCCGCCATGTTCGAACCCATGATCACGAAGCAGTCGGTGTGCTCGAGGTTGCGCGGATACAGGGTCGCCGCGCCCCGACCGAACCGTGTCCCCAGACCGGGGACGCTAGAGCTGTGTCATATCCTGGCCTGATTCTCGATCGCGACGACGCCGAGCCCGCGCCAGAACTTCTGGCACACGTGGTTGAACTCGTTGTCGAGCGTCGCACCGCCGAGGGCAAAGATGGCGGGCGACATGTTCACGACTTTGCCGTTGGGCAGCTTCTCGATGAACGTGTCGTCGCGGGTCTTCTTGGTGAGCTCGGCCACGCGGTCCATCGCCCACTCGAGCTCGACGACTTCCCAGTCACTCGCGCCCGGTTTCCGATGCAGCACCTTGGTGGTGCGGTTGGGGTTCACGTGGAGCTGATAGATCGCGGCGCCTTTGGGGCAGAGGGTGCCCTCGTTGTGCGGGCTGCGCGGATCGCCTTCGATGTTCACGATCCGGTCGCCCTTCACTTGTACCAGCGTGGCGCAGCCCACCGAGCAGAACGGGCAGATGCTGGGGACCGACTTCGCGTCTCGGATGCGGAGCTCTTGCGCCTGGGCCCGCGCGGGCGCGAGCGTGGCGCCGAGTCCGACGAGTCCCCCGATCGCGGTGCCGGCGCCGGCGCCGGCTGTGACTCGAAGGAAGTCGCGACGACTGACCTGCATAGGTTGGATCCTCCCCGCGCTAGGACGTCGCGGTTAGGGCATATGCTGACGCTGACCGATTAAGCATGTACGCCTTTTCGAAGACATGCAACCCCGCCGTTCCACGGTCCTGCAGGTTGCTGGACCGCTGAAACGGCGTCACTTTATCGCGCCTGTCCATTCTCGAACTCTGGGCGCGCAGCGCGGGACGCGTAGGACGTGATGGAGCGGCGTCGGCGAGGAGACTGATCAGATGGCGAAGAAAGTTGAAAAGCAGGAGCTGACCGAGGTCAGTGAAGCCCAGATCGCGGTGCACTGGAAGGAGGAAGAGTACTACCAGCCTTCCGAGAAGTTCAAGGCGCAGGCGAACATGCGCGACCCCCGCATCTTCGAGCAGTTCACCCTCGACAAGTTTCCCGACTGTTTCAAGACGTATGCCGACATGCTGACGTGGTTCGAGCCCTATCGCACGGTGCTCGACACGAGCGACGCCCCGTTCTGGAAGTGGTTCGCCGGCGGAAAGATCAACGCCTGCTACAACTGCGTGGACCGCAATCTCGCCAAGTACGGGAACAAGGCGGCATTCATCTTCGTGCCCGAGCCGGAGAAAGAGCCGGACGTGTCCATCACGTATCAGGAGCTGTACGACCGCGTCAATGAATTGGCAGCGCTGCTCCGCGGGCTCGGACTCAAGGCCGGCGACCGTGTCACGTTCCACATGCCGATGGTGCCGGAGCTACCGATCACGATGCTGGCGTGCGCGCGCCTCGGAATCATCCACTCCCAGGTGTTCGGCGGGTTCAGTGGCCAGGCGTGCGGCTCCCGTATTCAGGATTCCGGCAGCCGGGTGCTGATCACGATGGACAGCTACTGGCGCAACGGCACGCTGGTCGATCACAAGGTGAATGCGGACATCGCCGTGCAAACGGCGAACGAGTTGGGGCAGGCCGTCGAGAAGGTTCTTGTGTGGCAGCGCTACCCGGGGAAGTACTCCGCGAAAACGCCGATGGTCCCAGGTCGCGACGTCTTCATGAACGAGCTGCTCCGGCAGTACAAAGGACAGAAGGTGGAGCCGCTCGCCCTGCCATCGGATGGGGCCCTGTTCCTGATGTACTCGAGCGGCACCACGGGCAAGCCCAAGGGCGCGCAACACAGCATCGCCGGCTACCTCGCGTACGTCACCGCCACCTCCAAGTGGGTGCTCGACATTGATCCCGAGGACATCTACTGGTGCATGGCGGACATCGGATGGATCACCGGCCATTCCTACATCGTGTACGGCCCGCTGGCGAATGCGGCGACGAGCGTGATGTACGAAGGGGTGCCAACCTACCCCGACGCGGGCCGGCCGTGGCGCATCGCCGAACGCCTCGGCGTGAACATCTTCCACACCGCGCCGACCGCCATCCGAATGCTGCGCAAACTCGGGCCGCAGGAGCCCCGCAAATACAAGTACAGCTTCAAATCGATGACGACGGTCGGTGAGCCCATCGAGCCGGAAGCATGGCGCTGGTATTACGACGAGGTCGGCAAGCGCGAAGCCGTCATCACCGACACCTGGTGGATGACCGAGACGGGCGGCTTTCTCTGCACGACCATGCCGGCCATTCACGCGATGAAGCCCGGAAGCTGCGGCCCCGCCGCGCCGGGGATTCATCCGGTCATTTACGATGAGACCGGCGTCGAGATCCTGAAGGGCTCCGGGAAGGCAGGCAATATCTGTATCCGCAATCCCTGGCCGGGGATCATGCAGACGATCTGGGGCGACCGCGATCGCTACGTGAAGACATACTTCGGCAAGTACAACAGGAATCCGAAAAGCAAAGACTGGCGCGACTGGCCGTTCATGGCCGGCGACGGCGCGCTGGAGGCCGCCGATGGCTATTACCGCATCCTCGGCCGCATCGACGACGTGATCAACGTCGCCGGTCACCGGCTGGGCACGAAAGAAATCGAGTCGGCGTGTCTCACGGTCCCGGAAATCGCCGAGGCGGCTGTCGTGCCCGTCCAGGACGAGTTGAAGGGACGCGTGCCCGAGGTTTACGTCGCGGTCAAGCCGGGTGTGCAAGCGAGCCAGGCGATCGCCGATCGCGTGATCAAGGCCATCGAAGAAGTGATCGGCAAGATCGCACGGCCCAGGCGCGTGTACATCGTTCCCGATATGCCCAAGACGCGCTCCGGAAAGATCATGCGCCGAGTGCTCGCGGCGATCTCGAACCGCCGGGACGTCGGCGACGTCACGACGCTCGCGAACCCAGACGTGGTCGAACAGATCCGCATCATGGTACAGGGCAAAGACGTGAGCACGACGCAAGAAGCGTTGCCTGAGGATATCGCGAAGT
Source organism: Gemmatimonadota bacterium (assembly GCA_003221895.1). Taxonomy (GTDB): domain Bacteria; phylum Gemmatimonadota; class Gemmatimonadetes; order Gemmatimonadales; family GWC2-71-9; genus 20CM-2-65-7. The sequence goes on along the minus strand of QHUJ01000132.1, from coordinate 13,782 downwards.
TTGGGCAGGTCGAATAAACCTTCCACCCGAGGACGTTATGCCTTCGCCACCTCTTCCGAAGGACCTTCGCCGAGTCGTCATCGCCGCTGCCGTCGGGAACGTCATCGAGTGGTACGACTTCTATATCTTCGGGAGTCTTGCCGCCCTCCTAGCGACCAAGTTCTTCGCAGGAGGCGCATCCGGGGCAGCGCTCATCAAGACCGTGGGGACGTTCACCGCGGGATTCCTCATCCGGCCGTTCGGCGCTTTGGTGTTCGGCCGGGTCGGCGACCTCGTTGGCCGCAAGTACACATTCCTCATCACCCTGAGCGGCATGGGGTTGTCGACGGCGCTCATCGGCTTCGTGCCGAGCTACGCGCAGATCGGTGCGGCGGCAGGCATCGTGCTGCTGATACTTCGATTGATCCAGGGACTTTGCCTCGGCGGCGAGTACGGCGGCGCCATTACGTACGTTGCGGAGCATGCGCCCGACGAGAAACGGGGCTACTACACTGGCTGGCTACAGACCTCGCCTACGCTCGGCATCGTCGTGTCTCTTGCCGTCATTGTCGTGACGAGGGAGGTGCTCGGTACCGAGGCGTTCACGGCGTGGGGTTGGCGGATCCCCTTCATCCTCTCGCTCTTCATGGTGGCGATCGCCATTTACATCCGCCTGAGGCTGCAGGAGACGCCGATCTTCCAGGATATCAAGGCCAAGGGCCAGATCTCGACGAATCCGTGGCGAGAGGCATTCTTGAGTTCGAACATCAAGTATGTGCTGATCGCCAGCATCGTGGTCATCGGCGAGGGAGTCGTCTGGTACAGCGGCCAGTTCTGGGCGCTCTACTTCCTGCAGCAAGTCATGAAGCCCGACGTCTTGCGCCCGGCCATCATCACGGGCATTGCCTTACTCATCGCGACGCCGTCGCTGATCTTCTTCGGGTGGCTCTCCGACAGGATCGGGCGCAAGCCGATCATCCTCGCGGGCTTCGCCCTCGCCGCCCTCACCTACTATCCGCTCTACACCGCGCTCGGCAAGGCGGCCGATCCGGCAAACCTCAACTACCCGCTGGCCGTCCTGATCGTGGCGATCATGGTCTGCTACGTGGGCATGGTGTACGGTCCGATCGGCGCGTTCCTGGCAGAATACTTCCCAGCCCGGATTCGCTATTCGTCGGTATCGGTGCCCTATCACATCGGCAACGGGTGGGGCGGAGGGCTCGTGCCGGTGATCACGACCGCGGCGTACCTATCCACTCACAGCCTGGGCTCGGCGTTGATGTACCCGATCATCGTTCCGAGCGTTGCGTTCCTGCTCAGCTTATTCCTGATGCCGGAAACGCGAAAGATCAGCATCTGGGCGCCGGAGCAGGTGGGGGCGCGCAGCTAGAATCAGGTGATGAAGGGTGGACTGTAGGGGCGCAGCATGCTGCGCCCCTACACTTTTGCCCTACGCTTTGTCCTTCGAGCCTCCCGCAACCAATCCCTTCGCCCGCCACTTCTCGAAAATCGTTTTCACCTGTTTGTGCGCGTCGTCGAGCGCCTGCTCGGGAGTCATCCGGCCGGTCACCGCGTTGGCGAACATGGTGGGCAGCACGAACGTGTCGAACACCTCGCTCTCGGCGGGATTTGCCGGGCCGGGGTGGCCGATGTTCGTCGCCCACTGCAGCGCCGTGCCGATGGGCTTCAGCTTGGTCGCCGGATTCGAGCCGAACGGGTCGTTGGAGGTCTGCTGCTCCATCCAGCGGTTGCCCGCAGCGGGCTTCTGCGCCAGCGCCGTGCTCGCGTCGGCGGCGGCGCCGGGGAAGGAGGGGAAATTGTAGAGCTTGCTCGCCAGGATCGCTTCGCGATTGTGCGTCACGAGCTCGAGCAGGAACTGTTTCGCCACATCGGGACTCTGCGCGAACTTCCAGATGGCGTAGATCCCCATCACGTGCTCGCTCGCCCGTCCCGTGCCGCGCGGCCCTTTCAGCGCCGGGACGAAAAAGATGTCGTCGGCGACCGGGAGCTTGTTGTCCTGCGCGGTGCGATAGGCTGAGATGGAGTTCAGGATGTAAGTCGTCTGGCGGGCATTCAGCGCCTGATTGTTGGACGCGGCGTTCCAGCTCAGCACTGCGGGCGTCATGCCCGCCTGGTACAGCCGCACGCCAAACCGCAGCGCCTCGAGCGCCTGGTCCGACTTCAGGACCACGTTTTCGTCCGCGTCCTGAATCGAGCCGTCGAACGACCACAGCATCGCGCGCGTCGCCATGTTCGTATCGAGCTCCTGCGACATCCCGATCCCGATCGGAATTTGGATCTCGGGATGCTTGGCTTTGATTTGCGGCCCCGCAGTCACCAGATCTTCCCATGTCTTGGGCCCGTCCGGCATGCCGATCTCGGTCCAAATGCTCTTGAGGTAGTCGCCCGGATCGGGGACGTAATTGTCGCTAAAGCCGAACCACTTGTGCGTCACGGGATTGTAGGTGGCGCGCTTGCAGAGATCGATGATCGGCCCGTGGGCGCGTTCGGCGTCGCGCACGACGTCGGCCATGTCGAGCACTTGCGGCTCGAACGCGCCGGGTGGCGACAGGAATTGAAAGAGGTCGTGACCTTGTTGAGCCGCGACCTCGGCGTTCGCCCGCGTCGTGAGGTCCGCCAGGGAGATGTGGTCGACGGTGACCTCGACCCCCTTCTGCGTGCCCCAGTCCTTGGCGTACTTGTCGAACCACGTGTCGTAGGCCGGAACGAAATGACTCCACTGAATGATCTTGAGCGTCTTCTGCGGCCGCTTGATCAGGATGGTCGGACCGAGCGCGAGCGCCGCTGCGGCGGCACCGGTCGTGGTGACGAACTGGCGCCGATCCATCCCCTTCCGCCTGGTCATGGATCTACCCTCCGTTCACTTGTTGAGACAGCTCGCGGCGAAGCGGTGGCGCTTCGCCGCGAGGTGGAAATGGTGCTCCGTCAGAACGAGTACATCACGCTCAACGCGACCTGCGAGGCGTCCTTCTTGCCTGCTGTTGCCCACGTCGTGTTCGCACGGAAATACTCGACGCCCAACTGATAGCGGCCAGCGCGGAACCGCAGCATACCGGCCACGTCGTCGTTCTTGCTTCGGAAGTTACCGGTCAAGCCTGGGGAATTCGCCTCGTCCGGGTCGTCCATGCCATAGAACACCCACGCGCCCCAGTGCGGCGTGAATTCATAACCGCCCTGTACCCACCCTCCCTTGCCCTTGACGTCACCCGCGGCTGTGACCTGCTGGGTTATATGGCCGAACTGCTGGCCGATGTTCTTCCCCGTGTACACGTTGCCGTGGATTGTGAACTTGCCGGACGTGACGTTGGCCCCGACCTCTACGGCCGAGCCGGTCACGTTGTCGGTCTGGACGCCGACCGCGCTCGTGTCCTTCGTGTCCATGTGCCCGACGATATAGGCGGTCCAACTGAAGTTTGGCTTGCGATGCGTGAAGTTCAGCCTTGCTTCGAGCTGCGGTATGGCTGAGGCCTCACCCTGCCCGATCGTGTTGGGAGTACCCGCGGCAGCTGGAACGGCGGGACCCGAACCCTCAAAGGCCGCCAGCACGAGTTGCACCGTGGTCGGCTTGCCAGGGTTGAGGTCGTGATAGAGGTAAATGCCCGGAAAGCGCCAGCCAATCATGCCGGCGGCTCCGTACCCGAGCGGGAACGCGAGATGCGTGACAGAGACGGGCACCTCGCCGAACATCGGCGACCAGAACTGGCCGATGCGGATCGTGGTACGAGTGTTCGTCAAGTCTACGTATGCGAAGCGCGCACGGAGCTGCGGCTGCTCGTCGCCGAACGGCGGCGCGCCGAGCGTGCCGAAGAAATCCGCTTCCAGCACGGCACGCGGTGACCACTTTCCGATCACCGGCCCAGCGGCGAACGTGAAGTTGATCCGCGTGTTACGGATCTCGGCGCCCTGGAACGTCTTGTCGGTGGTGGGTTGCACGGCATTTGCCCATTCGGCGCTCTGCCCTTGACCAAAGCCGGCCGGGTCGAAAAAGCCGTTGTCCACGAACCACGTGGCGTTCAGGAAGCCGCTGATCGTCAACGTCACACCTTCACCGAGCTTCACGACCTGTCCGGCGCCTTGAGCTGCGGCGGGTTGCGCCCCTCCGAGTGCCAAAAACCCGATCACAAGCCCCGAGACCCCTGTCAGTCGTACCCTCATGATGGTCCTCCTCAGGTGAACTTGCGTGCACGGTAGTTCAGCCCTTCACAGCACCCATGGTGAAGCCCTGAATGAATCGATCGATGAAGAGGTTATACAGGATGGCAAGCGGAATACTGGTGAACAATGCAGCGGCCATGAGGGAGCCCCAGTGGTACACATCGCCGCGGACGAGCGCGATGGGGACGCCCAGGCTGACGGTCATGCGATCGACCGAGCTGATAAACGTCAGCGCGTACACGAATTCTTGCATCACCAAGGTGAAAGTGAAGACGACTACGGTCAAGATGCCGGGCAAAATGAGACGCGGCGCGATCCGTATGATCACGGCCAGCCGGCTGTAGCCGTCGATCATGGCCTGCTCCTCGATATCCCACGGCACCGAGCGCACAAACCCCATCACGAGCCAGGTGCAGAACGGAACCGTAATCGTCGGATAAACGAGGATCAAGGCGCCGAGCGAGTTCTGCAGGCCCAGCAGCGCGATCACCCGGGAGAACGGGATGAAGAGCAGGGTGGGGGGGATCAAGTAGGTGAAGAAAATGCCCATGCCCAGCCGCCCGCCCCAGCGCCCGACCAGCCGGGCCAGGCTGTAGCCCGCAGGCACCGCCAGGGCCACTGTGATGATCACGACGGCCACGATCACGAGCAGCGTGTTCGCCACCCACCGCAGGAAGTCCGTCTGGCCGAACAGCAGGCGCACGTGCTCGAGCGTGGGTGGATCGTTGAAGATCCAGGGTACGTGCCGCGTGTCGAACGCCCCCACGTACAGATCGCGGTTCTGCTTGAACGCCGTGATGAACATCCAGTAGAACGGGAAGCCGGCGAACACAATGAAGCCCAGGGCCGCCGCGTACAGCGGTACGCGCTTCATCGCGCGCCTATCCCGCCCGCGCCGACTTCGGTCCGGCGGGCGACCCGCAGCATGAGGACGGCGACCACGATCAGAAACGGCACGAGGAACACCGCGATCGCCGCGCCTTGGCCGAGGTCGGCACCCAGCACGCCGCGCTGGAACGCGAGGGTGGGCAGCACGTGCGTGGTATTCGCGGGTCCACCGCCAGTCAGAATGTATACGACGCCGAGGTCGGTGGCGGTGTAGACTACGCCGAACAAGACGGCGACGGCGATCACGGGAAGCAGGAGCGGCAGCTCGACCTTGAAGAGCCGTCGCCAAAAGCCCGCGCCGTCCACGATCGACGCCTCGACGACGTCCTGCGGAATCGACGAGAGCCCCGCGAGCACGATCACGGTCGCGAACGGGAAGATGCGCCACGCCTGCACGATGATGATCGCGAACAGCGCGAGGCCCGGTTCGCCGAGCCAGTAGAGCCAGCCGTGGAGCAGCCCGGTTACCCTAAGCGTCCAGTTGATCACGCTGAAGGTCGAATCGAAGATCCACGTCCAGGCGATGGCGGCGAGCGACACGGGGACCGCCCACGGTAACAGCAGCACGAACCGCGCGGCGCGCTTGCCGTGGAAGGCGGCACGGAACACCTGGGCCGCCGCGGTCGCGAGCACGATGACGAGCACCTGCGATCCGATCGTCACGATCGCGGTATTGCGGAGGGCGCGGAGAAAGATCGGGTCGGCAAGTATGGTGCTGTAATTGTGAAAGCCGACCCAAGTGAGGGTCAGGCTCCCCGCGGTGGCGCTCGAAAAGCTGAGCATGATTGCCAGCACGAAGGGCACGCCAACGAGCAGGATCACGTAGGCAAGGGCCGGGCCGAGCATGGCCGCGCCGAGCAGATCCTCGCGATCGGCGAATTTCATCGCCGCACCCGCGCCCCGGTCTGGGCATCGAAATGACAGAGCGCCCGCTCGGGTACGGCGAAATCGAGCCGCCCTCCTTCTTCTTCCGGAATTGCCCGTCCGATGTTCGCGGGCAGCTTGGCGATCACGGTTGCGTCGGGCGCGAACTCCACGGTCCCGTAGACATACCGATCCGAGCCCAGGTACTCCACCCGTCGTACGATGAGCGGAATCGGGTGAAGCGGCTCCCGGTCGCCAAAGTGGTCGCTCGGCAGCAGGTGCTCGGGCCGGAACCCCAGGAGCGTCCTGCCGCCGCCGCCGGGTTGCTCGACCAGATTCATGGGTGGCTGGCCCAGAAAGGTCGCCACGAACGTGTCGACGGGGTCCTCGTAGACCTCGTGGGGTGTGCCCACCTGCCGCACCTTCCCGCGGTCCATGACCGCGATGCGGTCACCCAAGCCCATGGCTTCGACCTGATCGTGCGTCACGTACACGGTGGTACGCTTGATCTGGCGCTGGAACCGCTTCAGCTCGTCGCGCGCGGTGTTCCGGAGCTTGGCATCGAGATTGGCGAGCGGTTCGTCGAGCAAAAACACCTGCGGGTCCCGTACCACAGCACGGCACAGCGCAACGCGCTGGCGCTCACCGCCCGAGAGCTGGCGCGGATAGCGGTCCAGATACCCGGCGATCCCGAAGAGCTCTGCCGCCCAACGGACTTTCTCGGCGATGACCGCGCGGGGGAGGTGCGCCGCTTCGAGCGGGAACGCGATGTTGCCTGACACGGTGCGGTGTGGGTAAAGGGCGTAGCTCTGGAAAACCATCGCGATGCCGCGGGCGCGCGGCGGCACGTCCTGGTCGACGCGCCGGCCGGCGATGTAGATCTCGCCCGCGCTCGGATGCTCTAACCCGGCGATCATGCGCAGCAGGGTCGTTTTGCCGCAGCCCGATGGGCCGAGCAGGACGAGCAGCTCCCCGTCGCGGATGGACAGATCTACGCCGTCCACCGCGTCGTGGTCACCGCCCTTGAAACGCTTGTGCAGTTGCCTGATTTCGACGCCTGCCGACGTTTCGCTCATCCTCTCCCGTTTCGCCCGGAGCGCCCGCAGGATGACGAGGGAAGCACAATGCGTCAAGGGATGGTAGGATTCCGTGGTGAGCGACCTGCCCGCGGTGACGCCCGATTATTTCCAGATTCTGGTCGTCCGGGAGCTTCGCAAAGTTGGATTCGACGTTGGCCAAGCCCGAGTTCATCGCCGTTCCGAGCTGCCGGAACCGGAGCGCGGCTTCGTCCTGGAGCTCCAAATTCCGCTCAGCCGACCGGGCGGGGGCTCCACCTGGCGGGCAGTCGCGGTGTGCCGGCACCAGTCCGGCAGCGTCGGGCGCGATGTTGTCGAATCAGTGAGGGATCGTCTGCCGGGAATCCCGGCAGACGTGGCCCTCGTCTTCGCGACTGCCGATTTTACCGCCGACGCGGTAACCGCAGCTCAAGAGGCCGGTATCGCCCTGTTGCGACTCGTCGACGGCCGCAGCGCGTTTGACATGAGTGGCTGGAGCACGCCCGGGCATTATCCGGCCTGGCTCCCCGCGTATCTTTCGCAGCTCATCGATCGGGATATCGCAGGCCAGCCGCGGGCACGGCTGCTCGAGGCCGGCCGCGCCGACATGATTCTCGATCGTCTGGCGCCCCCGCTAAGACGCTAAAGGAAGGGATATGGCTGCGACGAGTCCTCAAAAGGACGCGATGGACGTGCTGCAGGCATGGGTGGACGATTACAACGAGCGGTCAGGTGCAGCCATTGCGCTGGACTCGGGAGGCGAGGCGGGAGGCGCACAGCTGCGTCTCAAGTACGCCCCCAGCGAGGACACGATTGCGATCGTGCATCTGGTCGCGGTGTTGCAGGACGGCCGCCCGGCGATTCACGTCAACCGCTTCGAGGGTCCGACCGCCGAGACTTCCGTGCAAGCAGGGTTATGGGCGAGCGAGCAGCTCGGTCGCCGGGCGCGATGACGTCCTCGACGCAAAGCAGCGAGACCATCCCCCCGAGTTTCTGGCGGACAATCCGCGAAGCGATTCGCGGCACCTATCACGATTACACCGCCGGTCCCATTGGGCGCGCGATCATTCTGCTCGCGGTGCCGATGGTGCTCGAGATGATGATGGAGTCGTTGTTCGCCGTCGCCGACATTTTCTGGCTCGGCCATGTCAGCCCGAGCGCGGTGGCCACGGTCGGGCTCACGGAGTCGATGCTGACGGTGGCCTACACCGCAGCGATGGGGTTGTCGATTGGCGTGAGCGCCATGGTGGCGCGCCGCATCGGCGAGAAAGATCCGGCGGGAGCGGCAGCAGTAGCAGTGCAGGGCATCGCGCTCGGCGTCATTACTGCGGCAATCATCGGCGTGGCTGGCGTGCTGCTCGGGCCCACGCTGCTCGGCCTCATGGGCGCGTCACCCGAGGTGATCGCCAGCGGCCGGACCTACACGCGCATCATGCTCGGCGGCAACGTCGTCATTCTGATGCTCTTCCTCATCAACGCGATCTTCCGCGGGGCCGGTGATGCGGCGATCGCGATGCGAGTACTCTGGCTCGCAAACTGGATCAACATTCTCCTCGGCCCGCTGCTCATCTTCGGTGTCGGGCCTTTCCCGAAGCTCGGCCTAACCGGCGCGGCGATCGCCACCACGATCGGCCGCGGCACCGGGGTCGTATATCAGCTGTACCGTCTCTGGCGGCGCGACGGTCGGATCGTGATTCAGCGCGAGCAGATCGAGCTGCAACCCGCCGTGATGCGCACGCTGCTGCGGCTCTCGGGCACCGGGACCTTCCAGGTCTTCGTGGGCATGGCGAGCTGGATCGGGCTCACGCGGATCAACGCGTCCTTCGGCACGGAGGCACTTGCCGGATACCAGATCGCCATCCGCATCATCATCTTCGCGCTCCTGCCGTCGTGGGGTTTGGCCAACGCGGCGGCGACGATGGTCGGTCAGGCACTGGGAGCCGGCAAGCCCGAGCGCGGCGAGCAGGCGGTGTGGCGCGCGGCGTTCTACAACCTGGTCTTTCTGGGCGTCGCCGGGCTCATCTTCATCGCGTTCGCGAACCCCATCGCGAATCAGTTCACCGACGATCCGACGGTTGCGTCGATCGCCGCCCAATGCCTGCGCATCATCAGCTATGGCTATGTGTTCTACGCGTATGGCATGGTGCTCACCAACTCCTTCAATGGCGCCGGCGATACGTGGACCCCGACGTGGCTGAACCTGTTCTGCTTCTGGTTGTGGGAGATTCCCCTCGCGTGGCTGCTGGCGCGGCACTTCAACCTCGGTCCGCGGGGCGTTGCCTGGGCGGTGACCATCGCGTTCTCGACGCTCGCCGTCGCGAGCGCAGTGCTATTTCGGCATGGCCGCTGGAAGGAAAAGCGGGTCTAGTAGTATTATTGAACCGATGCGATTTGTGACTGCGGTGTTCGCCCTGGTTTTCAGTCTCGCGATGGCGGGACCGGAAACGCACGGGTGCCCGCTTCACGGCGCTGTCCAAGGCGTTCCGGCTTCACATCACCAGGGCCAGAGCAGTCATCAGAAGCCGGCGCATTGCACCTGCCCGCAGGCATGTTGCCCGACCGCTTGCAGCGCGGTTGTGTCACCGCCAACCGTTATTTGGAGCGCGCGGATTCCCGCGATCCGCTTCTTCGACGCGGATCGCATGGCGCCGGCGCCCCTGCTTGCCACACGTAAACATCTTCTTCCTCCGGCACTCGCCCCTCCCCCTCCGCACCCCGGCGCTTAGTCGCTGAGCCGCCAAGCCGCTGAGGCTGGCGCGCCTTAGTCCTTTAGCTACTCAGGCTCTTAGCCCCTCCGGAGGGGGACACATGTCTATTGGGAGACTCACGTGCTGCGCTCTCGTCATGTGCGCGGCGCTGGCGCATCGCGTATGTGCGCAGGACTCGACCGTGAAGTTCGGCGAGCAGCCGCCGCTCGCGATCACGGGATTCGCGGTGGGCGACGCGGGGTATGATCGCAATCTCGAGCGCGGCACGGCCGTCGCCGGGAAAATTGCGCTCAGCCTGTTCCGGCCCTGGTCGGATCACCTGTACATCTTTGGCCAGCTGACGACGCATCTCGAGGAGGCCGACAGCGGTCCACCCGAGACCCACATCGAGATCGACAACCTCATCATCAGCTGGACGCCGCCCAAGGTCTCTGCGCTGTCGCTCTCGTTTGGGCGCTTCGACGCGCCGATCGGCTTCGAGCGCGACGATGAGCCGCTCAACCTCGTTCCGACGAGCTCATTCACGTTCGAGAATGCGCGTCCCGTAAAGCTGACGGGTCTGCTGGCGCGCTACGTTCTCAGTCCCAAGGTGAGCGTGCTCGGTCTCGTCGCGAACGGTTGGGATGTCGAGGTCGACAACAACAGCGGCAAGACCGCGGGCGTCAAGGTGCAGGTCTTCGCCTCGTCGAACTTCGCCATCGCTGCGGGGGCGCTCTACGGACCGGAGCAGGATACGATCTCCAGCGTGACGCGCACGCTGCTCACCGGTGATCTCACGTGGCAAGCCATGCCGCGGCTCATTCTGCAGGCGGAGGCGCATCACGGGTCGGAACAGGGCACCCAGTGGACGGGCGTCGTGGGGCAAGCGTTCTGGCGCTTCAGCCAATCCACGGGGCTGACGGTTCGCGGGGACGTGTTCGCTGACCCCGACGGCGCACGCACGGGCACGGCGCAAACGCTCCAATCGCTGACGATCTCGCCCTGGTACTTCTATAGAGAGGCCCAGGAAGGTGTGTTCTCGAACATCGAGTTCACGACGTTTCGTTTGCCCGCGTTTTCCCTCCGGCCAGCGGTGCGTTTCGATCACTCCAGCCAGCCGGTGTTCGAATCCAAAGACGGCACGCTGAAGCAGTCCAATGTGACCGCGCTGGTCGAGCTCGTGTACCTCTTCTAGGAGACGGCGTGCTCTACGATCTGCGGCAGAGCGATGTTCGGGTGCGGTGGCTGGTCACGCTGCTGCTCGCCACGCTCGGCACCTCGTACCTGTTCGGTGCGTGGATGGTGGGCCTGTACGCGGGGTATAGCCCGCGTAAGGTCGCCGAGACGTATGGACCGGCGGGCGAGATGCCGATGACGATGCAGATGCCCCCGGAAACCACGCTGGTGACCGAGCGCCCCATCTCGATGGCTGAGATGGGTGAGGAGCAGCATCACGTTGATCTTGACCTGCTGGTGCAAGACACGCACGTGCACATGCCGATGTACGCGGTGATCGCGGCGTGCCTGTCGGTGATTGTGCTGGGCCTGTCGATTCCGCGCTGGGCCGGCCTGTCGATCATCGCCCTGCTGTTCGCCGCGCCCTGGCTCGACTTTGCGGGGATGTGGCTCACGAAACTCGCGTCGCCCGGTTTTGCGATCGTCGCACTCGCAGGCGGATGGGCGATGGCTCTGGGGTACGTCATCGTGGCTGCAATAGCCACGTATCAAATGTGGTGGAGGAAAACATGAACAGGTTACTACTCGGCGCGGCCGCAGCCGCGCTGCTGCATATCACGCCGACGGTGGTCCTCATGAAGCGCGAAGACGCCGTTGCGAAGCTATTGCCCGGCGCCGATCAGTTTGTGTCGCGCGAGCTGCATCTCAGCAGCGCAGACTCCAAGCGGATCCACGATGCCGTCGGCTGGGAGCCGCCGGACGGCGTGGTCACGTTCTACCTCGGGAAGAAGCAAGATCAGGTCACCGGCGTCCTGGTGTTCATGCGGGTGGATTGTCAGCATGGTCCCATCGAGCTCGCGATCGGGTACGACCCACACGACACGGTTCGCGCCGTGGAAGTGACCAAAGCGACGGTTGAGATGAAGCCCTGGATCGTGGAAGCGCTGCGGGCCGGTCTGACGAACGAGTATCGCGGACTGGCGGTCGCCGAGCCGCCCAGCGGAGCCGAAAAAGTGAAGCCGCATGTCGGCTCGATGCCGGGCTACATGGCCGAGCTCATCGATAAGGGCGTCATGCACGCGAACGCGGCGTACCGGCTGTTTTACCATTAGCCGGGGAGGGGCACAGGGCGCGTCTACGGTCGGAGATACCCCCAGGTGTGCAGCCGGTCGAAGTCCTCGAACCACCGATCCCCGATGTCCATGCGGTAGTACATGTTGGGGATCATGATGTTCTCGATCCGGTTGTAGGCCTGCTTCTGCGCGGCCTTCATCGTCGTCCCGGTTCCGACGACGATCAGGACGACGCCCGATGTGCCGGTGACGACCCACTCGTTGTTAATCTGCTTGACGTCTTCGATGTGGACGCCGTCGCGCGTCGGCTTCTTGAAAATGATGACGGCGTCCTTCGACGTTTTGGCGAAGGTCTCCGGGTCGGTGTACGGGAACGGTGGCACCATGATGCGGACGCCCACCTGGAAACCGCTGCGCGCCTTGAAGGTCGTGAGCGAGCCTTCGGCGAGGCGATAGAAGAACTCACCGATGGGTGTCAGCATGCCTTCCTGCTGGATGCTGATCGTGGGATAGCCGAAGCGTGAGGTGAACTCGAGTGGGTAGATGCCGTTCGAGTTCACCATGCAGTTGACGTCGATATAGCCGACGTAGTGCTCCTCGCGGAGTCGCGTCTCCATCTTCTTGAGCGTCGCGTTGAAGATCCGCGTCGGCTCGCTCCAGAACATCGTGGTGCCCATCTCGCCGGTGGAGGGCCCGATGTCGCCCGGGTACAGCTTCTTGTGCTCGAAGTTGATGTTGACCGGCAACACGAACTCCTTGCCGTTGAAGAACGCACCCGCCGCGACCTCGACGCCGACGATGCGGCGCTGCAGCTGGAATGCCTTCACGCGATCGGCCCAGGCGCGCTGATAATCCTCGAGCACCTGAATCACATCCTTGCCGTCTTCGTCCTCGCCCACGAACAGCAGCTGCTTGATGTTCTGCGCCTCGCCGCTCGGCTTGATGACGTAGCGGTTGGGGTTCGCGCGCACGTATGTGAGGGCGTCGTCGAACGAGTGAAAATTCTCCTGCGGGATGATCGGGACTCCCGCCTTCTTGAGCTCCTGCTGGCCGAAGGCGCGATCATCCTCGAGTTGATCGGTATACGGTGTGCCGCCCACGACGAGCTTGCCGGTCTGGCGCAGCTGATGCGCCTTGGCCCCCTGGCCCAGGACGTCGTCGAACACGATCACATCGGCCCACGGCACTTCGCGCACCCAGTCGTCGGTCTTGGATACGAAGCCGTCGGCGATCTCGCGCTCTTCTTTCGACTCGATGAAGAGCTTCACCTCGTGGCCTTCCTTGACGACTTGCCACGCAATGTCCGCGATCAGGGCATCGAGTGAGACGAAGAGGAATTTTTTCTTGTCCAATGTCAGCTCCAGCGTATAGTGAACTGCGGCAAAGGTATGAAAAAAGCAGGTCCTTCGCTCTTACTGAAGAGCGGAAGGAACAAGTCGCAAAGACGACGGTTCGATTCGCAATGAGGCTCGTTCGGGGACCAGTGTCGGCTTTCCGATGACCAATGCGCAGCGTTCGATGACCGGTGTCGCTGCTCCGATCTCCGATGAGTGCCCATTGATCCCGATTGTGTGTCGTGGCGATGGCCAATTAGGGGTTCTCCTAGGTCGCGCGCGAGTATTTTCACGCAGTGAGCGAGCATCTGTGGGCAGTGAGCAAGGATATGCACGAAATGCGCGAGCATCTTCATTGATTGAGGCCCCTGTTACCGTCGGCGCGCTGACACTTCGACACGAATTCAGAGGACATCGTTCGGCGCGCCAACACTGGTATTCCGGCGCACGAGCATTTTGAACCCCGTTCCGTCGTCCACAAACGAGGGACACGTCGATTCTTTTCTGAGCACAAATCTCGTGGCACGGTTTATCCGATGGCGTGCGAGCG
>QHUJ01000082.1 GCA_003221895.1 Gemmatimonadota bacterium | reverse complement strand
AGTCGAGCAGTTCAAGACGCCCATTGTGGCGGGCATCTGGCCGCTCATCTCGCTGCGCAACGCCGAGTTTCTCGCAAACGAAGTCCCCGGCGTTTCGGTGCCCGACGAAGTATTGGCGCGGATGCGGAAGGCGCAGGACAAGGGAAAGGAAGCGGCGCTCGCCGAGGGCGTCGCGATCGCGCGGGAGATGTTCACACGCGTCAAGCAAATGGTGCAGGGTGTACAGGTGAGCGCCCCGTTTGGCCGGGTCGAGGTAGCGCTCCAGGTCTTTCAGTAGATAGCATCCGGCATGCCGGAGCTTCCCGACATCACGATCTACCTCGAAGCGATGGCCCCACGTATCGTCGGCCAGCCGCTCGAGCGGGCGCGCGTCGTCAGCCCTTCGTTGCTGCGCACGGTCGACCCGCCGCTGTCGGCCGCCGAGGGCCGCAACGTCGTCGGTCTGCGGCGCATTGGGAAACGGATCGTCTGGGAGATGGACGGCAACCTGTTTCTCGTGTTTCATTTGATGATCGCCGGCCGGTTCAAGTGGAGGCCGGAAGGCACGGCTTCGCCCGCCAAGGTTGGACTCGCGTCGTTCGATTTTCCCACCGGCACGTTGCTCCTGAATGAAGCGAGTCCGAAGAAACGCGCTTCCTTGCACGTCGTAGCCGGCGAGACCGGTCTCAACGCGCACGATCCCGGCGGGCTCGACGTGCTCGCGGCTGACCTGGCCGCGTTCAAGGAGCGGCTCCAATCGGAGTCGCACACACTCAAGCGCGCGCTCACCGATCCACACCTGTTCGACGGTATCGGCAACTGGCTATCGGATGAAATACTTCACGCGGCCAAGCTTTCGCCGTTCCAACTCACCGGAAAGTTGAGCGATGAAGAAGTCGCGCGGCTGTATCACGCCACTCAGCAAACCACGCGCGCGTGGATCGACAGACTGCGTGCGGAGGTCGGCACCAAGTTTCCCGAAAAGGTGACGGCGTTCAAAGACGGCATGGCCGTGCACGGCCGCTACAAGGAGCCCTGCCCCGTGTGCGGCTCACCGATCCAGCGCATCCGCTATGCCAACAACGAAGCCAATTACTGCGCGACGTGCCAGACTGGAGGGCGAGTGCTGGCCGACCGCTCGCTGTCTCGGCTCTTGAAAGCCGATTGGCCGCGGTCGTTGGAAGAGTGGGAAGCGAAGCTCGGCCGGTGACGCTGCGTCGCGCGACGCCCGCCGATGCCGCGGCCGTCGGCCACATTCACGTGGAGTCGTGGAAAGTCGCCTACCGCGGCGTCATGCCCGACGATGTCATCGCGCGCACCGATCTCGCGTACCGAACGCAGTTCTGGGCCGAGCGGATCGCCGATCGAGAGTGGCCGGTGTTCCTGATTGAAGAAGACGGGCAGCGCGTGGCGTTCTGTCAGATGGTGTCTTCGAGGGATCCTGATGACGACGCGACACGCGTCGGGCACATTACGTCGATCCATGTCTTGCCCCAGCTTCGCGGGCGCGGGCACGGACGGATGTTGATGGACCATGTGCTGAACGAGTTCCGACGGCGCGGGTTCGCCGAAGTGACACTGTGGGTGCTCGAGGAGAATCGTAACGCGCGCGCGTTCTATGAGAAATACGGATTCGAGCCGGACGGCGGAACGCGTCGAGACCCAAGAACGGACGTATCGGAGGTCAGGTATCGGATCCGTTTGAACCGTGGTTAACTTTGTTCTCCCACGAACTTTCCAGGAGTTGCACCGTGCGACTCATGCTGTGCGCGTTTTCTCTCGCCGCTGTCATCGCCTCCACCACCGCCGCGCAGGGTTTTCCGCAACCCTCTGGTTTCGCCGTCGACAATCCCGTACTGAGTCGCATCTGGGCGCTCGAGAACGACAGCTCGCAGTTGCCGAGGCTCGCCCAGGTGCTGTTTGACTCGCTCGGCCCACGCCTCACGGCGTCGCCGGGAATGACCGCAGCCCAGAACTGGCTGATCGCGACCTACACGGGGTGGGGAATCACCGCGCGCAAGGAGCAGTACGGCACGTGGCGCAGCTGGCGCCGCGGCAAGACCCACATCGATCTCGTCACGCCTCGCGCGCGCACGCTCGAGGGCACGATGCTCGCCTGGAGCCCGCCCACGCCCAAGGGGCGGCCCGTGCGCGCGCCGGTCGTCATTCTCCCCGACGTCGCCGACAGCTCAGCGTTCGTCGCATGGCTGCCGCAGGCCAAGGGCAAGTTCGTGCTCCTCTCCTACCCGCAGCCGACCTGTCGGCCCGACGACAGCTGGGAGAAATGGGCCACACAACCGACCGCCGACTCGATGAAGGCACGGCGTACCGCGGCGCAGCAAGCCTGGCAACAGCGCCAGCAGCGCACCGGCTACTGGGGAACCGGCGGGGTTGTTGCAGCCGCGACCCCCCTCACCCGGCGCCTCGAGGCGGCGGGCGCCGCGGGAATCATCGGCAGTTTCTGGTCGCAGGGGTGGGGCGTGCAAAAGATATTCGCCGCCTTCACCGATCGCGCGCCCGTCTTGGACGTCGCGTGCGAGGACTACGGCCTGCTCTATCGGCTCGCGGAGAACAGGCAGGCGCCCGTCATCGAGGTCACCGCCGAGTCACAAGCGCTGGGCGACGTACCTGTGTTCAACGTCATCGGCGAAATGAAGGGCAGCGCGCTCCCCAACGAGTACGTGATGCTCTCGGCCCATTTCGATTCCTGGGACGGCGGCTCGGGCGCGACCGACAACGGCACCGGCACGATCACGATGCTCGAAGCGATGCGCATTCTGAAGCTCATCTATCCGAATCCGCGCCGCACGATCCTCGTGGGTCACTGGAGCGGCGAAGAGCAGGGCCTGAACGGCTCACGCGGCTACGTCGCCGATCATCCCGAAATCGCGAACGGCCTGCAGGCGCTCTTCAATCAGGACAACGGCACGGGGCGTGTCGAGACGATGAGCGCGTCCGGATTCCCGGACGCGGCGGCGAATCTCGGACGCTACCTGTCGCGCGTGCCCGCCGACATCACCCGCAACATCAAATTCAGTTTCCCCGGCGCGCCGAGCGGGGGCGGAACCGATCACGCGTCGTTCGTATCGTGCGGCGCCCCCGGCTTCGGTCTCGGTTCGGGCGACTGGGATTACGGCCGCTACACCTGGCACACGAACCGCGACACCTACGACAAGATCAGCTTCGACGATGTGAAGAACAACGCCGCGCTGACCGCGATGCTCGTGTATCTCGCGTCCGAGGACACGACCCACATGTCGCGCGCGAAACGTGACGTCTTCCCTCCGCGGCCGAACGGTCAGCCCGGGGCATGGCCGGATTGCCAGCAGCCGCAACGGGCCACTCCGCCGCTCGCACCGGCACCCACAGCACCGGCAACCCGTCCGTGACGTTCGCAGATCACTTTTCCAGCGTTTCGGCGGCGTACGCGGCGTTTCGGCCGCGTTATCCCGACGAGCTGTTCGCGTTCCTCGCGCGCGAGGCGCCGGCGCGGAACGTCGCGTGGGACGTCGGCACCGGATCGGGGCAGGCTGCGATCAGCCTGGCGCGGTTCTTCACTCGCGTCATCGCCACCGACGCGAGCAGCACGCAGATCGATCATGCCGAGCCCCATCCCAGCGTCACGTATCGCGTCGCCCCCGCCGAGGACAGTGGCGTGGCCGACCGATCCGTCGATCTGGTCACGGTTGCGCAGGCGGTCCACTGGTTCGACCGGGGCCGCTTCTGGAGCGAGGTCCGCCGCACCTTGCGACCGCGCGGTGTCATTGCCGTCTGGACCTACGGGCTGTTCGAGATCACGCCCGAGATCGATGAGGTCGTGCGGCGCTTTTACAGCGGCATCGTCGGTCCGTTCTGGCCACCGGAACGGCGCCTGACCGAAGAGCGTTATCGAACCATCGATTTTCCATTTCAGGAAATCGCCGCGCCAGAGTATGTCATCGAGCAACAGGTGACCTTGGATGACGTCGCCGGCTACATCCGCACGTGGTCGGCGACACGAGCATTCACGAAGCAGCACCACCAGGACCCTGTGGACGAACTGGTAAAGAGCGTGGCCGTCGCCTGGCGCACGCCGCAGCCGGCGCGGTTGGCGCGCTGGCCGGTCTCCATGCGTGTTGGGAGGGTGTCATGAAGGAGTGGATCACCAACGTCATCACGCGCGAGCTGAAGGCCCTGCGCCGCGAGATCGAGGCATACCCGAGCGAGGACGGCATGTGGGAAGTGCTGCCGGGCATCGCCAACCCCGGCGGCAACCTGGCGCTGCATCTCGCCGGCAACATTCAGTACTTCCTCGGCAACGTGCTCGGCAAGAGCGGCTACATCCGCAATCGCGACGCCGAGTTCGGCAGCCGTGACGTACCGCGCAACGAGCTGCTACACGAAATCGACAATGCCATCGCCGCCGTCGAGGCGGGGATGGGCAAAATCGCCGAGTCCGATCTCGCCCGGCCGTACCCCGAAACCGTGGGTGGCGTCAGCTCGACGACCGGCGCGTTCCTCGCGCATTTCGCCACGCACCTCGCCTATCACCTCGGCCAGGTGGACTACCATCGCCGCATCCTGACGGGCGAAAGCAAGACCGTGAAGGCGATGGCGCTGACGGAGCTGGGAGGAAAGCCGGCATGACGACCCGTACGGTCGGACGTCCCGAAGCCGATGAAATCCCGGCGCACTTCGTCGGCTACATCCAGCGGGTCTCGGAGCTCGATCCCGTCACGGTGTGCGCCGCGCAGATCGAGGAGACGGCATCCGTGCTCCACGGCCTTTCCAACGACGCCGCGATGTACCGCTACGCGCGCGGCAAATGGAGCGTCAAGGAAGTGGTCGGGCATCTCGCCGACGTCGAGCGCATCATGGCTTATCGCGCCCTGCGGATCGCGCGCGGAGACGAGACGCCGCTCCCCGGATTCGACGAGAATGCCTACGTCCCCATTGCGAAGTTCGATGTGCGGTCCCTCGCCGATCTGGTGGGCGAGCTGCGCACCACGCGCGCCGCGACGCTGGCCCTGCTCCGTACCTTCGACACCGACGCGTGGCGGCGGCGCGGTACTGCGAGCGGCAAGCCGGTCAGTGTGCGCGCGCTTGCCTTCATCATTCCCGGTCACGAGCGCCATCACCTCGACATCCTGCGCACGCGCTACGGCGTGGGAGAGAAGCAATGAAGGTCGAACCGCCGGCGCTGCTGTGAGTCGTGGCGGGGGTACACGCGGAATCAGTCGGAGCAGGCGTGGAAGCTGTTACACAAGTAGATTGTTGACCGACTACACAAGGATGACGTCGTGCTTACGACACTGGTTTTTGCCGCACTGTTGCAGCAGCCCACGGCGGCTCCTGCGCCGCCACCCGCGCCGCCATCGCCTCCTCCCCTGGAGGTCGGTGCGGTCGCTCCCGATTTCGCCATGCCCGGCGCGACGCGCTACGGCACGCTCAAGCCTCCGCTGCGGCTCAGCGATTACAAGGGAAAGACCGTCGTCCTCGCGTTCTTCTACAAGGCGCGAACCAAGGGTTGAACGATCCAAATGAATGCGTACCGTGATCAGTACGCACAGCTCTTCAAAGACGGCCACAACGTAATCCTCATCGCCATCAGTGCTGATGCCGACACCGCACTCGCCTCCTGGGCGCGTGACGCTCAGTATCCGTTCGTGTTTGCCAGCGATACCGGGACGGTCGTGGGCAAGGCCTACGGCGCGATGTCCAAGTATCCCGGCATCACGAACCGCAATCTCTTTGTCGTGGGACCTGACGGCAAAATCGCCTATCGCGCGACGCCGTTCCGCGAGATCGATCCGACGGCGTACACGGAGTTGGCTGCGGTGATCAACAAGCTGGTACCTGCAGACTCAACGGCGGGTAAGGGACAGTAAGCGCACTCACGGCGGCAGGGACGGCAGAGTGTTACTGCCGCTTCCCTGCCGCCCGTGAGAGCGCAGCCTCGATATCCTGGTCCTCACCGACCCCCGTGTAGACAACCTTCCCCTTCGCGTCCAGCACCGCGATGTACGACGTCGACGGCGCCTGGAACGCGCGTACCGCGGCTCCATTGCCGTCCCATAAGAACGTGAACGGCATGGGATGCTTTTCCAGATGCCGCCGCACGCTGTTCTTGCTCTGATTCACGGCCACCGCAACGACGACAAACGCCGCGCGATCGCCGTACTTCTGCTGCGCCGCCTCCATACGCGGCAAGAGCTCGGCACAAATGGGGCACCAGGTCGCCCAGAATTCGACGACGACCGGCTTCTTGCCGATCCACTGCGACAGAGCGACCGAATCTCCGTTCAGATTCTCGAGTGTGACCGCGGGAGGCGTTTCGCCGACTGGAATTCCAATAACGTCCTGGGCGCCAAGCACCATCGGCGCGGATAGCAGGAGTCCCACGCAGCACGCACCCCGCACCACGCACGCAGTTACCATACTTGGCCAGCCTTGATGAAATAGTATTCAGCCATGATGAGTAGAACCACACCCGCTGCCTTTTTGATCCACACCATCCACGCACCCGGCCTAGGCAGAATCGCGAGCGCTCCCGAGAACACACCGGCAACGATCAAGACCGCGGTCATTCCCAACGAAAAGACAAACAGATACAGAAATCCGAGGACCGCGCTATGGGTCGCAGCCACCCAGGTCAATACCACGGCGAACGCCGGTGCACCACATGGCGCCGCGACGATGCCTGACGTCGCGCCGAGCAGGAACACGGCTGGGTAGGATCCCCCGCCCAAGCTACCGGCCCAACTGGTGAGTCGCGCCGGCAACCGAAACGGAATCACGTCGAGCATGACGAGCCCGAACACGAGCAGGAGATTGCCGATGACGAGACGCGCCCAGCGGTTCGAGCCGATCGCGCCGAACAGCGATCCGCTCAGCCCGGCGATGAGGCCGAGGATCGCATAGAAGAGCGCGAGACCCGCGACGTAGGTCAATGTGAGCAGGATGGTACGCCGGCGGGACGGCGTGGCCGATTGCGACCCGACTCCGGTGATCGTGCCGATCGTGATCGGCACCATCGGCCAAATGCACGGGTTGGTACTGGTCAGAATTCCAGCGAAGAAGAGCAGCGGCACAGCGACATACGGCCGATGCTGCAGCGCCTCGGACAATCCATTGGGAAGCAACGCCAGGATGACCACGGGCGAGATAATAACTAGTTTCCCGGGCGTGAGCCGTACCGCCTTGCTTGCCGGGGCCACGGGCCTCGTCGGCAGCCACGTGCTCGAGCTGCTGCTCGCGGACGCAACGTGGGACCACCTCGTGACCGTCGGCCGCCGCACCGCGTCCCGGCGGCACGACAAGCTCGAGCAGCGGATTCTCGATCTTGCCGCGCTCGACGCGGTGGCCGACTTGCCGCATGCCGACGACGTGTTCTGCTGCCTCGGAACCACGATCAGGCAGGCGGGTTCGCAGGCGGCGTTTCGGCGCGTGGACTACGAGTTCGTCGTGGCGCTCGCACGCGCCGGGCTCCGGCTCGGCGCAACCCAGTTTCTGCTGGTCAGCGCCATCAGCGCGGATCCGGATTCGCGAGTGTTCTACAGTCGAGTGAAAGGCGACGTGGAGGTGGCAATTCACAAGCTCCCCTACCGCGCCGTGCAGATCTTCCGGCCCGGGCTGCTCCTCGGCAAACGCAGCGAGTTTCGGCTGGGAGAGCGCATCGCGATGATCGCGGCGCCGCTCGTGCAACCCCTCCTGGTGAGCCGGCTGCGCCGCCTTCGCTCCATCCAGGCGAGCGACGTCGCACGCGCCATGGTGCGCATCGCGAGCGAGGCACCGCGCGGTCCCAACGTGTTCGAGTACGACGCAATGATGGCAGCCGCCGGCCAATGACCAGCGATCCGTTTCTCCAGGCGGCGATCGCGGAGGCGGAGCAAGGCCGCCGTGAGGGAGGGATTCCCATCGGCTCCGTGCTGGTATCGCGAGGAGAGATCATCGGACGCGGTCATAACCGGCGCGTGCAGAAAGGCAGTGCCGTGCTGCACGGTGAGATGGACGCGCTCGAAAACGCGGGCCGCTTGCCGGCGAAGGTGTATCGCGATGCGACGCTGTACACCACGCTGTCGCCGTGCGCGATGTGCAGCGGCGCAATTCTCCTCTACGGCATTCCCCGCGTGATCATCGGTGAGAACAAGACATTTCTCGGTGAAGAAGAGCTGCTCGCGCGTCGCGGCGTCACGCTCGAGGTGCGCCAGGATCCAACTTGCATCCGCCTGATGACGGAGTTTATCGCGGCGCACCCCGAGTTGTGGAACGAGGATATCGGAGAGTAACCCCTACGACCGCGTTTTCCTCACGACCATGGGACCATTGGTCGTAACCACGCGAATCGGCGGACCTCCACTGCCGAGTGTCGTCGAGATGCGGTCTTTGACGCGGCCGCTGATCGTCACCGTCATCGGGAACCCCACGTCCATCGGACCGTTGACCGTTCCGAACTCGATCTTGGCGTTGTAGTTGTCGGGGATCTGTAGTTCCGCCGGGCCGTTCTGCGTTTCGGCTTGAAGACCGGCGCCGTCCCAGCGCGTCCCAAGCAGCTCGACCGTGAGCGGTCCATTTTGAGCGCTCGCATGTACGTCGCCGCCCACGCCTGACAGCGAGAGCGGGCCGTTCTGCGTCTCGAGCTCCATGCGCCCAGCGACATCCTCCACAGACAGCGGACCATTTTCCGTCGAGATGGTCAGGTCCGTGCGCCGCGGGACCATGACCACAAGGTTGACTCCCCAGTTCTGATGACGTCCCACCGCGCCCCCGCCCCCCGGGCTTGCGACGCGCACCGTCGCGCCCGAGGCTTCGATCTTGATCGCGCGCGCAATCGCCTCGGCATCCTCCTGCGTCCGCGCACGGACCTGAATATGGGCCGTCACCGCGATGCTGTCCCTGTCCCAGCCGATGATTGCGACGCCCCCGTTCATGCCGGGCTCGACGCTGAGCGGGCGACCGTTCGGCTTCATGCCGGTCTCGCGAACTTCACAGTGGCGAAACCGATACGCCCAGTCGTTCCCCCCGTCGCGACAGTCGGCCAGCCATTCATCATTGCTTTCCTGCGCGCGCAGGGCGGCAGCGGGATAGACCAGCAGGATGAGAACGAGCGCGGCGAGATGGCGATTCATGACGGGGCTCCAGGACAGTGGGGACATCGCGTTGGACACTCCCTACGGTGGAAGGGTTGCGGAGGTTCGTTAGGTTACGGCATGCGCCCTATCCTCTTGCCCTTCATGGCCCTGAGCGTGATCACTCCGCTCCACGCCCAGTCAAGCAAGCTCGACGCTGAGGTGGACCGGCTGCTCCCGCAAGTGCAAGCGAAAGTCATCGCCTGGCGCCGCGACATTCACGAACATCCCGAGCTCTCCAATCGCGAGACGCGAACCGCGGAGCTCGTCGCAAACCACTTGCGTTCGCTCGGTCTGGAGGTGCGCACGGGCGTCGCGCATACCGGCGTCGTGGGAGTGCTGAAAGGCGGGAAGCCCGGGCCGGTCGTCGCCCTGCGGGCCGACATGGATGCCCTCCCGGTGACCGAAGAAGTCGACGTGCCGTTCGCCTCCAAGGTCCGAACGACCTACAACGGCCAGGACGTCGGCGTTATGCACGCCTGTGGGCACGACACCCACACCGCGATGCTGATGGGCGTCGCCGAGATACTGGCGGGAATGCGCAAAGACCTCCCCGGAACCGTGAAGTTCATCTTCCAGCCGGCCGAGGAAGGTGCGCCCACCGGCGAGCGGGGCGGCGCCGCGCTGATGATCGAGGAGGGCGCACTCGACGACCCGAAGCCGAGCGCGATTTTCGGCCTGCACGTGCTGCCGTTCCCGGCGGGCGACATTCGCTACCGGCCCGGCGGCATCATGGCGAGCGCCGACGCGTTCCGCATCGTCGTGCGCGGCCGCCAAACTCACGGGGCGCAACCGTGGAACGGGATCGATCCGATCGTCGTCGCTTCGCAAATCGTTCTCGGCCTGCAGACGATCACGAGCCGTCAGGTCGATCTGACGGCGGGGCCTGATGTCATCACCGTCGGCGCCATCAACGGCGGCGTGCGGTTCAACATCATTCCCGACAGCGTCGTGATGCAGGGAACGATCCGCACGTTCGACACCGCGGTGCGCAACGACA
>QHUJ01000111.1 GCA_003221895.1 Gemmatimonadota bacterium | reverse complement strand
GCGCCTCGCGATTCAGGCCGAGACCACGGCCACGGTCACGGCTGTCTGAGCGATGCCTTCTCCCAGCCGTCCGTACATGCTAAACGAGCTGACCTGGAAGACGGTCCGAGACTCGCGTTACGAAGTCGCCGTGCTGCCCTGGGGCGCGACTGAGGCGCACAACTTTCATCTGCCGTATTCCACCGACAACATCGAGACCGAGGCGGTTGCCGCGCGCGCCGCAGAGCGCGCGTGGAAGGCGGGCGCCAAGCTGGTCGTGCTTCCCATCGTGCCGTTCGGCGTCAACACCGGTCAGCTCGACATCCCGCTGTGCATCAACATGAATCCCAGCACTCAGGCGCTGGTGCTGCGCGATGTCGCGAGCAGTTTGGCGGGGCAGGGGATCAAGAAGCTGGTGATCCTCAACGGCCACGGTGGGAACGACTTTCGTCAGATGATTCGCGAACTGCAGCCGCAGGTGTCCCTGTTTCTCTGCGTCGTCAACTGGTACAAGATTCTCGACCTGAAGTCGTATTTCTCAGATGTCGGCGATCATGCGGGAGAGATGGAGACGAGCGTCATGCAGTACGTCGCGCCCGAGCGCGTGCTGCCGCTGTCGGAAGCGGGCTCAGGGAAGGCGAAGGCCTTCAAGATCGCCGCGTTCCGGGAGGGATGGGCGTGGGCGCCGCGCCAATGGACCCAGGTGACCGACGACACCGGCGTCGGCAACCCGGCCGCTTCCACGGCCGAAAAAGGCAAGCGCTACGTGGAAGCGGTCAGCGGGAAGCTTGCGGACTTCTTCGTGGACCTCGCCAAAGCCGACACCGCGAGCCTATACCAGTAGCCCGGGGTTATTGTCCGGTCTGCGCCGGCGCGCTGAGCCACCGCGCGAACCACGCCGCCACCTCGCGATAGAAATAGCGACTGTCCTCGCCGCGCAGGACCCAGTGGTTCTCGTCCGGCCAGATGATCAGCCGGCTCGGCACCTGCTGGCGCTGCAGCGCCGTCCAGAACTCCAGCGCGTTGTTCATCGGCACGCGGAAATCCCGCTCGCCCACCGAGACCAGCACCGGCGTGTGCAGGTTCTTGGCGAAACGCATCGGGCTCTGCGTCTTCCAGATGGGGTGATCCTCCCACGGCGGACCACCGACGTTGCGCTCGCGGTCGTAGTTGAAATCGCTCGTCGCCCACTGGGTCTCGAGGTCCCA
The DNA here is from genome assembly GCA_003221895.1 of Gemmatimonadota bacterium. GTDB lineage: Bacteria > Gemmatimonadota > Gemmatimonadetes > Gemmatimonadales > GWC2-71-9 > 20CM-2-65-7. The sequence goes on along the minus strand of QHUJ01000111.1, from coordinate 82,374 downwards.
CTCGCCGGCGTGGCTCACCAGCGCGCGGTACCGCGTCGTGGTCACCGCCAGCCAGTTGGTGAGATGCCCGCCGTAGCTCGCGCCGCCGGCGACCTGTCGCGACGCGTCGATGAAGCGAAACCGCTTGATGGCGGAGTCGGCCGCTTCGTTCAGATCGTTTGCCGGTCCCTCGAGCGGGTCGAATTGAATGTCCTGCGAAAACGTCTCGCCATACCCCGTCGAGCCCCGATAGTCAGTCATCAGGACGACGTAGCCGGCGGCGCCCAGCAGGTGCGGATTCCAGCGCAGCCCAAAGTTGTCGGTCCACATACTCGCCGCGCCGCCGTGGATCAGTACGAACAGTGGATACGTCTTGGTCGAGTCGAAGCCCGGTGGAACCGCGTAGAAGCTGTGAATCCGCTTGCCTTTGCTCGAGGTGAACCAGAATTCGCGCAGCGGCCGCCAGTCGATTGTGGCGGCGCGATCGGTGTTGAACTTCGAGAGCGCCGTCCAGCGGCCCGTCGCCGGATCGATCCGTGCGACCTCCGGCGGATTCGTGGCGCTCTCCCATACCGCCGCGAGTTGGAATGCCTTGCTGGTCGTGCCTGTGGCGACGTCGAGCCCGCCGAATGTGCCCCCCCCGGTCGTCATCGTCCCGACCTCCTGCTCGCCGGCAGGCCCCCCTCCGGCGGCGGCGCGGAACAGGCGCGTGTGGCCCGCGTCTTCCGCCAGGAAGAAGATCGTGCGGTTGTCCGGCGCCGCGCTGTACGTCCCGACGGAGTGACTCGCGCCGCCCGCAACGACTCGCGGAGCCGCGCCGGCCGCGCTGCTCGGCCACGACCACGCGACCAGTCTCCGGTTGTTGAACGTGTGCTCGTTGGTGGGCGTCATGATCGCGTAGAGGGTTTTCCCGTCAGGGCTGAATCGCGGCGTATCGTAATCGTCGCGTCCTTGCGTGAGCTTCTGCGGCTCTCCGCCGGTTGCGCGCACCAGCCAGAGGGACTGCACCACGTCGCTCCGCGTCCATTGATCCCGGTTTGTCGTAGCAGCGAATACGACTCCGCTGCCGTCCGGCGTCCACGCCGCGGCGAGATCTTCACCGCTGGTGCCGAGCTGGCCGCCGAACCCCGAGCCCTGCACGAGCTGCGAGCCGGCAAGAATGTCACGAGCCGGTGCGCCCGGGTCGAGCGATTGGACGAACAGGTGCGGCCGCCGGTCGTCGAGCCAATGGTCCCACAGCCGAATGGGCGAAGCATCGAACACCCGCGCGTTGTACTTGCGCGCCTTCCGCTCGGCGATCGCCGCGCGATTCGCCGAATCCGACGTCGCGCCGGGGTAGACCATGCTCGCGAACACGAGGGCGCGCCCGTCGGGGCGCCACAGCGGGCTGCTCGCGCCCGTCGCGAGATTCGTCACCCGCTGGGCCTCACCCCCGCTGCTCAGATCGAGCAGGTAGATCTGTGAGGCATCGTCACCCTCCCGGCGGGCGCTGAACGCGATCCGCCGGCCGTCGGGACTCCACTCGACTCCGCTCTCGCCGCCCTTGGTGTTCGTCAACCGCCGCGGTTGGGCGCTGCCGTCGGTTGGGACCAACCAGAGATCGGTGACCTGCTCGCCCTCCGCGTACGAGGGCTCGGACACGCTGAAGACGATCCAGCGCCCGTCCGGGCTGATCACGGGGCCCGCGACCCGCTTCATCAGGAACACGTCTTCGTGGGTAATCGTGTGCCGCCCGGTCTGAGCGGCCAGTGGGCTGGCGAGTGCGATGAGCAGGATCAGCGAGAATCGGCGCATGATTAGCCTTGCGGGGTGATGAGGTTCGTGGTGCGGTCGAGGCGCGCGGCGGGAGTCGCGTCTCGTCGCCGGATGTAAATCGTCCATTCGATTTCTGCGTGTACGACACTCTGTCGATCCACGAGCGCGATTCGGTGCACGCGTTCGATGGCTTCACCGCCGGCGGTCGCCGCGCGAATACCCTCGAGATCGTCGCTCGTCAGCACAAAGCTCGCGTACAAGGTGGTGCGCGCGGGTTTGCGAAACCGCACGGTGGCGGACTTGTCCCACACGATGTAATCGGGACCGAGCGCTTTAATCAGCATCACCATGAAGACGCCGTCGCCCGCCGCATACATGCTGCCGCCGAACATTGTGCCTACGTTGTTCCTGGTGCGCCAGCCCAGCGGGAGCCTGATCCGGATCTCGCGGAAATCGTCCGCGATATACGTGATCCACGCCCCCGTGCTGCGGTAGGTCGGGAAGAAGTTGAATCCCCAGCGCGCCAGTCTGCTTCGCCACGACTCCGGCATTTCCCTGCCTCGTCACTGCATGTACGGAGCGACGTTACTTGCGATCGTCTGAAACTCCGCTTGCGTCAGCGGCACCTTGAGAAAATCGACCCAGGACTCGCGCGGCGCCAGGTTGCCTCCGGTCGGCGCGTCCGATCCGAACAGCACGCGCTCGGGGCCGAGCTGCCGAATACGCAGCGCGAGCAGCCGCAGATCGTCCACCGTGGCGTTGCGGCTGACCGTCGCTACGTCGAACCACAACCGCCGCACACGGGGGTCGTGCCGGGTCACGGCGTCGACAAAGACCGACAGCGCCGCATCCGTGGTGCTGTCGTAACCACCGGCGCCGGCGAGATGGGCGATCTGCACGGGGACGTCGCGTGCTTCCGGCAGGATCGAGTCGAAGAAGATCCGCGCCTCTTCGCGGCCATACGGCAAATGGCGACTGACCGACGCGTGCATGTGGATGACGATCGCCATGTGCTTCTGGTTCGCCGCACGAAATACCGCGCGCAGCTTCGCGAGATCCGGCGTGCGGTGATAGTCGACCGCCGAGTTTCCGATATGGAGCTTGAGGCCATTCTTGAGCTGGGGATCGCCGGCACAACGGTCGATCTCGGCCAGTGCGTAATCGCGCAACGGATTAACGCTACAGAACCCGCGCAGCCGGTCCGGATACCGCGCCACCTGCGCGGACACCCAATCGTTTTCCGCCTTCACATGCTCATAGTCGTTCTCGATGTTTCTGCTCGGGTTGCTCCAGCTGTACGCGACCGACAACACCAGCGCTCGGCGGATGCCCGCCGAATCGAGCAGGGCGATGAGTTTGCCGGCGTCGATCGGGTCGACACCAATCAGCTTGGCGAGGTCCGGGCTGAACAGGTGCTGGTGATAATCGATTAGCGGTGGACTCGGAATGGCGGGAGCCGGGGCGGGGGGGGCCGCGGAAGCAGCCAGGATCGCGAGCGATGCACACACCAGGGCAGATCTCATCCCGAGAACTATCTCCGGTAGACGTCTGCGCGGAAGTCCTGACAACTGGCTTACAGGCGAAAGAGATAGCTCAGCTTTACGAATACCGCATCATCGGTTCGCTGGAGATTGCGGAACCGGAACGCGTCGTCGTCCAGCATGTCGCTACCATACCCCGCGAACAAGACGGTTCCCGGGATCGGCTGATAGCTGAGCAGCGCATCGACGTGAAAGAGGTTAGTCGCCGTGGGGACAGTGCGCGTCACGCCGCTCGAGCCGGCAATCAGGATCGGCGCGTTCGTGCGCGAGTCATCGCGCAGCGAATCGGTTTTGTCCTGGATATATTGGCCCACCAGTCGAATGAATAACGGCCGCGAGATCTGATACTCGAGCTTCGCGCGGGCCACGCGCCCGACGTTCACGAGCGTACCGTCGGTGCGGCGGTTCACCTGTTGCCAGAAATAGCTCAGCGAATTGCGCAACCGGTCGGTGGGGCGGTACGAGATCTCCACGCTCAAGAGCAGCAGATCGGCCGATGCCCACTCGAAGAAGTTCTCGTCGTGTCCCTGCAGGAAAAACCCGTCCCCGCTGAAGTGCTTCCACTGGGGCGTGCCGATCTGGACGATGTATTCGCCGTTCGGGATGGTCGGCTGGCCGACGAAGGGGATTGTGTCCACACCCCCGCCACCGTTCGGGACTTCGAGCCGATAGTTGGCGTACAGCGCCGAATCGTATCCGAACGATTCGACGAAATAGCCGGCGCCGACATTCCAGCCACCGCGCAACGTGGTGTTCACGTTGAAATGCAGTTTCTGATCCTGGATGCCTCGGCCGTGGATGAAGTTCTGATACTGCCAGATGCCGTCCACGAGAATGTCGCCCGTAAACCGTTCCAGCAGTGCGCCGGGCTTGCCGTAGGCGGTGTAGCTGGGATCGACGTACGAATGCACGATCCCATTGCGGCCGATGAAGCCGCTCCCCGTGTAGAACTGGTCCGAGATGCCGGCGAAGAGGCTCCGCAATCCCCAGATCCGGTGCTGGATCGTAAACTGGCCGAGCCAGAGCGGCGCCGTCTGTGTGACGTCCCCCACGTGCGTGCGACTCGCCGCTCCCTGAAGACTCAGGGCGTAGATGTCCTTGAACACGAAGCGGCTGTCGACGTCGAGCACGCGATTGTAGTCGTGCCCCTCGATGCGGTCGGTGTAGGCCAGACCGATCCGCGAGCCGTGGCCCAGGCTGTGCTGCGCGCGGAGAATGTTGAAGATGGGATTATCCTGGCCGCTGGCCGATGCGTATTGCTGATCGACCGCGGAGAGGAACCCGATATCCGTTCCCGCGGTCGTTCCCGTGAGCTTCACGGCCGCGACGGGCTGCACGATGCGGCGTGTGTAGATCAGGCTCAACGGGACCTGAAACAGCTCACTGCCGTCGAGAAAGAACGGGCGCTTCTCAGGGTAGTAGAGCGCCTGTCTGGGGTCGAACGCGAGCTGCCCCACGTCGGACTCGACCTGGGAGAAATCCGGTTTGACGGTGCCGTTGAGCGTGAGGTTCTCCGACATGCCCCATCGGACGTTCCCGCCGACCTGCACATTGCCCACGTCGTAGGCATAGCCGCTCACGGTCTGCGCCCCGATCATCCTCGCCGTCGCCTCGGGATTCAGATCCATGACGAGCCCGCGGTGCAGCTCCGCCAGCCCCATCAGATTGCCCGACTGGCCGATGAACGTCGCGTTGGCCCGTTGCGCCGGGAACCAGGAGTCCTCGTAGCCGGAGTGCTTTATTTGCCGCACGATGTTGAGGCTCCAGTCCTGCGGTTGGCGCGACTGGTAGCGCAGGCTCTTGAACGGAATCCGGACCTCGACCTCGTAGCCCCAGTCGGTCAGGCGTCCGTGCGACTGGAAGACATAGTCGGGACTCAGGTCGGGCTGCTCACGCCCCACGACGGCGCCGCCGATGAAACCACTGGCGGTGACGTTGGCACCCTCGATCAACGCGCCGTCGCCCTGCACGCCGAGCGGATTCACGGCGAACAGCAGCGCCTGTTTCCGGTCGTGGAACGTGCCCAGGAGGATCTGCACGTTGTCGTCGCTGAAGATCTGATCGCGGTCCGCGAGAGTCGCGGTCGGCCGGCCGTGCAGCTCGAAGGCGCGAATGCCGAAATAGATCGCCGTGTGAGAGTACCACACGAGCACTTGCGTGGAATCGGCGGCGGGTACGCCGTCATTGGGCGCGTATTGCGAGAATCCCGTCAGAATGGCCGCGTGAACCCAGGGCGTCTCGCGGAGATCGCCGTCAATCGTGACATCGGCGTCGACGCGGGGGATCTGCACATCGAGCCGCCGCTCACGCCCGGAGTAGAGCAGCGTAGAATCGGTGAGCTGCAGGAGCAGGCTCAATGTCAGCAGCATGCAATAATTATGATGGGGGACTCATCGCTCACGACATGCGACGAGTCAGGGATGTGTCACAACTTCCGGGCGGCAACGATGTGAATGTCGAACGTCACGCGATCCGCGACGCGCACCGTACCGCCCGGACCGCCGCGATACGGCTTGATGCCGAAATCGGTTTGCTTCACCGCAAAGGTCGTGGTCACCCGCAGTGTGTCGCCTTGGATGTCGATCTGCGCATCCACGGGGACTTCGCGCGTCTGGTTCCGAATCGTCAGTGCTCCAACGAGGTGAGCCTTGCCCTCGCTCCACGTGATGCTGCGCGAGGCGAACACAATCTCCGGATAGTGCGAGACGTCCAGCACCTCGGTCCGCATGGAGGCCGTCACCTTGCGGATCTCTTCCGTATCGGGCGGCGTCAGCACCTCGAGGCTCTCGGTTGGAATGGCGATCTCGACCTGCGAGCGCGCCGGCGCGTCGCGATGATAGATCAGCTGACCGGTGAACGAGCGCGCCCTGATCAGATGCTCGTGGCCCGCGAAGCCGAACACTCCCGCCTTGCCGGTGCGCACCTCGAGCCGGCTCGCCGGCAAGAGCGTGTAGACGACGGAGTCGCGTTGCGGCGACTGGGTGGCAGCGAGGAGCAGGAGGGTGGAGAGGGGGAGGGGGAGGGGGAGCAGCATCTACGCTGGCAGGCGACCCTTCAACGACTTCGCCGTGAAGGGACCCTTCTCCGCGATCAACGCGCGCGCGGCATCCACCTGGCCCCAGGTGTTCCACAGCAACACGCCACGCACGCGGCCTTCCTTCATATAATAGACGACGCCTTCGCGGAACTGCTCTTTCCAGTCCGAGACGCTCTGCAGCCGCGAATCGAGCTCGCCCACCGCCTCGTAGCCCAGCTCGAACAAATCAGAATAAAAGAAGGGCAGGTGATCGTAGGGCTCGTTCGACCCGGCCATCGCGCGCCCCGCCGCGCGCCCCATCATGTTGGCGTTGTCCTCGTGCTCGACGCGCAGGCGCATGTCGAGCGCCGGATTGTAGAAGTTGGCGACGTCTCCCGCGGCATAAATGTCGGCGACGGTGGTGCGCAGGTGCTCGTCCACGACGATGCCGTTGTCGATCTTCACACCGGCCTGTTGCCCGAGGTCCGTGTTCGGCACGATGCCGAGCCCGGCGACGGCCAGGTCGACGGTGACTTCCGTGCCGGTGGTTGTGGTGATGGCGAGCTGCGTCCCGCGACTCTCCAAGCCGCTCATGCCCTCGCCGATGCGCGTTTCGACGCCCTTCTTTTTGTAGTAGTCGACCAGAAACGCAGACAGATCGGCGGGGAAGACCCGCGCGCCGAGTCCTTGCTCGGGGACGATCATCACGACGTCGCGGTCTTGCATGCGCACGGCGGCGGCGACTTCGGAGCCGATGAATCCGCCGCCGATCACCGCGACGCGGACTGGACGGGCGACGCTCTCATGGAGCCGGCGATAGTCGTCGTAGGTGCGGTAGTAGATGATGCGGTCGGATTGCAGCGACAGGCGTCGCGGCGACCCGCCGGTCGCGAGCAGCACCTTCTCATAGCCGTAGGTCGTCCCCTTATCGTCGGTGACCTGTTTCTGCTTCACGTCGAGTGAGACGATCCGCCGCTCGAGCAACAGTTCCGTACCCTTCGGGACGGGCCGCCAGATCTTGTCTTCGGATTCCCCTTTCCACAGTCCCTTGGAGAGGGGCGGCCGGTTATACGGCGCGTGGGGCTCGTTGCTCACGAGCAGGATCGAGCCGGCGGGATCCAGCTCGCGGATGCCTTGCGCGGCGGCATCGCCCGTCATGCCGCCGCCGACGATGAGGTATTTGATTCGATTCATGGGTGCGGTGTTGAAACCCATGAACGAGTGGTGAGGTTCCGGCTGGTTACCGCTGCGAGGGAGGGCCAGGCCGGTACGGCGTGCCCCGCGTGGCCGCCGTCGCAGCGACGGAGATCAGCGCGCCTTCGCGTGCCAACGATTGGACGCCTATGATCGTCACGATCGGTGGGTTTGAGCCGAAGTAGGCCGTGCCGGCGTCGCGAATCGTCGCCGTATCGGCCGGCCGGTAGTTGACCACGTAGATCGTCAGCGTCACGACGTCGCGCGGCGCGCTGCCCCCGGCCTTCAAGACCGCTCCCAGATTCGCGAACGCCTGCGCGGCCTGGCTGCGGAGATCCGTCCCGACCAGGGTTCCGGTGCTGTCGGCGCCGAACTGGCCGCCGATGTACAGTCCTCTGCCGACGGACACGGCTTGCGCGCCCAATGCGGGGGCCACGACACCAGGCGCAGGCGGGACCGGGGTCTTGAACTCCGGCGCTCCGCCCTCGCCCACCCGAGCGCCCGCGAATCCTCCGAATGCCGCCTCCTGCCAGCGCAACGCATTCTCCCGCTGTTTCCGCTCGATCGCCTGTTGCTGCCCGTCGCGCCATTTCTTGTAGGCCTTGACCTGATCGCCCGTCAGAAACTTGCGGAGATTGTCTTCGAACTTGTCCTGTCGATCCTTCAGGTACTTGCCGAGGTCCTGCAGTCGCTCGACGTAGTACATCGCGGCGGGGCGGTCGCCCGCTTCCAGCCGCTCGTTCATCTTGGTCGTGGCGGCCTCGGCGCTGTCACGCTGCGGCTGGGTGGCCACCATGAACGAGTCGTAGACCTGCGCGTAGCGGCGCCCTTGATCGTCATTGAGCGCGAGGATGACGCGCGCAGTGCCGGAATCCAGCGGCCCCTCGAGTTCGATGCCCGGCAGTTTGGGCGCGTCCGGCTCGTAGCGCCGCATCGGCGCCATGCCGCCCGACTGACCGTACTGCGCGACGACTGTGGCCGGCAGGAGAGACAGTGTTGCGGTGAGGAACACGTATGGCAGCGAGGATTTCATGAGTCTTGTCCTTGTGTGTATTGACGTCTGATGCCTGAGACGACAGTTCCGTCGCGTTGCTAAGACGGCTAGCGCAGTCGCGGGAGCTTCGGCGGTTTGGGCCCGTGCCGGACGGCGCCGCGCACGGGTACATAGTCGAGCGGCGCCCCGCTGCGCGCGCATCGCAGGAGCAGGCCGCCGCGGCTCATGTCCCCGCGGCCCGCAAACGTCGCGGGGAAGTAGAGCCGATCGCCGAACACGTCGAGCAACGGTCCCACGTACTTGTCCGTCGCGACGCTGCCGAGCAGCACCACGCGGTCATCCGAACCGATCCCCCGCGCGAGAGCGACGGCGTCCCGCACAAGCGGCTCGCGAAACGCCGGCACCGCTTCGTCCACCGGCACGCCCGCCATCTTTCGCAGATCGTCCACGCGAATCAGCACGTCGGCCGGAAGCAGCCCCCGGCCCGGTGTGATGACGTAGGCTCGGCCGAACCGCGTGGCGTACGCCAGCTTGCCGCGAAAGTAGAGACTGCTCATGAACGTAAACACTTCACCCAGCGGCGCGCCGCCGTTGGCCAGCTGCGCCGTCAGCGGAGAGGTGCGGCTGTTGATCAGTTGTTGTGCTCGAGTACCGGCGCAACTCGCGGGCGAAAGCAGGAAAACATGCATGACCGTACAATAGCCAGCATTCAACCCAGTGTCATCATCACCGGCGCATGATCGCTGGTGCCGACATCGGCCTGGACGATGCAGCCGGAGGCCCGCGCCGCGAGTGCACGAGACGCCAGCACGTAATCGAGTCGCCAACCGATGTTGCGGGCCCTGAGATTCCGCCACGGCGCCCACCAGGTAAACAGGTTTGGATTGTCGGGATCGAATTGCCGGCTCATGTCCACGAGCCGCGTGCCGAGCAGCGCTTCGAACAGGGCGCGCTCCTCGGGCCGCTGGCCCACCGCATTTGGCTTGCGCTCCTTGGGATGCACATCCATCTCCGTGCGCGCAATGTTCAAGTCGCCGCAGAGAATCAGCGCGCGCCCTTCGGCCTCGAGTCGCGCGGACCAGTCGATGAGGCTGGTGACGAACGTCAGCTTCGCGGGGTAGTCCTTGCCGCCGTTGGGAACGTAGACCGAGGCGATCACCAGGTCGCCGTGCTCGACTTGGACGATGCGGGATTCCCTGTCGAAGGGCGGGTGACTGAACACCGGATCGACGGCGTAGAGGTCCTTGCGGACGTGGAGCGACACACCGGAATACCCCTTGAGCGTATGCCAGTAGGCGTGGTAGTCCGCCACGCGGCACTCGGCCGGGATCTGCGCGGTGGTCGCTTTCAGCTCCTGCAGGCAGACGATGTCCGGCCGATCGCGCTGCAGCCACTCGCACACCTGTGCCGCGCGGGCCCTGATCCCGTTGACGTTCCAGGTCGCGATCTTCACGCCCGAATGATAAGCCCTTGACGGCCGGCGGGCCGAGTGTACATTACCAACAAGTTATGAAACCATCTGGTTATAATCTCGACGCCACCTTCGCCGCGCTGGCGGATCCCACGCGCCGGGCGATCCTGGCCCGGCTGGCGACGGGGGAGGCCACGGTGAACGAGCTCGCGGCGCCGTTCGACATGAGCCAGCCCGCGATTTCCAAACATCTGAAAGTGCTGGAGCGCGCGGGCCTGGTCAGCCGCGGCCGCGAGGCGCAGCGCCGGCCCCGCAAGCTCGAGCCTCGCCCGCTCGCCGAAGCGACCGACTGGATCGAGCGCTACCGGCGGATCTGGGAGGCGAATTACAAGCGGCTCGATGCCTTGCTGCAGGAGCTGAAGCTCAAACAGAAAAAGACCGTGGACGGACTGCTCGAGGACGTAAGACCCAAGCCGAGGAAGAGGAAACTCAAATGACCAAGACCGCAGCCCTGCAGATTGCGACGCCGACGGACCGCGAGGTGGTGATCACGCGCGTGGTCGCTGCGCCACGCGGGATGGTGTTCGATGCCCACACGAAGCCCGACCTTATCCAGCGCTGGCTGCTGGGGCCACCCGGCTGGACGATGCCGGTGTGCGAGATCGATCTGCGCGTGGGCGGGAGATATCGCTACGTCTGGGAGAGCGCAGACGGGCACAAGATGGGGACGGGCGGAACGTTCACGGAGATCGTGCGGCCCTCCCGCATTGTCGCGACTCAGCTATTCGACGAGGACTGGACGGGCGGCGAAACGATCGTCAGCACCGAGATCGTCGAGAAGGACGGCAAGTCGACGATCACGACGACGGTCCGCTACGCGTCGCGTGAAGCCCGGGACGCAGCGCTGCAAACGGGAATGGCACAGGGAATGGAAGCGGGGTACGAACGGCTGGACGATTTGCTACAGGAGACGACCCATGCCTGACCAGAAAATCACCCCGTTCCTCTGGTTCGATAACCAGGCGGAAGAGGCGGCGCAGTTCTACATCTCGATCTTCAAGAACTCCAAGATCCTCCAGGTCAGCCGCTACGGTGACGCAGGACCGGGACCGAAAGGGTCGGTCATGGTCGTGAACTTTCAGCTCGCGGGCCAGCACGTCACCGCGCTGAACGGCGGGCCGCGCTTCAAGTTCAGCGAGGCGTTCTCGTTCGTCGTGAACTGCGACACGCAGCAGGAGATCGACGAATATTGGGGCAAGCTCACATCCGGCGGCGGGGAAGAGAGCATGTGCGGCTGGCTCAAGGACAAGTTCGGCTTCTCCTGGCAGATTGTGCCCACGGAGCTCGGGAAGCTGATGGGCCACAAGGATCCCAAGACAGCAACGCGCGTGATGCAGGCACTGCTTCAGATGAAGAAGCTCGACATCGCCAGGCTAAAAGCGGCCGCGATGGGCTAGCCGTTGACGGTCCGCATCCCTCCCTCCGGATAGCGCGCCCCGGCGGCGCTGCCCACGTCGTCCAGCTCCTCGAGCTCGGCGCCCGACAACGTCACGTTGAGGGCGCCGACGTTTTCTTCGATGTACCTGCGATGCTTGGTGCCGGGGATCGGGACGATGTCGTCGCCCTGGGCGAGCAACCACGCCAGGGCGAGCTGGCCGGGCGTGCAGCGCTTGTTGCGGGCGAGTGCCGCGACGCGCGTGACGAGATCGAGGTTTTTCTGGAAGTTCTCGCCCTGAAACCGCGGATGGTTCTTGCGCCAGTCACCCTCCTGAATGTCCTCGGGCCGCTTGATCTGGCCGGTGAGGAACCCGCGGCCGAGCGGGCTGTACGCGACGAATCCGACCCCCAGCTCACGAATCGCGGGGAGAATCTCGTCCTCGACGTCGCGACTCCACAGCGAGTATTCCGTTTGTAGCGCGGTGATCGGGTGTATGACATGTGCTCGACGGATTGTTTGCGCGGACGCCTCGGAGAGTCCGAGGTAGCGCACCTTTCCCTGGCGCACCAAATCGGCCATGGCGCCGACGGTGTCTTCGATCGGCACCGCGCGATCCACGCGATGCTGGTAGTAGAGGTCGATGTGGTCGACGCCGAGCCGTTGCAGCGACGCGTCGCAGGCGGCCTTCACGTACTCCGGACGCCCGTTCTGGCCGACGAACCTCCCGTCCGGCGTCCGCACATTGCCGAACTTGGTGGCTACAATGATCCCGCTGCGCCTGCCCTTGATTGCCTTCCCGACCAGGACCTCGTTCGTGAACGGGCCATAGACGTCGGCCGTGTCGAGGACGTTGATGCCCAGGTCGAGGGCCCGATGGAGCGTCGCGATTGATTCGGCGTCATCTCGGGCGCCGTAGAAGTCAGACATCCCCATACAACCCAATCCCAGCGCGGATACGCTGAGCCCCTGGCTGCCGAGTTCACGCGTTTTCATAGGCTGCATCAACCCTCCCGGGCGCGTCCGAGTTCCCTGACTGTTGCATTGCTGCCACATGACGTTTCGTGCGGTCCCCGTGACGCGACGGGGGTCTCGCTTGGTATCGTTGTGGAGGACCCTTTACCGTCGAGGTGTCTAATGAACCAGTCCGGCCTCCGGGCCGTCTGTCTCGTCGTTCCGCTTTTCTGTTTCATCAGTCCCGCCGGTGCGCAGCTGATCCCGATCAAAACCATTCCAATCGCTCAGGGCGATCAATTTCAACTCTTCCCATCGGACAATCTCGGCATGGGAGGCGTCACGATCGCGCTGCCCGATTCTATCGGCGATCCGTACGTGAATCCGGCGACGACCGTGCGGTTGCGCGCGTCGCGATTCTTCAGCTCCCCAACCGTCTACACCGTATCAGACGATGCCGGCGGCGGCCGTTCGCTGCCGTTCGCGTTGCTCGCCCGCCGGGGCAACTGGTTCGGTGGCCTCGCCATCGCGTTACAGCAGGTCGAACCGAGCCGTACCCCGAACCAGCAGGGCGGTGTATTCGCGAGCACGCCGCCTCCCCCGGGAGGCGGCGTGGGAAACGTCGTGCCACCTGTCCCTGGCCCCGACTCCCGAGCGCACGGGAACGAGTACGCGTTCGGAACGATCGGGCACACGTGGCCGGGACGCAATCTCTCCGTTGGAGCGAGCGTGATGTGGACCGGGCTGCATGCGCTCGACGGCGTGGACTTGCTCTACAGCGGCAGTCGACGCATCACCCAGACGGGCGACGCGGTCGATCTGCGCGCCGGAGCCCTGAAGGAATGGCCCGGTGAGCGCGGCGCGCGCTCAGTCGAAGCGATCGTGTTCCACAACAGCTTCGCAACGACGCACGACGTCCTGTATGCGGACCAGGTCTGGGACCCCGGTCAACAGCAGTTCATCCAGCAAGCGCGTACCGACACGAATTACGATCACACCAACACGTGGGGCGCGCAGCTGCAATACGAGATTCCTCTCGCGACGCCCGGCTGGCGGATCGGTTGGCTGGCGACCGCCAATCGTGCAACCCATCCCAAGATCCCGAATTACGAGCTTGCGAATGTCGCCGTGATCCCTCGCGATCCCGGCACCTCGTACGCGTACAACCTCGGGATTGGACTCGCCAAGGTGTTGGGCCCGGCGCGATTCGGTGTGGACGCGATCTACGAGCCGATTCGCAGTTACACGTGGGCGGATGCATCTGTTCCGACCCTCACGTTCAGCGGCGACACCATCGCCCCGGGCGGCAAGACGATCGAAAACCGCTTCTCGTTTTCGAACGCCCTCCTGCGCATCGGCGTAGGGCGTGACATCGACCTGGAGAACGCGAAGCGGGCATTGGGTCTGCAGCTGGGGTTGGTGCTCCGCTCCATCTCGTACCATCTGCAACAGACCGATCACGTCGAGCTCACCCAGCGGGCCTTGCACACGGGCTGGCTCGAGTGGACGCCGACCTGGGGCTTGAGCCTGCGCTTCCCGGACGTGGAAATCCGTTATCAGGGCCGCGTCACGAAGGGCGCCGGCCGTCCGGGCGGCGGCAATTTCGTGCCGGTGGGAATCGCGGATATGGCGCTGTCGAGCGGGACGATCCTCGCGGCGCCGAGTGGCCCGCTGAGTCTCGTCGACGTGAATACCACCACACATCAAATCTCGCTGTCGCTGCCGCTCCGCTGAGCGGAGGAGGAGGTACACCATGACGATTCACGTTCGACCGCTGTGCCTTGCGGCACTCGTGGTGGCGGCCGCGGCATGCGACGAGACACCACCGACGGAGGGGTTCCCCCCATCGCTCGACGCCGAGCTGCGGCGCAACATCGGCCAATGGGGCGTTGCGCCGATCGGTCCGATGGCACCGCAAGACCCCGCGCTCGTCGCGCTGGGACAGGCCCTGATGTTCGACAAGATCCTGAGCGGCAACCGCGACATCTCGTGCGCGACCTGCCACGAGCCGGCGCTGCATGCCACCGACGGCCTGCCGCTCGCCATCGGCACGGGGGGCACGGGAGTCGGCGCGGCCCGCACCCTCGGCCCCGGACGCAGCTTCGTGCCCCGCAACGCACCGTCGCTGCTGAACAGCGGGATCGGCTTGTTCTACATCTTCTGGGACGGCCGGCTCACCCGCTTCGGGCCGCCGCCGCCTGACCTCGGCTTGCCGCTGGATCTCCCGAACGTGCTGGCCGCGCAGGCGATGATGCCAGTCTTGAATCGACGCGAGATGCGGGGGGAGGTGGGCGACGTCGATGTATTCGGGAATGCCAATGAGCTCGCCCAATTCTCCGACAGTCAGCCCGACGCGATCTGGCGGGCCGTGATGCAGCGGCTCGTGGCGATTCCGGAATACGTCAGGCTGTTCAACGCGGCGTACCCCGGAGTCCCGGCGTCGAGCCTGCGCTTCCGCGACGCCGCTGTCGCCATCGCGACATTCCAGATGGATGCCTTGATGCGGACGGCTACGCCGTTCGACCGCTATCTCCGGCACGACAACAATGCGCTCAGCGTCGACGAAAAACGCGGCGGCGTGCTGTTCTTCGGTCAGGCGCGCTGCGCGAGCTGTCACAGTGGTCCATTCCTGGGGGGACAATCATTCTCGAACAGCGGTGTTCCACAGCTGGGGCCTGGCGTGGGGAAGGGTGCGCCACTCGATCTCGGCCGGGGCGAGTTGCCCAATAACGATTTCTACAAGTTCGCCTTCCGCGTGCCACCGCTGCGCAACGTCGAGTTGACGGCGCCGTATTTCCACAATGGCTCGTTTGCGACGCTGGAATCGGTCGTGGCGCACTACAACGACGTGCCGAAGTCGCTCCGCAGCTTCGATCCCGCGACGCTGCCCGAGGCGGTGCGCAGCAGCTATCACGGCGACCTGGTGACGATCGACTCCCTCATGAGCACGCTGGACTTCAGGCTGCGAGACCCGTTGCTGCTCACCGAGGCACAGCAGCGCGAGCTGGTGGCCTTCCTGAAATCGCTGACGGATCCGGCCGCTCGCGACCTGACGGGCATCGCCCCCGCCTCGGTGCCGAGCGGATTACCCATCCAGTGAGACACCGGTTCGCCTGGTGGGGAACCACATCGCTGGTTTGGGAGGGGGGGAGTGGAGGGTCGGCGGCGTGAGGTGAACGCTGCGTGTTGGGCAGCGTTCACCACCACCGTTTGGGGACTAGTAAGCCTGCGTCAGACTAAACCGCACCATCCAGTCCTTCTGCGGCCGGTTGAACGGATGCACGACGTCCATCTGGCCGATCGCGAAGCCGAGCAGGTTCATGCGGAACGAAACGCCTGCGCTCCGGTAGAGTGGACGCCCGCCCCGGGTCCCGAAGACCTGGGCCCCCTCTGTCGAGGTCCAGGCAACGCCGGCGTCGTAAAAGATGGCCGCGTCGACCGGCAGGATGCCGTAGTAGCCACCACCGGCATGCAAGATGCCGAAGGGCGGGAATCGCAGCTCCAGGCTGGCGACCGCGATGCGGCTGCCGAACAGATCGTCGAATACGGGGCACGTGGGCGTGTTCGAGGGGCACTCGTTCGGGCTGAAGCTTCCCATGTCATAGCCTCGGATCAGGCTCGGGTATCCGATGTACATCGGATACATGCGCGGGTCGTCCCCGTCCTTGCCAAAGCGTCCGATGCCCAGGAAGCGGCCGGCGAGCGTGAATGGACGCATCGGCATCACGTACTTCCGGTAGTCGAGCAACCCGGTCACAAAGTTCAGCGTCCCGAAGGTGGGATCCGCCTCGACGCGCCACCGGTCGCCCACGATCGGCCCGGTGGCACCGAAGAAGGAATTGTCGCGGACAAATGCGAGGGTCGCCCCCCCGAGACCCAGCGCGGCAGGGACGGGGTTGTGGATGGTCGAGTCGTAGATGACCGCGCCGCCTCTGTTGATGTCGTAGCCGATCTTCTGAATTTCGTCGCTGTACGAGATCTGTTGCGCGCTGGCTGACGCTTCGAGCCGGAATGACCGGTTGAAGGGGTACGCCATGACGCCGACGACCTCGCGACTCGTCTGCTTGAAGCGCTCGATCACCTCGACGTAGTTGCCACTCGCATCGAAGCCGTTGGCGTAGTAGCCGTTGATGTATGGGATCTGTTGCGCGCCGACACTCCAGTTCAGGCGCCGTCTGCGGTTTTGATAGCCGACCAGCGCCGCGAAGTCGCCAATGCGACCGTTGACCTGTGCCATCGTGACCAGGTTGTGGTCGCCCAGCATGTCGCTCCAGTAGAGCGTGATACCGCCGCCGACGTAGGTGCCGAACCGGTCCGCGGCCACCGCGAGGTTGGGCTGCGCGATGAAGTCGAGCGATAGTGCGGGACGGTACTTCCTGATCGAGCTCTCGACGGGGAGCGTATTCTGATCCACCAGCCCCGTTGTCGGATCACCAATAACCGCGACGATCCCTTCCTCGCGCTCGAGCGGCGGCAATTCCTTGGCTGACGGCGGCAGCTGCGTGACCTGCGTGCCCACCGTCGCGTCGAGGTTGTCGATGCTCTGAATCGAGTAGCCCCCGCCCGTGTACACGCTGAATACCGCGCGCGGGGCCTTCTGCGCCACGCTGAGCGCCGGGCTGAGCGACGTAATGCCGCTCACGCCGCTGAAGACGTTCGTGATCTGCGTGATCGCGCCGTCGGTCAGCGAGATCCGGAACACGTTGCTGATTCCGCCCGGGTCGCCGATGAAGTACACGCTCTTGCCGTCGGGACTCCACTGCGGATTGATGTGCTTGGCGCCTTTGAAGTAGGGGAGCCGGGTGATCTGCCCCGGCGCTCCGCCACTCACATCGATGAGCGCCAACTGGTACTGGCCATAGGTCAGGCTGTCGATCGAGGTCTCGAACCGATCGGTGGAGAAGGCGATGGATTTGCCATCCGGCGACCAGGCGGGCTCGAGGTCCGCGAACAGGTCATCGGTCAGGCGCGTCAGCTTTCCATTCTCGAGGTCGTACGTAAAGAGATCGGTCACGCCTCCTACTTGGGAGCTGAATGCGATCTGCTTGCCGTCCGGTGACCACGTCGGATTGAAGATTTCGCCGAGCGCCGAGAACTTGATCTCCTTCACCAGATCGCCGTTGGTGCCTTTGACGATCCGAAGCGCCGGGTGACCCGTTACCACGGCGCCGAATACGAATCGAGTTCCCGTCGCATCCCACGCGCCCGCGGAGTTGATGAACTGCATGCTCTCGAGGTGCGGATCCCGCGTGGACGACACCAGCGTGCGTATGGTGTGGCCCGTCTCGGCGTCCGCGAGATACATGTCGATGGAGAACAGTCCCGCGTCGGACATGTACACCATCCGCTTGCCGTCGGGGCTCACCGCGGGCGCGATGTTGTAATGCGACTGTGGGCCGGGGCTCACGACCAGCCGGGCGCCCGCGGTCGTCACCGGCTGCTGCCGCGCCTGTTGCACATGCGCCCGATCAGTCGGCAGCTGGATGCCCGTCGCCACCGCGACCGGCTCGGTCGCCTCGGTGAGCGCGCGATGCCACTCGGCGACAATGCTGTCCGCGGGGCGGTGCGTCATGACTTCCAGCGCGCCGATCACGTTGCCGGTCCTGCCGGCGGAACGCAGCAGCGCGCCGACGATGTCGTCGCCATAGGTCCCGCCCAGATAGGCCCAGAACGACTGGCCCCAGCGGTACGGGAAATAGCGTGGGCTGTCCAGATCGCGGAACTTGGGCAGCTCGCCGCGGCGCACCGCGTCGCGCATCCACATCGTCGTGTTCGGGTCCACGGGGCCGAGCGACATGTATTCCGCCATGCCCTCGATGAACCACAGCGGCACCCGGTTCAACCCCGCGCCCATATTGCTGCGGCCGACGCCGGTGATGTCGTATTGGAACGCGTGCGTCAATTCGTGACCGATGACGTGATCTGTTTCCCAGAGCGACGAGCCCATTGGCAGGATGATGCGGCGCTTTAAGCTTTCGGTGACACCACCCGTCCCCTCGCCCGGGCTCTCACCGAGGACGTTCGTTTGCTCGAAGTCGGGATGGTCGGAGTAGAGAATCAGGGGTTGCCGGCTGCTCAGCTGATGGCGAAGCACAGTCGACAGCCTGGTGTACCACCGCTCCGCCATGCGTGCGGCCTGTGTCGCGGCGTCGGCTTCCTTGTCGTAGAAGTAGACGTCGAAGTGCTGCGTCTTCAGCACCTTGAACTTGAATGTCGAGTATTGGACCGAGTTGCGTCCGAAGTATTGAGCCTGCGCGGGCGCTGCGAAGCAGAGTGCAGCGCCGAGCAGCAGTGTGACGCGAATGGTGGTGTTCATGTCCTACGATTACCCCCGTAACCACTGGCTGAGCCTAGGCTCTTCCAAGAGACCATTCCATCGTCCCTAAGGATACCTTATGCCGCCCCTTTTCACGTTGTCGATCGTCTTGCTCAGCCTGCAGCAGGGATCAGGCCCGATCGATTGGAAACAAGTGGACCGCGTGTTGGGCCGGTCCGGTACATTACAAAGCGATGTCTACCGCGTAGGGTTTCCCCGCGCCGATCTCCAGATTCGTGTCGGGTCGGTCAGCGTCAAGCCGTCGCTCGCTTTAGGGTCATGGATCGCCCTGAAACAGACGGGTGACAGCACCGCGATGTTAATGGGCGATCTGGTGCTGCTCGAGGCGGAAGTCGGCCCGGTCATAAACGCACTCCAGACCGGCGGAATCGAGCAAACCGCTCTTCATAATCACCTGCTGCATGAATCGCCGCACGTGGTGTATCTCCACATCATGGGGCGGGGAGGCGCAGTCGCCCTCGCAACAACCTTACATACGGCACTTGCCCGGACGGGCACGCCGGCGGCGCCGGCAGCTCAGGGTCCGCCCGCCGCCCTCGGTCTGGACACTGTTCAGATCTCACAAATCATCGGGGCACATGGACGCGTGAACGGCGGTGTATACCAGCTGAGCCTGCCGCGCGACGGTCCGGTCATGCTGGACAGTATCGAAGTCCCGCCCGCCATGGGGGTGGCGACGGCAATCAACTTCCAGGCTACCGGAGCGGGCCGGGCCGCCGTGACTGGAGACTTCGTCCTGACGGCGAATGAAGTGACGCCGGTGCTGCGGGCGCTGGGATCCAATGGAATCGAGGTGACCGCCCTGCACAGTCACATGCTTGCCGAGTCTCCGCGGCTCTTGTTCATGCATTTCTGGGGTGAAGGCGATGCGCTCGCGCTGGCGCGCAGGCTGCGGGCGGCAGTCGATCACGTGAGCCTCAAGAGGAGCTAAGGCGAGCGAACCCGCGGTACAGCAGCACGTCGTAGACGATTTTCAGCGTGCCCGCAACAAAGAACGGGACGTTGATGAGCGCCGGCTGAGCGAACAGGAGTCCCGCGAAGACCGGCGCCACGGCGGCGCCGATGGTCCGCGCCACGCCCGTTACCCCACCCGCAGCCGACCGCTCCTCCGGCCGGACGACGGCCATGAGATACGACTGGCGTGTCGGCACGTCCATCTGGCTGATGCTGAAACGCATGAATAAGACGAGTGTGGCGAGCGCCAGCGTTGGCATCAATGGAACGAGAATCAGCAGCACGTTCGACGGCAAATGTGTGAAGACCATGGTCCGAACGAGCCCGAAGCGCGCGGCCAAGCGGGCCGCCAGCAGCGCGGAGAGCCCCGCGAGCAGGTTGGCGCCGAAGAAAATGGCGCCCAGCGTAGCGGGATTCGCGCCGAAGCGCAGGTAAAACCAGTACGCCGCGAAGCTCTGGACAACGAATCCGCCCGCGAAGGAGTCGAGGGCGAAGAGGCCCGCCAGTCGCAGCACGATACGCCGCGAGGGACCGAGGCCCAGGAACGCGCTCCTCTCAGGCGCAGCCTGTTCGACGGTCGGGGAGAGAGCCGTGAACCCAATGGCGAGGACAATGCCGAGCACGGCATACAGCAGCAGCACGGCTCGATACGGCCGTGTCTGCGATACAACCCCGGCGGACAAGGACCCGATCGCCGTTGCCAATGCACCTGCCAACGTGTACCACGCAAACAGCTCGGTCCGAAGGTCAGTCGGAACGACCTGAGCGAGAGCCGCCTGCTCGATTGGAAGAAACGGACCGACCTCGTTGCCACTTGGGCTGATGACGCCGACCATCCCCGCGATCACCAGAAAAACGAAATTCGTCGTGAGCGCGAACGTGAGGCCCGCCGCCGCCATGAGCGCAGCGCCGATGATCAGCGTGCGGCGGCGTCCGAACCGGTCGGCCCGGGTCGTGAGCCAGAGCGAGACCAGCGTGTCGCCGACGAGCGTGAGTGTGAGCAGTAGGCCGATCTGCGATGGTCCGAGCCCCAGAGTGGTCAGGTACAGGACCAGCACGACGGAGAGCGCACCGTATGCGACGAGCCGCGTAAACCGCGTCAGGAATAACAGTCGCCCGTCTCGGGGCAGTGCCGCGATGACGGCCGTCATGGGGTGAGGCGGTGCACGACTTTCACGATGAACGCGCCGTTCAGTGGCTTCGTCAGGGAGGCAGCAGCCGGGAACCTGTACCGCGTCGCTGCACTGGTGCTGTAGCCGGAATTCCAGACGAGATAGACGTCGTCTCCGATCACGGGAATCCAGTGGAATCGGATGTTGAAGTCGACGCGCTGATCCTCGTTGGTGAACTGACCGAAGCCCAGCAGACTGGTGCGCGGGTTAAAATCGTATTCGATGCGCGTCGCGGTCTGTAGTGCGGTGAAGTTGCCGTCCGGCAGGGCGGCGGCGGTTCGAGTCGCGCTCACGCCCACGATCGCGTGACCGCCGGCGCGCAACGTGCCTTCGAGCTTCACGTCCGTGCTGCGGCCACCGAAAAAGCCGCCCCAGTTGACGAACGCGGCGACACCAAGCGCATGCGCCGGCGACATCTGGTACTGGAGCTCGTAGCGCGACCACCAGTATCGTCCGGGCGCCACGTCGACGCCGTGAAAGATCTCGAAGGTATCGGTTGGAGCATCGAGCTGGCGTTGAAGATTGACTTCGAAGTGGTCTCCATTGTCGCGGTCGCCGCCGAAGACCCGCAGCTCGAACCACGCAGTCTGCCAATCCCCTGTGTTCGTCAATGAGCCCGACTCATTGGCAATGATGTCCCAGCTCGGCAGCGGCAGCGTGAAATCCAGCTGGCGGATTCCGAGTGCGTGCGGCCGCGGCATGAAATCGGTGTGCCCTGTCGTCTCCCAGATGCCCGTGCGCCGCACGAATCCGAGCACTGGATTGAATCCGTCGTCGATGCGATAGAGCGAGACGAAGTTGTCGAACAGGTCATTGGGATAATCCGCCGACAGTCGCCAGGCGAGCGGAAGCGCGCTGATGCCGGGCGTTCGCGTCCCCATGATCCAGACCTTGGGCTCGAGGTTTTGGCCGTCCACGATGAGCGGGAGGTCCAGGTCGAATCCCGCAGTCGCCGCCGATGGCCCGTCCGGGTTCGTCTGCAGCGCGCCGATCATCCCGACGTACGATCTCGCGAAGAGGTCGCGCTGGAATCTCACCACGGCGTCGTTGACCTCTCGGCCGCTCCTGCCCGATTGCGCGTCGAGCAGGCCGAGGCGCCATGGGCCAACCCGCCCGTACAAACGGGCGCCTGCGGCGATCGCAACCGGCCTGCCGGCGGTGTCCAGTCCGATGCGTCGTGAATAGAACGCCTGGACTCGTTCCGGCGTCCCGAAGTCGAACAGCCCGCTCGACTCGAGGAAAAACTGGCGTTTCTCCGGGAAGAAGAATGGAAAGCGTGTCAGGTTGATGACCTGCTGATCGGATTCCACCTGCGCGAAGTCGGTACCGACGGTCAGGTCGGCCGTCAGCGTCGGCGTGACACCCAGCTTCGCGTCTACACCCGCTTTCGCGCCGACGAAGCCGTCGGCGACACGCGTACCGGCGCTGTCGTGTTCGGGCTCGATCACGCGACTCAGCACGTAGGGGTAGAGCTCCACGTCGCGGCCGCGCCGCACAGCCCCCATCTCGTTCAGCTCGCCGGCGTTCAAGAGCTGATACAGCCCCTCCGCCCGGCCCCAGGAGCGCCACAGATCCTTCTCGTTCTTGCGTCGGACGAAGCGTTCGATGTTGAAGCCCAACCGCACGTCGTGGCCGGCGCCAAAGCGAAGCGTCTGAAACGGGATGCGGAACTCCGCGGTCCACCCGTTCCCATCCCGGCGAGCCGCGACGTCCCAGATGCCGTTCCAATCCTGATTGAGATTGTCGAGGTCGCTGAGCTGCGCGTCCCAGCGAGCGCCGTTGGGGTTGGTCCCGAAGACGAATGCCCCGCGCCGGTCGTGAAAGCTGTCGATCAGAAGCAGCACATGATCATCGCTGGACAGGTCAGCGTCCCGGCGGAGCTGCGTGGCGCGGATTCGCGTGGGTGCGCCGTCGTAGGCCTGCACGCCGATGTACAGCGCGCCGGCGTCTCGCAACACTTTCACGACGGTGCGCTCAGTTGCGGGCTCCCCGACGGCAGGCTCGCGCTGGCGCAAATCGCCGATTGAGTCGGCGCGCGACCAGTCGGCCTCATCCAGCCGCCCATCGAGACGCACGGTTCCCGTTGCGGTGGCCACGTGAAGGCTCTGGGCGTGGCCGTTGAACGGAACGGCCAGCGCGACGAACAGTCCGAAACCGCCCGATCGGTGCCACATGGGCCGGCCCAATTTAACGGCTTCCGGACTTGCTGGTTCCGCGCGTACGTCTCATGTTCGCTTTCATGAGCGCGCCGGTGTCTCTGCCCGCGGCGGCGGCAGCCGTCCACTCGCGCGTTGCGTCTATCGATCTGATTCGCGGCGCCGTCATGGTGCTGATGGCGATCGATCACGTCCGTGTCTATTCCGGACTCCCGGCCGGAGGTCCCACGGCGGGGATCTTCCTTACCCGCTGGATCACGCACTTTGTCGCTCCGGCGTTCATCTTTCTGGCCGGAACGAGCGGGTTGTTCTACGGCCGCAAACACTCCGATCTGTCCCGATTTCTCCGCATACGCGGCATCTGGCTGATCGTCCTCGAGCTCACCGTCATTCGCGTCGCCTGGACGTTCAACGTCGACTTCGCGAACTACCTCCTCGGCGGGGTGATCTGGGTAATCGGCTGGTGCATGTTCATCATGAGCTGGCTCGTGCGAATGCGGCCGCGCACGGTCGGTATCGTGGGCGTGTCGATCATCGCCCTGCACAATCTCGTGATGGGCCCGATCATCCAGGCGACTCCGGCATTGGGCGAGGCATGGAAGATCCTCTATATCGGGTTCTCCAACGGTCCAGTGAATGGAACCCCGCTGATCATCCTCTATTCGATCATTCCATGGATTGGCGTGATGGCGGCGGGCTATGGCTTCGGCACCATCCTCACACTGGAGCCGGCGCGCCGCAACCGGCTCTGTCTACAAATCGGACTCGGGGCAACCGCGCTGTTCCTGCTCCTGCGCGGTTTCAACGTCTACGGCGATCCCCGGCCGTGGAGTGCAGGCGGACAGATGCCCGCGCTGCTGTCGTTCCTCAACACCACCAAGTATCCCGCATCGCTCAGCTTCTTGCTGATGACGCTCGGTCCGACGATCGCGCTGATACCGTTGCTCGATCGGGCGCGCGGGCCCGTCACGCAATGGCTCACGGTGTTTGGGCGCGTCCCGTTCTTCTATTATGTGCTGCATATCGCGCTCATCCACGCGCTCGCGCTCGTAGTCTCGAAGGTTCGCCTGGGCAGTGTGAGTCCGTGGCTCTTCACGAATCATCCGATGGGCAATCCGCCGCCGCCCGACGGGTACACCTGGAGTCTCGGATTGCTCTACCTCGTGTGGGCGCTCGCGCTCGTGATGCTCTACTTCCCAAGCCGGTGGTATGCGGACCTGAAGGCGCGTCGCAACGACTGGTGGCTCAAATACGTCTAGAACGCCCCGCCGCCGCCGCCACCTCCGCCGCCACCGGAGCCTCCACCGCCGCCAAACCCCGACCCACCCGAGCTGCGGGGCGACGACGACATGGTCGTGCCCGCCACGGTCGTGAGATGCGACATGCTGCTCGAGAAATGCGTCACGTTGAAGTTCGTGACGCTGGGACCAACGTACCAGCGCGGGGGCTCGGTGTAGATCCCTTGGAACGCCCGCGCGAACTGCTGCTCCACCCCAAACGCCATCGCGAACGGCAAGAACTTATCGAATAGCTCCGGGTGGCCGATGATGACGCGCTTCAGGTTCTCCGACTCGACGCGCCGCAGGAATTCCTCGAACCCGAGCACCTGCTCGAGGGCGCGCGCTCCCGGCTCAGTGCGCGCCGGCATGATTTGGGCGAAGACGATGAGGATGAGTGCGCTGACGACCCCGGCGACAATGAAAGGGACCGGTGTGAAGAGCAGGACTTTGGAGAGAAAGACTCCTCCGACTCCGACAACGAACCCGACGGTTACACCCAGGCCCATCCAATTCTGCCGCACCTTGTCCGGCCGGCTCTTGTAGTACCCGGTAGCGGTCAGGCCATCGAAAACCGCGTCGCGAATGACGGGGAGCAGCTTGTAGAACTGGTCTTTCAGCTCATCGAGCGAGACGACGTCGCCGCGCTCGGAGAAGATTCCGCTGAAGACCGCCTCTTCGTGTAGTGCGAGCCCTTCACTCGTCTTGAGGCGGTGGAAGTTGTACGTCGTGCCCCCGCCGAGAAGACCGAACAGCTTCGGGACCTGATGCTCCTCAATGCGCAGGTAGCCTTTCACCGCGAGGTCCACGAGCGTGGCGGTGATATCCCGCATATCCGCGCTGTTGTCGAGCAGCGTCCCGGCTTCGGCGGCCGTCATCGCGCGCGGCGGCTCGTACTGCACGGCAATCGGCCGGCCGCGCGGATCGACTCCCGAGCGGCGCCAGGCGACGAAGCCGAGCAGCAGCACCGGAACGGGAATGAACAACGGCCAATTGGTGCGCAGGGTCGCGAGCGCCCGGGCCGTGGCGGTCGGCGCCAGGACCATGCCTTTATTCCAGCCGACAACGGCGGTCAATCCTTCGTGATAGCCGAGGGCGTGTGACATGACGACGCGCACCGTGTCGCCACCAATGGTCACGGTCGCGTCCTGCGCGCGGGACCCGTAGACACCGTTGAATGCTACCGCTCGTATGCCGGGCGTGCTCTGGGGCAGCTCGATGGTCGCCGCGGCCGTTTCGATGGGCACATCCCATTCGTCACCGGTCACATTCCAGTAGAGCTCATCGTGCTCGTCGAAGAAGCGCAGGCCGTTGGTCGCGTGATAGCGCAGCACGATCGTCCGCACAGCATTCTGGGCGCCGGGGATCCAGATCTTGTACTTGATGTACTGGCGCACGCGGCTCGTCTCGGTGCGCAAATCATGGCCCACGTCGTCGCGGGCGCTCTGCAATGAAACGCCGAGGCGCCAGTTCAGGCCTTGCAGCGTGTGGTAGTCGACAGGAACGGTGCGGTACAGACCGTTCCATGAACCGACGAATCGGGCCGTGATGGTCTCGGTCACATCGATCGACGCGTCGCGGTTGACGTGGATCCGCGCAGCGAAGCGCTCGATGGAATACGAGCGCTGTTGCGCGTTGACCGATGCGGCACCAACGCAGCACAGCAGCAGCACCGTCAACGGCACCTGCGGCACGGCGCGCTCCGAAGGATCGTCCAGACCGAAGAACTCTCGCGGACGGAGCCGCATCATCCCGCCGATGATGCTGGAGGGGAACTGCGCGATCGCCGTGTTGAAGTCGCGCACCACGGCGTTGTAGTAGCGGCGCGCATTCTGGAGGTGGTCCTCGACATCGGTCAACGTCTGCTGGAGGCCGGCAAAGCTCGCCGCTGCGCGCAGCTCCGGGTATGCCTCGGCGACCGCGAACACACGCTGCAGCGCGCCGCCGAGCGGATCTTCTTCGCGCGCGCGACTCGCCGGGGGGCTCGCGCTCGCCTGAACGGCCCGGCCACGCGCGGCGACCAGCGCCTCGAGCGTACCGCGCTCGTAACCGGCATGACCTTTGACGACGGCGACGACATTGGGAATGAGATCGTGACGGCGCTTCAGCTGGACGTCGATGTCGGACCAGGCGTTGTCGCCCAGCTGCCGCAACCGAATCAGTCGATTGAAGGTGAACACCGCCCACGCCAGGACCACGATCCCGACACCGAGCGCGATCATCATGGCGGCTACGCTAGCTCATAGAAAGAGCGAATGCGAGTATGGCCCGCGCCAGTCGTCTCGACGGGAGCGTCGGATCCGCGCACGCACAGGACAGTACTCATCCCCGCATCGCGCGCCGCGTCCAACTCGGCCGTGACGTCCGAGACGAACAACACTTCGCTCGGCGATTGGTGCAGCGCGGCGGCGATCACCCGGTAGCTGTTGGATTCCCGCTTCGGGCCCGTCTTGGTGTCGAAATAGTCGTAGAGAAAAGGCGTGAGGTCGCCGGCGCTCGTGTTGGCGAACAGGTTGCGCTGCGCCTGAATACTGCCGGAGGAAAAGATGGCGATGAGGATGCCGTTGCGGCGCCAGCGCACAAACGCCGGGCGTACGTCGGGGTAGACCTCCCCTTTTCCCTGCAGCTCGCCGCGCTGATATCCGGCTTCCCAGATCCGGCCCTGCAGCGACTTCAGTCCCGTCGATTTGCGGTCACGGTCCATCAGCCAGTAGACGTAGGCCTCGGCCGACCGCCGCTCGTCGGATGGATTCCAGGCCGGGAGACCGGATTGCGTGGGGGGCTCGGCGGCGTGCTCCGCGCGCAGCGCCGCGACATCCGCGAGCACGCCGGGATTCGTCGCGTTCTGCTGGAGATACTCACGCACCTGTGCTCGCGCGTACGGGAACAGCACCTGCTGGACGAATGCGATGGGCGTGGTCGTGCCCTCGATGTCCAGCAGGATCGCGCGAGTGTTGGGAGGGGTCAGCTCGAATGAGCCCCGAGCGGGATGTACGTTGGCCCCATGCACACCGGCTGGTAGCCGCTGTCGGTGCCGCTGTTGGTGTAGTGCGGCGTCCAGCCCGACTTGTCCTGGAACAGACGGATCGCCCGGATGTTGCGGTCGGCGCAGAGATCGAACCAGTGATGGGTGCCGCGGGGGACGCGCAGCAGATCACCGGCCTCCACTTCGATAGCGATGACCGGACCCTGGCGCGGATGGATGTGGAACAGGCCGCGCCCGCGAATGATGAAGCGCACTTCGTCTTCGTCGTGCCAGTGCTCGACGTTGAATTTCGCGAGCATGGCGTCGAGGCCGGGGGTGGTGGAGGTGACGTCGATGATGTCCGCGGTCACGTACCCGCCGCGCGCCTTGAGTTGTGCGATCTCGGGCGCGTAGGCCTGCAAGACGGCTTCCGCCGAAGCATCGACCGCCACGCGCTGCTCTCCCGGCCAGTGCTCATAATCGATCTCCAACGTCTTGAGGTAACCCGTCACCTCGTTCTGATCGGTGATCGTCCTCTGCTCCGCGGGGATTCTTACGGTTGCCATGTCATGCCTCGCTTTCGACCCATCGCTTCAAACAAGAACTCGAGGATTTCCATCTGCCGTTTCGCTGCTGCGAGGTCGCGGCCCCAGGTATAGAGACCGTGCCGGCGGATGAGGAATCCGTGCGCTTTCGGGTTGGCGCGGAGCAGTTGCTCCACCTCCGCCGCCGCTATCGCCCAATCCTGCGTGTTCTCGATGATCGGGAGCCATTCACGGTGCTGATGCGTGCTGACGCCGTCGAGCCCCTTGAGCATCTCATAGCCTTCGATCACGACGCCCCCGTCAGCGGCGGCATCGGAGAGAACCGTGCTCCAGATCGAGTGCGTATGCAACACGGCGCCTGCCCCCACGCCGCGCGCGCGTGCGACTGCGACATGCAGCCGGGCTTCGGCAGAAGGCTTTCCCGCGCCGCCACCGAGCACACGACCGGTTTCATCAATCTGCACGATTTGACTGGCGTTTAGCAGGCCCTTATCGACGCCACTGGTCGTGATGGCCAACCGGAGGGGCTCCCGGCTCACGACCGCGCTGAAGTTGCCGCTGGTTCCAAACGTCCACCCGCGGGCATAAGACTGCCGGCCGATCTCGACCAGTTGTTGGGCGAGTGATGCGAACGACTCTTCGGAAGGCATGCCTCAAAAATACATCACCTCGGCCAACCTCCACCAACTGCCAGCCTCAGTTTTTCACCAGCATCGCGACCGGGAAACCGCGCAGAGATTCGCGATGCGCTCCCGGCGGCGCAGCGCCCTCACGGGGAGGCGCTCGCGCCGAGCTCGAGCGAGCATCCGCCGAGTTGGGCAGGCCAGCGCGGTGTAATCGAGATGCCCTGGATCGTTTCTTCGAAGCCTTTCTCGCTGCGTGAGACCGTGGTGATCTCGGAGCGCCAGATGTCCGCCTCGGGATGCACCTGGAGCGCAACGCTGCGGGCGAGTGACAGTTCAGGCGCGAAGAGTGCGTCCGCCGGCATTCCCGAACCGTCCCAGCGGTAGCGAACCTCGAGACACCCTGCGGCATCGAAGGTGAGCCGCTTTTCGATCCGATCACCCTGCAGCACGACCGTGATCGAGTCGGGGGCTGCATTCACGGTGGCGCGCATCGGCTCGGCGGCCCACGATCGCAGCGGCTTGTAATTGCCTTTGGCGTACTGCGTTGCTGTAACGTCGGTGTTGATCAGGCGGTCGACGAGAATCGCGCGTGGCTCCGCATCCACGGGCGGCAGCTCGGTGAGGCGGGACGCTTTCTCGATGTCGTGAATGCTCTGCGTTCCGCCCGATTTGTCGTGGCCGCCGTCACCATGCGTCTGCTTGGGGAGCTCGTGATAAGACTCGCGACGCCGCGTCAGCACGTCGGCGAGGTTGGTGAGGTCGCTGAAGCGTGTGAGCACCTCGACGGCGCCGCCGCGATGGGGGCTGATCAACGCCGAGAACTGTGACGAATGCACCCACAGCTCGGGGTAGCCGTCGTAGTCGAGGTCGCGCTCGTCGCAGGCGAGCGATTCGCCCTGACGCAGCACATGCTCGGCGATGGCGAGCTGGCGCCAGATCGCATTGCGCAAATGCGGCAGGTAGAGACCGCCGAACACGCCGTGCCAGTAGGCGTCGTTGCACTGCGCCCGCCCAATGGCCCGCCGCGCCTCGGGCGGATCGCCGCGGCTGCGCGAGAGGGTCGAAAGCGCGAGCATCGTCTTATGCATCCGGTTTGCCTCGGCGTACTTGACGAGGAAATGGTGCCAGTGTCCCCCCCGCACGAACGCTGTCGAGGCGGCGAGACGCTCTGGCCCCAGCTGCTCTTCGAGCTTGGTGAGGTCCTGCTGGGCGGCAGACGGAAGAGACCACTTCTCCATCTCCCGATAGGACGTGGTGCCGAGGTAGGCCAGTCCCCCCGATGGGACCTGCCGGAACGCCTCCTGCCCGGTCGTGAGCTTCATCTCGCCGGCGGCTATCAGCCGCTCCATCGTCTGCAGGAACGTGTCCAACCAGCCCGAGCCGTAGACCCAGTCTTTCGTGCCGGGCCACCCGCCGAACTTCTCGCCGTCGTCGGCGAGCACGGCGAGTCCGTGGCCGTGACTGCGCAGCTGCCGCAGATACGACGCCGTCTCTTCCGGCGGCCGGAATGGAATCAGGTACCGGAGCCGCTCGTCGATTGCGAGCAGCCCCACGCGGCGGCCGTTCGACTCGGTGAGGTGCGGTCGGTGCAGCTCGTCGCTGCGAAAGCCGCTTACCAAAAAGTGGCGGTCGTCGACGAGCGCGTACTCCACGCCCGCCTCGGCGAGATCCTCGGCCAGGCCTGGTTGCCAGACGCGCTCCGTAAGCCAGAGGCCCGTCGCGTCGACGCCAAAACGACGCTTCAAGTAGTCGCGCATGCGGCCGATCTGCTCCAGCCGGTCCGGCTTGGGCAACGATGCGAGAATCGGCTCGTCGAACCCGGCGAGCAGCAGCTCCAGCTTTCCATCGACCGCCAGCCGGCCGATCATGTCGAGCCAGCTCACTTCATGGTGCTCCAGCCATTCGAGCAATGGGCCAGAGACGTGCAGCGTAAGCGGGAAGAATCCGGCAGCGGTGGCACGCTCGATGATCGGCCGGTATACATCGCGCACATGATCGGCCATGACGTGATCGAAATTCCCCACCGGTTGATGCAGGTGCAGGCCGAACACAAAACGGAGGGGAGCGTTCACGACGGCGTGGGCTGCAGCGTCTGCCGAAAGACGTCGGCGGCGCTGCCCGCTCTGGGGTCGTTGGCCTCCGCGTCGCCCAGCTTTTGGATGAAGCCGGCCTCGAGCCGTGCGCTGTCGGGACCGGCGAGCCCGATCGCGTACGCGGCGTAGCGCAGCACCTGCCGCCCTTCGATGCCGGCGATGTCATCGAAGAACCAGCCGCACGACGTCATGGCACGCAGCACGCCACGCTCCATCTCGATCAGACGCTCCACATTGTCACCGCCTTTCACCGGCGCGGTGGCGCCGGCCGCGTCTCGAAATGCCCAGGGACCGCCGGGCAGGGACGCCCCCTCACGCTCGTAGATCGCATGGATCTCGGCGGCGAGCCAGTCCACCGCGTCGCGCAGGGGCGCGCGCCACTCCTGCTGCGTGTCTCCCCTGAGCCTGCAACCGCACGCCGATCGCCACCGCTCCACGCCGTGTGCGCAGCTCCACGAGGTCGGCTCGACGAGATTCACCGTCTCCCGGGGCGGGTGATCGGCGAGCGCGGCGGCAAAGTTGCTCACTTTCACTGTGCCGGAATGCTGCAGGCGGTGCACGACCGTCGCGACGGTCTTGTCGGTGCCCTTGTGATGATGCCCGAACGTTTCGCCGTCCACCGCGATGCTCGCGATCGCACCCGCGGACGTGTGTCTCAGCACGTCGGTCCAGCGGTCGGGATCCGTCGCCAGCCCGCCAAACGCGACGCCGTGCGACAACTTGCCGTCGTAGGCGAAGACTGCGATAGAGCGCCCACCGTCGAGGTCGATCCTGGCGGGCAGCCCGTACTCCGGCGCCTTGGAAACCTGATGCGGAGCGAGCACCGTGAATGCGACCCCCGCGGCTGCAATCACATCGAGCGTCTGCCGATCGACGGCCGTTTCGGGCAGCCAGAAACCAGCCGGATCGCGCCCGAACCGCCTTTTGAAGTCCTGAATCCCCCAGCGCACTTCCGTTTCCTTATCGCGCCGGCTCGCAAGCGGGAGGATGATGTGGTGATACGGCGTCGCCAGCGCATTGCCGTGTCCCAGCCGCCGTACGCCGGCGTGATCGGCGCGGATCACCGCGTCGTAGACGTTACGCGCTTCACGCTGCAGCCAGTCGAGCAGCGTCGGTCCGAAATCGAAACTCAAGTACTCGTAGACCGGCACGAGCGGGCGATACGATTCCTTGGTGATGCGCACGTTCCAATCATGCTCAGGCGCGGCCGACGGCTCGGCATCAACCAGTCCCGTCACTGGGTTTTCCCGTGGCGGTTGATAGAAATGGCCGTGGATGACGGCGAGGCCATGCTGTGGTGCGCTCATCCGATCAGGGGAGAGCCTTAGTTGGCGAGTCCTGTCACCCGGGTCTCCAACTAATCCCCCTGCGCTACGGTGGCAGAATTCTCGGGAAGGGCGTCCCCGGCGGCCGCGGGAACGTAGTATCGCGTGACGTAGGTCTGCAGCATTTGTCGGGTGGTGAACCGCTCGACACTCACGGCCAGCGCGGACTTCATGATCTGTACCCAGGCGGCGGATACTTTGCCAGGGATGCGATCGTAGAACTTCGGTACTACTTCCTGCTCGAGCAGACGGAACAGATGCTCCATGTCCCACTGCTCCGCGTCAGCCTCGGCACCAGACAAGGGAATCGCCCAGCCATTCTCCCCCGTGAACCCCTCGGCCCACCAACCATCGAGCGTGCTCAACTGTGGAACGCCGTTGAGCGCCGCCTTCATGCCGCTGGTACCGCAGGCTTCGAGCGGCACGCGCGGCAGGTTGACCCACATATCCACACCGGCGACCATGCGCTGCGCGAGATGCATTTCGTAATCCTCGAGGAACGCGATTCGTCCCTCGAAACTGGGATCCTGCGCGGCCGTGAAAATCCGCTGCAGCACGCGCTTCCCCGGATCGTCCGCGGGATGCGCCTTGCCGGCGAAGATGATCTGGACGGGGCGGCGAGAGTCGGTCAGCAGTCGCCGCAGCCGCTCGGGGTCGCGGAACAGCAGGTCGGCTCGCTTGTAGGTTGCAAAGCGGCGGGCGAATCCGAGGGTCAGTACGTTGGGGGAGAGGAGCGTCCCGGCCGCCGCAAGCTTCGCCGGTTCTTTCCAGTAATCCCGCCAACGGTGACGCGCTTCCTCGCGGATGTAATGCAGCAGCAGGTACCGCAGGCTCTCGTGCGCAGCCCACAGCCGGTCATTATCCAGTGCCCGTACGGCCGCCGCGGTCCTGTCGGGCTCCGTGCGCGATTCCCAATCTGCACCGAGGGCTACGGCGAGCAGCTCGCGGATCGGTCGCGCCATCCAGGTGCCGAGGTGGACGCCGTTCGTGACGTGCCCGATGGGGATTTGTTCTGCGGGCCGGTTATCCCACACCCAACGCCAGATGCGCCGCGATTCTTCCTGATGCCGGGCCGATACGCCGTTCACGCGGCCCGCGAGACGCAGCGAGAGCACCGTCATCTCGAACCGCTGATCATTGGGCCCGGAGTTTCCGAGCGACATGAATTGTTCGCGGGTGATACCCATTGCGTTCCAGAACGGCCCTGTCACTTGCTCGACTTGTTCCGTCGTAAAAACGTCGTGTCCCGCCGCAACCGGCGTGTGTGTTGTAAAGACACTCGAGGAACGGATCTGATTCCGTGCCGCCGGAAGGGTGAGGCCGTTCGCGAGGAGCTCGCGCAGCCGCTCGACGTGCATGAACGCCGCGTGCCCCTCATTCGCGTGCCAGATCTCCGGATTGATGCCGAGGGCTCGGAGCATGCGCACGCCGCCGACGCCCAGGACCCACTCCTGTCGCAGGCGCCATTCGGCTGCGCTGGTGTACAGCCGCGCGGTCAGCTTGCGGTCGGCGGGATCGTTGCGATCGAGGTCGGTATCGAGCAGGTAGACCGGGACGCGTCCCACCATCACGCGCCAAGCGCCGATGTGGACCTCACGGCCGGCAATTGTGACCGATACGAGAGCGGGATCGCCGTCGGGCCCGTTGACCCGAGCCACGGGATTCACGGCGGGATCGATCGGATCGTCGGAGTCGCGCTGCCAGCCGTCGAGTCCGATCAACTGATCGAAGTAGCCGCCGTGGTAATACAAGCCGACGCCGACCAGCGGCACGCCCAGGTCGGAGGCCTCCTTGCAATGATCACCGGCGAGCACGCCGAGACCGCCCGAGTAAATCGGCAGAGAGCGGTGCAGGGCGAATTCGGCCGAGAAATACGCGATCGACCGCTTGAGCAGCTCCGGAGACTGGTCCGCGAACCACGTGTCGCCGCGCTCCTGGAGCTCCTCGAAGCGGCGCATCACCGCGTCATAGCGTTCGAGGAAGGCGGCATCCTTGGCGCGCTGTGCGAGACGCTCCGGGTCCACCTGCCGGAGGAATTCTACGGCGTTGTGCCGCGTCGCTTCCCAGAGGCGGTGGTCGATCCGGTGAAACAGCTCGCGCGCATCGAGCTGCCAGCTCCACCAGAGGTTCTGGGATAGATCGACCAGCCGGGTGATGCGCTCGGGCAGAGGTGGTGAGGGGGGCGCGGGTGGCGCAATGGTCGGAGGCGCGGCAGGGGCGGAAGGCACGCCTGGGGCGCCGGCGGCAGCGGATTGTGGCATTGGGTGTCGAATATCTAATGAAGAGGGGGCCGATACGCACGGGGTCAGTGCCGTGCAAGGCTCCGGTCAGGCTCGCAACCTTTTGGCGTGCTGGCGCGTCCAAGCTTGTATCCTGGCCAAGTGACCGTCATGCCGAGCACGTCCGTCTCAGTCTTTCTCGCCTCGCTGCTCGCAGCCGCTCTTCCTGCTTCCTTATTATCGCAGAACATCCATCCCGTCCCGCCGCCCGAAGTCCGGGCGATCCCGCTGCAGGGGGAGATTCATCTCGATGGCCGGCTGGACGAACCGATCTGGCAGGTCGCACCTGCGGCGACGGGGTTCCGGCAAGCCCAACCGAAATCGGGCGAGGCAGCGACGCAGCGCACCGAGGTGCGGTTTACCTACGACGACGCGGCCATCTATGTCGGCGCGCGGATGTACGATGACTCGGGAGCGGCGGGTGTGCGCACGCGCCTCGCCCGCCGCGATGCGGATATCAGCACGGACTACGTCCAGGTCATCTTCGATACGTACCACGATCACATCGGCCGGCTGTTTTTCTTGGTGAATCCCTCGGGCGTGAAGCAGGACGCCAACGGCCTGGGCGGAGGCGGCGATCCCTCGTGGGATCCCGTCTGGGAAGTACAGACGCACATCGATTCGCTCGGCTGGACCGCGGAGCTGCGCATTCCGTTTTCGCAGCTGCGGTATCCATCGACGTCCAATGAGCAAACGTGGGGCTTGCAGATCTGGCGTCAGGAAAACCGGCTGAATGAGCTGTCGCAGTGGTCGTGGTGGGGCTTGGACGAGAGCGGTGGGCCGGCGCGGTTTGGCCATCTCACGGGGCTGGTCATCCACAAGGCGCCTGGCCGCGCGGAGGTCTTGCCCTATGTGCTCGGCCAGACGACGCGGGCTCCGGGAAACAGCGCCGACCCATTCTACGATCCGAAAGCCACGGACGGCCGCGTCGGTGGCGATGCGACACTGCGCGTCACGTCGAATCTCACCCTCAACGCCACGATCAACCCCGACTTCGGGCAGGTGGAGGTCGATCCCGCCGTCGTGAATCTCTCGGCGTACGAAACATTCCTGGCGGAGAAGCGGCCATTCTTCGTGGAGGGTGCGGGGTACTTCGGATTGGGCGGATTTAACTGCTACTTCTGTTCCAATGTGTCGAGTCTCAGCATGCTGAATACGCGCCGCATCGGCCGGGCTCCGCAGATCTCGCCTTGGCGCTCAGACTTAGCGGTGCCGGTCGAGTTTGCGGATCCACCGCAAAACTCCGCGATCATTGGCGCGGGAAAGCTGACCGGTCGCACTCCGTCGGGCTGGTCGCTCGGGGTGCTCGAGGCGGTCACGAAGCACGAACGCGCCCCCGTGCAGTTGGAGGACGGGACGGGCGGCACATTTACGGTCGAGCCGCTCACGAACTACTTCTCGGCGCGCGTCGCCAAGGACTTGCGCGGTGGCGCGACGCAATTCAAGGCGATGGCGACGTCCGTCTACCGCAATCTCGACGACCCCTACGTCGCGAGCAGGCTGTCGGAGCACTCGGAAGCAGGCGGCATGTCGGTGGACAGCTGGTGGCACAAGCGCACCTATCGGCTGATGGCGCAGTTCGCCGCGACCGACGTGCACGGCGACACCGCCGCGATGCGGCGCATCCGGTTCGGGTCGGCGCATTACTTCCAGCGGCCCGATCGTCCCGACACCGCCGACGCGCGGGCCCCGCGCACCGGCATGGCGGGAGTCGGCGGCTACGCGCGCGTCTCCAAGGAGTCGGGTCACTGGCTGTGGGAAGCCTCGACCAACTTCCGCTCGCCGGCTTTCAACAACAACGACATCACGTTCTTTTCGCGGGCCGACTACTGGTGGATGGGGGCGAACATCTTCCCGCAGTGGACCAAACCGACCAGCTGGTACCGGGCGCTCTATTTGATCGGCGGCGTGCAGCAGCAATACAACTTCGACGGCGACCTCAACGACCGGCAGGTCCACACGTTCGCCCAGATGCAAACGCTGAGCTACTGGTGGCTGACCGCGTTCTGGATTCACCGGCCCGACCTGTTCGATGACCGGCAGACCCGCGGCGGTCCGGTCGTGAAACGGCCCGGCATCGACTACCTGTTTGCGGGCGTCAATACGGATCAACGCAAGAAAATCTCCGCCCAGTTCAGTACCGACCGGGGCTGTAATCGCGAAGGCGACTGCGATCACTCGATCAGTCTCGCTCTCCAACTGCAGCCGCGCTCGAATGTGGCCGTCTCGCTCGGCCCATCGCTCGGGCATCAGGAGACGGGGTTCCAGTACGTCGACAGTTATGCCGATCCGACGGATGTGCTGTTCTACGGCCGTCGCTACGTCTTCGCTCATCTCGAACAGCAAAGCATTTCGATGGACACGCGACTGAACTGGACGTTCTCGCCGGCGCTGACGCTGGAGTTGTACCTGCAACCGCTCATCGCATCGGGCACCTACTCGCACTACAACGTCTACGCGGCGCCACGCGGGTCCCAGCGTCTGGAATACGGCCGTGACTTCGGCACGGTGGTCGTCACGCCGGCGGCTGATCCGGCGCACAATCCGGCATCGATCACGGTTGACGCGGATACGCTCAACGGCGGGGCACCCAGCTACACGTTTACCGACCCTACGTTTACGGTCCGTTCGCTCCGCGGGAACGCGGTGCTGCGCTGGGAGTACCGGCCGGGGTCGACGCTGTACGTGGTGTGGACGCACAGCAGCCAGCTGCCCGACCTGCCGCGCGGCAGCATCGACTTCAACGAAGATGTGGGCGCGCTGTTTCACGGCCCGTCGGAGAACATCTTTCTGCTGAAGATCAGCTACTGGCTGGGATTGTAGGATCTACCGGCGAGTAGTCCCCGGCGCCTATGTTCGCCTCTGGATTCCGTACATGCTCCGGTCCCGTCGCGTCCGGAACACATTCGTCGCGTGAGGCGTTAAGTCGACATGTCAATTCGCGCCGTCAAATCGATCTCGCAGTCCCAGCTCACACTCGAGGGCGCCGGCGTGAAACTGCGCCGGGCATTCGGGTTCGGCCGCACCGCCGACTTCGACCCGTTCCTCCTCCTGGACGATTTCCGCAACGAACATCCCGAGGATTATCTCCCGGGCTTTCCGTGGCATCCGCATCGCGGCATCGAGACGATCACCTACGTGCTCAGCGGCAGCGTCCAGCACGGTGACAGTCTCGGTAACCGCGGGACGATGGGCGCCGGCGATGTGCAGTGGATGACCGCCGGCAGCGGCATCCTGCATCAAGAAATGCCGAAGGGCGACGAGCGCGGCCGGATGCACGGCTTCCAGCTGTGGGCCAACTTGCCGCGCTCGCTCAAGATGACGGACCCGCGCTACCAGGACATCCACGCCAACGAGATTCCCGAAGTGGTCGACGACGATGGCACACGGGTGCGTGTCGTCGCCGGGGACTTCTGGGGCAAGAAGGGACCCGTAGAAGGGGTCGCCGCTGATCCCCGATATCTCGACGTCTGGATTCCGGTGCGTGCCCGCAAAACGATTCCCATCGAATCGTCCCGCCACGCGTTCGCTTACATCTTCGATGGGAGCGGCACGTTCAGCGACGCGTCAACGCCGCAGGGCGTTCAAACCGATCGCGTGTCGGCCGGCGGCCGTGACGCGGGGACGGAGGCTGCTGGGGAGACCGGGAACCGCTCGCTCGTCCTGTTCGATTCGGGCGACGAGATCACGGTGCAGGCAGGAGAGCAGGGGATGCGTTTCCTGCTCGTATCAGGGCAGCCGCTACAAGAGCCGGTCGCCTGGCAGGGACCAATCGTGATGAATACGCCGGAAGAGCTGCAGCGGGCCTACGACGAGCTACGACGCGGGACCTTCATCAAGAAGTAATCCTGGGGTGCTCTTTCACACGCGCGGTCGCCCCATCCACCTGCGCGATGTAAATGCGCAACGACTCATCCGCACTTCGCGGTGGCAGGACAAAGTGGCGATCGTCGGGCTGCGAGCTTTGCAGATCGTCCACCATCAGATCGCCGCCGCGCGCCTCGACCGCCCCCTCGAATCTCTCCACGGCTGACAACAGATCGGCGAGATCCTCCGGCCGCTCATCGCCCTTCAACGCGATACCACGCCGGCGGAGCCGACCCGCCACTTCCGCAGCTACTGCGCTGATCTCCGAGGCCATGTCTCACACTACCTTCAGGGACGTGAAGATGTAAGTGGGGGCAACCACTGAGCTCGCCGCTGGCGAGGTTCGTCGGGGCGGTTATCCTTGAGCCGCTCTATGTGGACGGTTCTCCGCCGTATCACGCTGACGCAGTGGATCGTGATTGCGATGCTCGTCGGCATCGCCGTCGGCATCGCGTTCCCGCATTTCGGCGTTGCGCTGCTGCCGCTGTCCACGGCGTTCATCCGACTCATCAAATCGATCATCGTGCCGCTGATTTTCGGCACGCTCGTGGTCGGCATCGCGGGGCACGGCGACGACATGAAGCGCGTCGGCCGGCTGGCGCTCAAATCCATCATTTACTTCGAAATCGTTACCACGCTGGCGCTCTTCATCGGCCTGTTCGCGGTCAACATCCTCAAGCCGGGGGTCGGCGCCACGCTCGCGGCTCCGGCGGCATCGGTGCCGGCGACCGAGCGAATCACGTTCGCCACGGTCCTCGAGCACATCGTGCCGCAGAGCTTTGCCGAGGCCGCGTCGAGCAATCAGATGCTCCAGGTCGTGCTCTGGTCCGTGCTGTTCGCCATCGGACTGACCCAGGTGCGCGGCCGGCCGAAAGAGACGATGCTGGGATTCTGCGAGGCCGTCGCCGAGGTGATGTTCAAGTTTACCGGCATCGTGATGAAGCTCGCGCCGATCGCTGTCGCGGCCGCGCTGGCGGTGACAGTGGGGCGTCCCGGTGGCCTCAAGAATCTGCAGACGCTCGCGATGGTGGTCGTCACCCTGTACATCGCGCTCGTCGCCTTCGTGCTGATCGTGTTGTATCCGGTGGCGCGCCTCGCGCGCGTGCCGATCAGGACGTTCATCGCCGCCGTGCGGGAGCCCGCGCTGATTGCGTTTTCGACCGCCTCGTCAGAAGCGGCGCTGCCCAAAGCGATGGAGCGAATGGAAGCGATTGGCGTCCCGCGCCGCATCGTCGCGTTCGTCATGCCCACGGGATATTCGTTCAATCTGGACGGCAGTACGCTCTACCTCTCGGTGGCACTGATCTTCGTGGCGCAGGCGAGCGGCATATCGCTGACGGTGGGGCAGCAGCTGCTGATGATGTTTACGCTCATGCTCACGAGCAAAGGCGTCGCGGGGGTGCCGCGCGCCGCGCTCGTGATTCTGATGGGAACGGTCGCGTCGTTCAATCTGCCGATCGAAGCGGCCGTGGCGCTGGTGGGCGTGGATGTGCTCATGGACATGGGGCGTACGACCGTCAACCTGATCGGCAACTGTCTTGCGACGGTCGTGATGGCTCGCTGGGAAGACGAGTACGACGAATCGAAAGCCCAGGCCACCGCCATCGCCGCGTAGCAAACCAAAAACCCCGCTCTCCGTATATTCTCCGCGTGGATCAGACATCGCGCGAAATCCCCGTCGAATTGGAGGCCGCCCTCGCCGACCGCTACACTGTGCGTCGTGTGTTGGGGCGCGGCGGCATGGCCACGGTGTATCTCGCCGATGACAGGAAGCACACTCGCGCGGTCGCGCTGAAGGTGCTGCTGCCGGGACTCGCGGCGTACCTCGGCGTGGAGCGCTTTCTCAAAGAGATCCAGATCGCCGCGCGGCTGACCCACCCGCACATCCTCGCGTTGTACGACTCCGGCGAGGCGGGCGGCTTTCTGTACTACGTCATGCCGTACATCGATGGGGCCTCACTGCGCCAGAAGCTCGAAGGGAGGGAACAGCGCCGCACGCTCTCCCAGCAGGAGGCCCTCACCATCGCCGAGCCGGTAGCCGACGCGCTCTCCTACGCGCATCGCATGGGCGTGGTGCATCGCGACATCAAACCCGAGAACATTCTCTTTTCGCAGGGCCATCCGATCGTCGCGGACTTCGGCATTGCGAAGGCCGTCAGCACGGCGGGCGGCGCGAACCTGACGCGGACCGGTTTTCCCGTGGGAACGCCGGGCTACATGAGCCCGGAGCAGGCTGCGGGACTGACCGAGCTCGATGAGCGGACCGACGTCTATAGCCTCACCGTCGTCGTTTATGAGATGCTGGTCGGCGAAGTCCCCGGCCGCTGGCCAACGGAGGACGCGGTGCGTGCGGGCCGCTTCCTCGAGGCGACATCGATGCACCGCACGCGCTTGAGCGCGGTAGGTGCGAGAATCGAAGCGGCGCTCGTGCGCGGCCTGGCGATCCGACAAGACCAGCGGACCCCCACGCCCGCTGCCCTCATGGATGAGCTGATGCGCAGTCCTTCCGGTCCACGGCGGCGCTACGACAAAGACGAGGTCCAGGAAATCGTAAAGCGCGCCACCGAGCTCGAGGCGAAGAAGACGGCCTCGGGCGCAATGACCATTGGTGGTGTCGAGGCGCTGGCGGGCGAAGTCGGCGTGGCACCGGACCTGGTGCGGCAGGCGGCCGACTCCATTCAGACCCCGTATGTCGCCCCGGGGGCTTTAGCCCCCAACCGCAAGAACAACTGGATCGGCGGACCAACTGAATTGTTGTACGAGTGCGTCGTGGAGGGCGAGCTCCCAGAAGCCGAGTATCCGACGATGGTGGAGGAAATCCGCCGGGTGATGCGCAATCCGGGGATCGTGAGTCAGTTCGGACGCTCGTTCTCGTGGACGATCTCGAGAGGTCCCGCGATTCGGCGCGATGTGGAAGTCGCCGTGACGATGCGCCGCGGCCAGACACGCATCACGGTTTCGGAGAACATGAATCAGCTCATCGGCGCCGTCTTCGGTGGTATCGGCGGCGGGATGGGGGGCGGCGGCATGGGGCCGATCATTGGCGTGGGCGTCGGCGCACTGCACCTCGTGGGAGCCGCGGTGCTGACCATCATTCCGGCCTGGCTCGGCATCACATACCTGACCGCGCGGACCGTGTACCGCCGCGCCACGACCAAGCGCGCCCACGAGCTCGAGAGTCTGACCAACCGGCTGGAAGCCCTGGCGCGCGAGCTCGTGGAGTTCCCGCAGCGACTGAAGCCCTAAAACTCCGCGTGCCATTCGAGCCGCGCGCCAGACGGCTCGACGAGGAATTTTGGAGGGTGGAGGCCAAACACGCGCCACCGGCCCTCGATCACCTTCGCGCCGGTAATGCCTACTGCGCTTCCCATCAGCACGTCCGAAAACCAGTGCAGATGATCGTTGAGTCGAGACCACCCGGTGCCGGCCGCGCCCGCGTACAGGACAGCGCTCACCCAGGGATTGTGTATCTCGCCCGACAGCGACGCCGCCAGTGCGAAGGCCACGGTCGTATGCCCGGAGGGAAATGCATCGTTTCCTGAAAAAGGCTTGAAGACGTAGGGATCGTCGGTGTCCGATGGCCGCAGGCGACCGACGGGGAACTTGAGGGCTACGCTGGTCAGCCCAGCGACGCCAACCGCGGCCAGGACCCGCTCGCCGCTCCGTCGCAGCCCGTCATGCCCGCTGATAAGGCCGGCAAGCGCCATCCCGCCGCCCACTCCCACCGCGAGTGCGGGCTCGCCGCCGTTGCGCAATACGGCCGCAACGGCATCGCTGTTGGAGGAGCGGTGATCCTGGATCCAGAGGTCGATGCCGTGGTCGGCGATGCTCGCGAGACCGACCGTACCGACGACCGCCGCGACTTCCCACCATCGTATGACGTGGGGTTGGGTATCCTGACTCTGCGCAAGCGATGCAATCACGAGGATCAATCTCAGCGTCACGATTCCCCCGAACGGGTTGTTGGGCTCAGGGGCTCGTTGCGCTTTCCCGAGCCTCGATGTCGATCGTGATCCGCACGTCGTCGCCGACGATCTGCGCGCCTTCCATGAAGCGGTTCAACGTGATGCCATAGTCCTGGCGCTTGATCGTCGTGGTGGCGGAGAACGCCGCGCGACGACCCATCGGGCTGGCGATCACGCCACCGATGTCCGCGTCGAGCACGACGGGGCGGGTGACTCCCCGCAGCGTCAGATCGCCGCTGATGCGGAGCTTATCGGGGGCGACCTTTTCGACGCGCTTGCTGACAAAGCGGATCTCGGGAAAGCTGTCGACGGCGAGGTAGTTCTGGCGCAGATCGGTATCGCGCCGGTCATTGCCGGTCGTGATGGTGGCAGACTGAATCTTCGCCGTGACGCTCGCTGCCTCGGCGTGCGCGGGGTCGAAGTTGAGATCCGCGGTCCATTCGCCGAACGAGCCATTCACCCACGTGATGCCGAGGTGGCGCACGCGAAAGGCGACGGCGCTGTGGGCGGGATCGGCGGACCAACGGTTGGTGGACGCAGGTCGCGCGGGGGGAGGCGCGGTCTGGGGTGCGGGGGTGGCGGACGGAGCCTGGGCCGCAAGCGACCCGCATGCGAGTGTCGCGAGAACACAAACGAGTCTGTTCATCCGATCAAGATAGCGCGGCGAACAGGCCGATGGCGGCGATGACCAGTCCCAGAGCGATCTTCATTGCGGCGGCCGCCGCTCGGCCGACGACCGCTCCCCACCCGGCGCGAGTTGCAACGCCGGCGCGGCGCGAGTAACTGTACTCGAAGAGCGCCGCGCCGATGAACGACCCGATGAAGGCCCCGATGACACTGCCGATGATGGCAATTGGAACGCCGATGAACGCGCCGACCAGACCGCCAAGCAACGCTCCCCAGCCCGAGCGGCTCGATCCCCCGTATCGTTTCGCGAAGCGAAACCCCAGCCAGTTTTCGATGATTTCGCCGAGCAAGGCGACGCCGAGTACGATGACGATCACCCATACACCGACGGTGCGAAAGGCCGTGAGCCAACCATAGGCGAGAATCCCGGCGACCATGACCCACAGGCCGGGGAGCCCGAGAGGAATGAGGCACAATCCGACCGCGCAGAGGCCGACCAGCACTGCTACCGCAAGGACATCCATGATCCGCTCCGATGCGTGCGTTGGTCAATTCATGTCACGACGATACTGGCGCCCGACACCTCGAGGTGTATCTCTAGACTCTGCGCCGCGGACTCACCTCCTCAAAAGGTCACCATACATGCATCCGGAGGGCATGGCCCGGCTGCCACAGGCCGGCGAACCAATAGTACTTGTAGATGGGCGCCGATTTGTGGTTGCTGAGATTCAGAACGGTGTTCGCGGTTGGTGGTTTCTCGCCACCGCGCAGGATGGCAACAGCACGTTGCAGGGAAATCTGCGGCTCGAGTGGGACTCACAGTCGCAGGCATGGCGTTCCGCCGCCGCGCACGTGGCGACCCCGCGCTCGATGAGCACCGCACCGCAGACCCGCCTCAAGCACGTGGATTAGCCGTCGTTACGCGCTCCAGTCCGGTCAAGTAGATTTCCAGGATGTCACCCTCGCGCCGGAAAGGCGACGGGAAGAGCGAGAGACCGAAGGCGGACGCTTCGCGCGCCGCGGTCGTCACACGCACGTCTCCGGTCGCAACGAGTCGGCGCTTCGAGGACGTCGCCCCGGAAGCGGTTCGCGAGCCATCGCTGCCGTTCCCCGTGGTCTGCGTCGGCGCGTCCGCCGGCGGGCTCGAAGCGTTCACGCACCTGCTCGAAGCGATGCCCACGGATACCGGCATGGCCTTCGTGCTGGTCTCGCACCTGTCGCCCTCGCACGCCAGCCACCTCGCGGAGATTCTCTCGCGCGCGACCAAGATGCCCGTCAGCGAGGTCAAAGACGAGCCAAAGGTCCAGCCCAATCGCGTCTATGTGATTCCGCCCGACCGCAGCATGATCATCGCCGACGGCGTGCTCAAGCTGCTGCCGCGGCGCGAAGTGCGCGGCCAACATCATCCCATCGATCTATTCCTCGAATCGCTCGCTCTGGACCAGCGGCACAAATCGATCGCCGTCATTCTGTCGGGCACGGGCAGTGACGGCACGCTGGGGCTCGACGAGATCAAAGCCGAGGGCGGGATTACGTTCGCGCAGGATCAATCCGCGGCCTACGAAGGCATGCCGCGCAGCGCCACCATGGCGGGCTCGGTCGATTTCGTCCTCCCGCCGGCGTCCATCGCCCACGAGCTGTCGGAGATCGCCCGGCACGCCTATGTGTCGCCGGAGGCGCCGCCGCTCGCGCACCCGCAGCCGACCGAGGCGCCGCACTTCACGAAGATTCTGAGTCTGGTGCACCAGACGATGGGCGTGGACTTCGGCCACTACAGACTCACCACGCTCAATCGCCGCATCGCGCGCCGAATGGCGCTGCACAAGATCGACGCGCTGGCCGAGTACGCCGATTTCCTCCGCTCGCGGCCCGCCGAGATCGAGGCGCTGTTCCAAGATATCCTGATCAGCGTCACCTCGTTCTTCCGTGACGCCGAGACGTCGGAGCTATTGAAGACCAAGGTGTTCCCGCGCATCACCGCGGAGCACTCGATGGGTGACGCGATCCGGATGTGGGTGGTGGGCTGCTCCACCGGGGAGGAGGCCTACTCACTC
Source organism: Gemmatimonadota bacterium (assembly GCA_003221895.1). Taxonomy (GTDB): domain Bacteria; phylum Gemmatimonadota; class Gemmatimonadetes; order Gemmatimonadales; family GWC2-71-9; genus 20CM-2-65-7. The sequence goes on along the minus strand of QHUJ01000111.1, from coordinate 37,853 downwards.
GCGATCCTGTTCTCGGAGTACATGGACCGCGAGGGCCGGGTCTGGCCGGTGCAGATCTTCGCAACCGACCTGAATGGTACCAGCGTCGAGCGCGCGCGGCTCGGTATCTACCCCAAGAGCATCTCGGAGCGCGTGTCGCCGGAGCGGCTGCGGCGCTATTTCTACGAAGTCGACGGCAAGTATCGCGTGGCCAAGTCCATCCGCGACATGTGCATCTTCGCCAAACACAACATCGCCGCCGATCCGCCGTTTTCGCGCATGGATCTCATCAGCTGTCGCAACCTGCTGATCTACCTCGAGCCGCTGTTGCAGCAGCACCTCATGCCGATTCTCCACTACGCGCTCAAACCGAGCGGCCTCCTCTGGCTTGGCGCCTCGGAGACCACCGGGCCGTTCCGCGAGCTGTTCGAGGTCGAGGACGCGAAGCACCGCTTCTACCTCAAGAAACCACAGGCCACCCGCGTCCCCGTGCCGCTCGTGCTCGCCGGGCCTCTGGGCGAGCGTCCCGCGCCTGTGGAGTTCCTCCCCGCCAGCCAGGGGCGGCGCGGGGAGGACGTGCAACGCGAGGCGGATCGCATTCTGCTGGCGCGCTTTACGCCTCCTGGCGTGCTGATCACCGATGAGCTCGAGATCCTGCAATTCCGGGGCGACACGGGTGCCTATCTCGCCCCCGCGTCCGGACGCGCCTCGCTGAACCTGCTGAAGATGTTGCGGGAGGGCCTGTTGCTGCCCGTGCGGACCGCGCTCGCGCGCGCCAAGCGGGACGCCAGCGCGATTCGCAGGGAAGGTGTGCGCGTGACATCGAACGGCGGCTCGCGCCTCGTCGACATCGAGGTGGTCCCGGTCAAGGCGGCCCGGGGCGGCCGCGACTGTTATCTGGTGCTGTTCCACGAGCCGCTGCTCCAGCCCGAGCGCCTCCCCAACGGCGAGCCGCCGCCCAATCGCGAAGTCGAGGAGGAGAGCAAACAGCTCAAACAGGAGCTGATCGCCACCAAGGAGTACCTGCAGTCGGTGATCGAGCAGCAGGAGGCGGCCAACGAGGAGCTGCAGTCGGCCAACGAAGAGGTGCAGTCTGCCAACGAAGAGCTGCAGAGTATCAACGAAGAGATCGAGACGTCCAAGGAAGAGATTCAGTCGAGCAACGAGGAGCTGGCGACGGTCAACGAGGAGCTCCAGACCCGCAACGCCGAGCTGGGGCAGAGCAACAACGATCTGATGAACCTCCTCGCCAGTGTGCAAATGGCGATCGTCATGCTCGGGTCCGACTTACGCATCCGCCGCTTCACGCCCATGGCCGAAAAGATGCTGAACCTGATCGCCACCGATGTGGGCCGCCCGCTGACGGACATCAAGCTCAACGTCGACGTGCCGGATCTCGAGCAGATCCTGGTCGAGGTCGTGGAGACGGTGCAGCCCTACCAGCGGGATGTCCAGGACAGGAACGGCCGCTGGCATTCCTTGCGCGTGCGGCCCTACCGCACGCTCGACAATCGCATCGACGGGGCCGTCATCGTCCTCGTCGACATCGACTCGATCAAGTCCACGGCCGAATCACTCCGCGTGGGTGCCGAGCGGCTGCGGATCATGTACGACCGCGCGCCGCTGGGCATCTTCGAGACCGATCTCGACGGCCGCTTCGAGCGCGTGAACGACAAGTTCGTGGAGCTCATGGGCCGGTCGCGCAACTCGCTGCTGGTGTTGGCGTCGCAGGACATCACGCATCCCGACGACGTCGCTTCCGACATCGAAGCGTTCGATCGCATCCGGAGCGGGCTCGTGCCGGCGGTGCGGCAGGAGAAGCGGTACATCCGGGAAGACGGCTCGACGCTGTGGGTGGAGCTGCATCGCTTTAGCGTGCCGGATGGGGACGGGAAGGCGGCGTTCACCGTGGGCATCGTCGAGGACATCAGGGAGCGCAAGGAAACGGAGACCACGCTGCGCCGCCGCGAGGCGCGCTTCCGCGCGCTGATGAACAGCGCGCCGGCGCTCATCTGGGTCAGCGGCGTCGACGGCATGGAGTACGTGAATCAGGCCTATCTCGAGTTCCTCGGCGTCGAGTCGCAGGAAGTGCTCGGGAACGCCTGGACCTATTTCCTGCATCCCGACGATCGCGAGGCTTACCTCGCCGCGCACGATCGCGCGCAGACCGCGTTGCAGCCCTTCGAGCACCAGTTCCGGTTCCGGCGCGGCGATGGCGAGTACCGCTGGATGATGTCCGTGGCGCTGCCCCAGTTCAATCCGGCGGGCAAGTTCGCCGGCTACACCGGGGCCACGTTCGATATCACCAGCTTGAAACAGGCGGAGGACGGCCTGCGCACCGCGGATCAGCGCAAAGACCAATTCATCGCCATGCTGGCGCACGAGCTGCGCAATCCCCTCGGCCCGATCACGAACCTCGTGCAAATGCTGAAGACGGCGGACCTCGACACGCGGACCGTGGATTGGGCGCACCAGGTGCTGGAACGCCAGCTTGGCAACCTGGACCGGATGGTCAACGATCTGCTCGACGTGTCGCGCGTCAGCCACGGCAAGATCGCACTGCAGCGCGAGCGGGTCGACCTCAATGAGCTCATCTCGCGCGCCATCGACACCCTGCGTCCGACCATCGACGGGGGACACAAGCAACTCGCACTCGAGCTTCCCGCGACGCCCGTCGTCATGTTCGCCGATCCGGTCCGCCTCGAGCAGATCTTCAGCAACCTGGTGCACAACGCGGTCAAGTTCACGCCGCACGGCGGCCATATCACGATTCGCGCGACCCTCCCGGACGGCGGCAGGGAAGTCAGGATCAGCGTGGGCGACGATGGCGACGGGATCGCCCCGGAGGCGCTGCCGCGCGTGTTCGATCTCTTCGTGCAGGGCAATATGTCGCTCGAGCGCGCGCAGGGCGGATTGGGCATCGGCTTGACGCTGGTGCGGGGGCTCGTCGAACTGCACGGCGGGACCATCGAGGCGACGAGTGACGGAGCGGGGTTGGGCAGCGAGTTCATCGTTCGGCTGCCGCTGAATGACGTGCCAGAGTTTTCCGCCGAGCCGGCTGCGACGCGTGGCAACGGTGGGCCCAAGCGCATCCTGATCATCGACGATAACGTCGATGCGGCCAACACGCTTGCCGCGCTGCTGCGCCACGATCGACACACCGTGATGGTGGCACACTCCGGCCCGAGGGGCATCGACCTGGTGAGCGACTTCCGGCCGGAAGTCGTCCTGGTCGATCTCGGCATGCCCGGCATGAACGGATATGAAGTGGCGCAACGCCTCCGTGCCGTAGGCCACAGCGATTTGAACCTCATCGCGGTCAGCGGTTACAGCGGCGAGGAGAGCCGCAGGCGCGCCCGCGACGCGCAATTCGACCACTACGTCGTCAAGCCGTTCGATTCGCAGGTCTTCGAAGAGCTGCTGAGCCGCCACACTCGGTCGCCCCGCTGAGGCGGCATGCTAGCCATCGTCTTCGTTCTCGCCCAGGTGGCGATTCCCCCCGCACGCGCGTACGTCAACGATTTCGCGGCCGTCCTCGATTCCGCGTCGATCCGGCACTTGGAACAGGTGATCACCGAGGTCCGGAACGCGACCCGCGGCGAGATCGCGGTCGTCACGCTCCCCGACATCGGCGACCGGCCCGCCAGCGACGTGGCGGTCAAGATCGGCCGGCAGTGGGGTGTCGGGGCGCAGGCCGAGGCCGGCGACCCTGCGAAGAATCTCGGCGTCGTCGTGCTGCTGGTGCCGCGCAAGAATCATCGGCCCGGTACGGGCGACGTCTTCATCTCGACGGGTCGTGGGGCGGAGGGATTTCTGCCCGACGCCGCCGTCGGTCGCATTCGCGACGCGATGCTGCCGGTGCTCGCGCAGGAACAGTACGGCCCCGCGCTGTCGCTGGGTGTCGATCTCATCGCCCAGGCGTTCGCCAGGGAATTCGGCGTCACGCTCACCAGCCCGGAACTCGCGCAACCGCCGCCCGGGCAGAACCCCGCGGGCGGGATTCCGATCGGCTGGATCATCACCGCCATCGTCCTTCTGATCATTTTCAGTCGCGGCCGGATCTTCCTGCTGCCGTTCTTGCTCGGCGGCAGGGGGAGGGGCGGGGGCTGGGGAGGCGGCAGCGGGTGGGGTGGAGGTGGGGGCGGGGGCTTCGGCGGATTTGGGGGTGGCGGCGGCTTCTCAGGCGGTGGCTCGGGGGGGAGATTCTGATATGGCGCGAATGTCGGTCGATCGATTCGCGGAACAGCTGGGCGCGGCGCTCGGCGATCGGCTGGTGACGCTGCTCCTGTACGGCTCGGCAGTGAGGGAGCAGGGAGGGGAGCGCGGGGAGCCCGCGATGAATACCTTGCTGATCGTCTCGAGCGTCGACAGCGAACTGTTCACGCGCCTTGTTCCCCCGGTCCGGGACTGGGTGAACGCCAAACACCCCGCGCCGCTGGTGATGACTGAACAGGAGTGGCGCGATTCCGCCGACGCCTTTCCCATCGAGTACGAAGACATCCGCGCCCACCATCGCGTGCTCGTGGGCCGAGATCCCTGGGATGGCATCCGGGTGAGCCCGGAGCATGCGCGCCGCCAGCTCGAGCACGAGCTGATGGGGAAGCTGATGCACCTGCGACAGGCGTATGCAGCCGAGTGGGGGAACGCGAAGCGCCTGGCTGAAGTGGTGCGCGGAACGTGGGCGGGTTTCCTGACGATGCTGCGCGGGGTACTGCGCCTAGCCGGCCGCCCTGCGCCCGCATCGACGGAGGCCTTGACGCGCGCCGCGGCGGCGCTGATAGGGTTTGCGGCGCAGGGCTTGACCGAGCCGGCAGCCTATCTCGACGCGGTGACCCGGACGGCGCAATTTGTAAACCGCATGGAAAGGAACTCTCTGTGAACTCGCACACCCGCCGCACCGCTCTCGCGTTGTCCCTGCCAGTCGTCCTGAGCCTGGTCGCGGGCTGCGGCTACAACACGATTCAAACGCTCGACGAGAAGGTCAACGCGGCCGAGTCGCAGATCAAAGTGCAGCTGCAGCGGCGCGCGGATCTCATCCCGAATCTGGTCGAGACCGTCAAGGCATACGCGAAGCAGGAGCAAACCGTTTTTCTCGGCGTCGCGGAAGCGCGTGCCCGGCTGGCCGGCGCGGTGCAAAGCGGCAACCTCGACTCGATGGCCGCTGCAAATCAGGCCCTCAACGCGCCGCTCGGTCGTCTGCTCGCGATCGCCGAGAATTATCCGCAGCTCAAGTCGAACGAAAACTTCCGCGCTCTCCAGGACCAGCTCGAAGGAACGGAGAATCGCATTGCCGTCGCTCGACAGGATTACAACGAAACGGTCAACTCGTTCAACGCGTACATTCGCCGCTTTCCGCAAGTGATCACGGCGAAGGTACTCGGCAAGAAGCCGCGGTCCTATTTCGAGCTGCAAACGCCCGGGGCGGCAGAGGCGCCCCGTGTCGATTTCTCGAAATGACGGTTCGGTTGAGGCATGTGATACGGGTGCACACTCGGACACATCGCGCTGCCGCGAAGCCCGCAGCTGCCAAGCGTTGCCTCGTGGCGATCATCGAGGACGACGCGGAGTTTCGCGGCATGCTGCGTGAGCTGATCGAGGAAAAGCAGTATCGTGTGGTGGCGTTTGGCAACGCCGCCGAGGCGCTCGCGACGCTGCGGGACGAGGTCGTGCCGGACGTGATCCTGCTCGATGTCTCGATGCCGGGGATGGACGGCTTCGATTTCCTCCGCTTTCGCAACGATGATCCGCGACTGGCCGCGGTGCCCGTCGTGCTCGTCACCAACGCGAAGCCAAACGAGCGGCCCACGGTCGGCGTCAACGACGTCGTCCGCAAACCCATCGACATCGACGAGATTCTCTTCGCGATCAAGCGCTACTGCGTCTGAACCGACGAGGCTAGCGGCAGCGTAAAGAAAAACGTCGTGCCTTCGCCGGGCCGGCTTTCGACCCAGATCCGCCCGCCCAGCGCTTCCACCACTCCCTTCGCAATCGTCAGGCCCAGTCCGCTGCCCAGGCGCGCCTTCGGCGTCGCCTGCCAGAAGCGGTCGAACACGTGCGGCAACTGCTTGGCCGACACCCCAATGCCGCTGTCGCGCACCGTGAACAGCCCCTCGTCGTCGAGCTGCTGGACTTTCACCTGCACCGATCCGCCCTCCGGCGTGAACTTGATGGCGTTGCCGAGGAGATTGCCGAGCACCTGCAGCACGCGCTCGCGATCGCACACGACATCGATCTCATTAGATGGGTCCGCATCGAACTGCAGGGCCTTCTCGCGTGCCTGCTCGCGGCAGGCGGCCAGCGCGTCGTGAATGATGGGCCCGACCGGCTCCCGCCGGGGCTCGACGAACAGGCTGCCCGATTCGATGCTCGCCACATCGAGCATGTCGCTGATCAGCCGGTTCATCCGCTGCGCCGAGCGGCGGATCGCTTCGACGTGGCGCCGGTCGCGCCGCCCCGCATCGTCGGGGGGCAGGCTCCGGAGCAGCAGGCCGACCGCCGTGAGGACCGTGTTGAGGCCGTTGCGGAGGTCGTGCGAGATCGCCGCGAGGGTATCGTCGCGCGCGCGGCTTGCCTGGCGCGCCTGCTGGTACAGGCGCGCGTTATCGGCCCCCAGGGCCGTACGCTGGGCGATGTCCTCGAGCAACGGGAGGTCGCGCTTCCCGAAAGACCGGTCGGGGCGCGTCATCCCCAGCGTGAGCACGCCCAGCAATCGGCCGCGCCCGATGAGCGGCAGCAGCACGAGCGAGCGGATGCCTGCCCCGCGAATCGCTGCCTGACCCGCGGGATCGGTCGTGATAGCGGCCAGCGACGACGGCGTGAGATCGGGAATCAGCACCGAGTCGCCCGCCCGCAGGCCGGGAGTCGGCGCGAAGTGCCAGTCTGCGAGGGTATTGTCGAGGCGCCGCACCGAGCCGTCATCGTCGATGATGTCCAGGAGGCACACGTCGCCCAGCCGCGGCACCACGAGGCGCGCGATAGCCGACAGCATCGCCCGCTCGTCCAACGCCGAGGCCAGGACCTCGCCGAGATTCGAGAGGAAGCGCTGCTCGTCGGCGCCGGCTGTCGCAGCCGGCTTTTTACCGCTCCTCCGCTTCACTGCATCCTCCCCATCTCCGTCCGATCAAATATCGATGTCGTTTCCGCTCCTAGGGAGTCGCGGGCAGCCGTTGACCGACCACCCACTTCACGATCCGCCCGGGCTCGAGCATTTCGTTTTCACTGACCTGATTGATCAGGGCGAGCGTCGCCATGGGAACGGGCGAGGGGCGCTGCCGTGCGAGTTCGGTGATGGTGGTGCGCCGGTCCAGCGTAAAGAGGCTGAGGTGCTGCGGCTGCACGTTGAGGATCGACGGATCGTTCAGCGGTCCGAAACTGGTCAGCGAGCGTTGCACCACGGCCTGGTGATTGGACCACGTCGGTTCGGGGCCGTACCCGAGAAGGCGATACACGGTGTTGCCGTACTCGACAAAGAGGGCCTGGCCCCGCACGGTGCCGTTCTGGGTCGCGGCCGCGAATGGCGCGGTCGACGCGGGAAGACCGTTGACGTTGTCGCGGGTCGGCGAGCCCGCCTGCACTCCCTGGCGCGACAGGAATGACCGCGCCGCTTGCTCGGCGTTGCTGGAGCCCTCGGCGAGCGTCAGCTCGATGACCGCCTCCTGCTTCGGGCTCTGTGCCGCGACCGACTGCTTGCTGTTCGCCGTCTGCCAGTCGCTCGGGAACGACATGTGGAACTTGAGATCGGGATGATAAAACTCGGTGCCCTTGAAGAAGCCCTCGCGCGGATTCATGCCGAAGATCATGCCATCGAGCCGCCGCTCGTAGCCCTGGGTGTTGACCGTGGCGTTACCGAAATCCGTTTTGGTTTGCGCCAGCACGGAATTGATGTGCTCGATGCGATTGCCCGGGTTCGGATGCGTGGCCAGCCACTCGGGCAGTTTGCCGCCGCTTTGGGATTCGAGCTGGTCGAGCATCTGCATCACGTTGATCATCTGACGCGAGTCGTAGTTCGCGCGGCTCGAGTAGCGGACGCCGAGTGCGTCGGCCTGGGTCTCGTCGTCACGTGAGAACTTGAGGAACAGGACCTGGAGCGCCTGGCCGGCGAGGCCGGCATACTGCGCGACCTGCGCGCTGGCAATGCTGCCGACGGCGAGGCCCAGCTGCGCGAGCTCCTGCTTCGACATCTCGTGTGCGGTGTGTCGCGCCGTCACGTGGCCGATTTCGTGCCCCATCACGGTCGCGAGCTCGGCTTCGTTCGAGATATGCGCGAGAATGCCGCGCGTCACATACACGTGCCCGCCCGGAATCGCGAACGCATTCACGCTGGGGTCATCGACGACGCGGAAGGTCCATGGCAGGTTGGGCCGCTCGGACGTCGCCGCGAGTTTCTTGCCGAGGTCTGCGACGTAGCTTTGGAGCGCGGGGTCGGGGTAGAGGCCGATCGACGTGACGACTTCGCTGTCGTACTGCGCGCCCATCTGGATTTCCTGGCTCTCGCTGACCAGCATCAGCTCGTTCTTGCCAGTCGCGGGATTCCGCACGCACGCGATCGCGAGCAGCAACGCAAGTCCGCCGCCTAACGCGAGCCGTTTCATTTGTCCTCCAGCCGTTTTCTGGATTTGCCGCAAGGCCGATTCACGGGTTACAGCGGCGGGACTCGTTCTAGCGGACGAACTTGCGCCGGTCGCCTTTGGGCGGCGTCTTCTTGTGCGCATGCGCTGCAATCTGCAGCCGGCTGTGCAGCGCCAGTTTTTCCAGGATGTTATGGACGTGGCTCTTCACCGTGTACGTTGCGATGTTGAGCCGCTGCGCGATTTCCTTGTTGCTCAATCCTTCCGCGATCAAATCGGTGATCTGCTGCTCCCGTTTGGTCATGCGCACGGACGCCATCATCGGCGTATTGCGCAGCACCGAGGCCTGCTTGGCGATATGGGAGAGCAGGGTGCCGGTGAGTGCCGGCGGGACGACGTCGCCGCCATTCGCCACCTGTCGGATCGTGTTGGTCAGGTCCTCCAGCGCCGCATCCTTGGCGATGAAGCCATTGGCGCCACGCTTGATGAAGTCGATGACGTCTTCTTCTTCGGGCAGCATGTCCATCATGATGATGCGGGCATGAGGGGCGACTTCCTTGATGTTTTCAACGAGGCGCTGGCTGCGGTTACGGCCGAGTGCGGCATCAACCAGCACGACGTTCGGCTTGTGTTCCTGCAGCCGCTGCAGCGCGGCGGAGGCCCCCTCAGCGGACGCGACGACCTTGAACTCGGTTTGTGAGTCGAGGAGCGCCGCGAGGCCATCGCGGAGCAGGCGGTTGTCCTCGATTACCAGGATGTGAATTCTTTTCGTGGTCATGGGGCTGACCGCCCTCGTTCGAGACGAGGTGTACGGCTGGGTGGAGTAGTGTAAAAATTCACCGGTATTAGTCAAACCTGCCGAGAAGGTTCCCGTCTCATCCTTTGGGATGAGAGGATAAAACTAGCGTCTAACCCTGCGAACGCCATCCCGGGCTCCCGAAAAGCGAAACGGCGCTCTTGCGGAGCGCCGTGTCGCTTCAGGTGCCGTGAGCGGTTACAGCTTCACGACGTTCTGGGCCGCGGGGCCTTTCTGGGCCTGCACGATCTCGAACTCGACGCGCTGGCCTTCGGTCAGCGACTTGAACCCTTCCCCCTGAATCGCGGTGTGATGCACGAAGCAGTCCTTGCCGCCGTTCTCGGGCGTGATGAACCCAAAGCCCTTTGCGTCATTGAACCACTTCACGGTACCGGTGATACGTGCCATCTGTTCGTTACTCCCTAGCTAGATGCGTTTCCGGCGGCGAGCAGCCTTGCTCTTGCGCCGCCGTTGAACGGCGGGACTCTCGTAAAAGCGTTTCCGCTTCATGTCCTGAAACAGCCCCGCTTTGGTGACGTCGCGACGGAATCGCTTCAGCACGACTTCCAATCGGTCGGTCTCGTTCAGCGTCACTTCCATGGACCCTTCCAGGGTGAGAGCTCTAACCAGAAACGAAGCGAGGACCGCAGGCGATAGCCCAGGTCCTCGGATCAGTCCACTGGTGTCCAGCACACGGCACCGTGCCGTGGCCCGGTCGCTCGCCCGAAGCATTACCACAGGGCGGAGCGAAGTCAACTGGTTGTAAGAATTGATGTCGCGTTGCAACTTAGTCGCCCATGCGCCCCTTCCTTATTGTGGCTGCGCTCCTGGGCGCTGCGTGTCGCAACGCCCATCCTGGAACTGCAACGCCCGTCCGGACGACCCGTGACACGTCCCGCGTGGCGCGCGATACGGCGCTCGAATCCCGCGCCGCGCGTCTCGAGCTAAAAGTTCTGGAGCAGGGGGCGCAGGTCGAGGAGCTGCAGACTCGGCTCGACGACGCGCGGCGCGAAGTCGTGCGCGCGATGGCGAAGCTGCAATCGCTCGCCACCCGCGCGGAGGCCGCGTCCGGAATGGCGGAGGCAGAGATCGCGTTGCAGGCGCTGCGCACCGGTACCGGGGGCGGCGGGGGGGGGAGTGCAACGGCGCCGCCGGAGCTGAACCAGGGGACCCAACTGCTGCAGCTCTCGACCGTCGAATTCGATCGGCAGAATTACGGCGGCGCGCTGTATCTCGCGAACGAAGCCAAGAACGCCGCCGCGGCGGGGCAGGGACGGCTATCGAGCGATGACCGCGTCAAGCCACGCGCCGGCGAGGTGCCGTTCGCGCTGCCGCTGCGGCTCCAAACGACGGGGCGCGCCAATGTGCGCGAAGGTCCGGGCTCGAATTTCCGCGTGTCGTACACACTCGATGCGGGCGCCGAGCTCACGGCGTACTCGTACGTCGATCAGTGGGTGCGTGTCAACGATCAGACGAACAGGGCCGGCTGGATACACCAGAACCTGATCGGGCGGAGTCGCTAGGGCGCCTTCGGTGCGGACACGGGTTGCTGCCGCGCGACGATCACGCAGTTGCCGCCTGCGCGCTTCGCCTCGTACAGCGCGGCGTCGGCCGCGGCGATGAGCGCCTCAGCGCCATCGCCGTTCCCGGGAAAGACGGAGACGCCGATACTGACGGTGATCGATCCTTCCGTCAGCTTTTCATTCTCGATCTTCCGGCGAAGGCGCTGCGCCACTTCACTCGCGCCCTCGGTCTCCGTCTCGGGCATCATCAACAGGAACTCTTCGCCGCCGTAGCGCGCGACGAAGTCCACATCGCGACTCGCTTCCCGCATGATCGCGCCGATGCGCTTGAGCACGGCATCGCCGGCGGGGTGCCCGTGCGCGTCGTTGTACTGCTTGAAGTGATCGAGATCCGCCATGAGCACGGCAAAGGGGTGGCGGAGCCGGCGTGAGCGGCGCACCTCGTTCTCCAGCACTTCCATCATGCGCAGCCGGTTGTACAGCCCGGTCAGCGGATCCGTGACCGAGAGGCGCTCCAGCTCGACGCGGCTCTCGCGCAGGCGCACAACCATGTGATTGAAAACCTGCGTCAGGTAGCCGACCTCACCGCCGCCGGTCACCGGCAGGCCGACGTCCAGGTCGCCGCCCGCTACGCGACCCGCCGCCCGCGTGAGGCGATTGAGCGGTCGCACGATGAGGAGGCTGAGCAGGTACGCGAGCGCACCGACGACGGCGAGCAGCAGGGTGACGACCCCGAGCGTCACGTTGCGCAGCCGCGTCACCTGGCGGAACGCTTCGGCCGAGGGAATCTCGGCCACCACGATCCAGTCGAGCGCCGGGACGACGCGCGCGGTGCCGACGACGCGGTCGTCCGTAAAGCTCGTGAACTGCACGGCGCGATCCATCCGGGTGAGCAGCCAGCGGGTGGACTCGGGTTTGTAGCGCTGCTGCATCAACGCGGCCGAGTTGCCGCGCGAGCTGAGGAGCAGGTTGCCGTCCCGCGTCATGAGGTAGATCTGGCCCGAGTCCCCTGGCGCAAAGCGGCGCAGCATATCGGCGACGATGCGCATATTGACCCGCGCCGCGAGCGCGCCCAGCACCCGGCCGCCGCCCACCACACCGGCACCCCGGCCCCCTCTGACGCCGGTGCGGCCACTGCCGCCGCCGGTTTGAATCGGCACGGCGACGAGGATGGCTGATTGCGCCGCGCTGGAATCCCAGTACGGCGCGCTTTGCGTCCAGCCGCTGCTGCGCAGGTCACTGGCCCAGTCCTCGGGGAGGGCCACGGCCCGGCGCCGGGCGGCGCTGGATGCCAGGACATGCCCGTGCGGATCGAGCACGAGCAGCTCGGTGTAGTCGCGAAACTTCTCGCGCACCGAATTCAGATAATCCGTCAACCGCTGGTGATAAATCCCCGTCTGGACCGGCTCGCCGTTCACCAGCGGCAGGCGCTCGAGGTTCTCGGTCACCTCGTAGGAGCTCGAGAAGACACGCAGATCGTAGCGCAGCTCCTTGGTCCAGAGGTCGGCTTCGCGCACCGCCTGCGCGCTCACGCCCAACAGCTCCTCGGAGGCTTTCCCGGTGAGCGCCCGCTTGTTTTCGACGTAGGAAATCCACACGGTCGTCAGCGACGGCAGCAGCGTCGCGACGACCGCGAACATCAGCATCTTGGCACGGATGCTGGACAGGCGGGAAAATCGCAGCAAGCTCAGGGCGCGTCTCCTCGGCAGGATGCCACAAGATTCATGTGGGACACATTACCGCAAGTCTCGCCCTGCAACCGTGCTGGGAATCACGCGATCTAGCGCCCTCTGCCTCACGGATTCACACTAGGTGACCCACACCGGAGCCCTTCATGACGGACAGTCTGAGTCGGCGGTCTTTCCTTCTATACGGTGGCTCAACAGTTGGCGCTCTTGTTGGACGTCATGCCGTCTCCCCCTGGCCCGCTCTCCACAGAGTGGAGAGGGGGAACGGGGGCGAGGCCGACTTCGATCTCGAGGAGGCGACGATCGCGCAACTGCAGGACGCGATGCGCAGCGGCGCGCGGACCTCGCGCTCCATCTGCGCGGCCTATCTCGGGCGCATCGCCGAGCTCGACCCGAAGCTGCATGCCGTCCTCGAAACGAATCCCGACGCGCTCGCGGCGGCAGAGCGCCTCGACGCCGAGCGGAAGTCCGGCCGCGTGCGCGGGCCGCTGCACGGCATCCCCGTACTCGTGAAGGACAACATCGCCACCACGGACAAGATGATGACCACGGCGGGCTCGCTGGCCCTGGTGGGTGCGACGCCGCCCCGGGATGCGCCGCTCGTGGCGAAGCTCCGCGCCGCGGGCGCGGTCATCCTCGGCAAGACGAATCTCTCCGAGTGGGCGAACATCCGCTCGACCCAGTCGTCGAGCGGCTGGAGCGGGCGTGGCGGCCAGTGCGCCAACCCGTACGCGCTCGATCGTAACCCGTGCGGCTCGAGCTCGGGCACAGGCGCCGCCATCTCGGCGAACTTCGCCGCGGTCGGGATCGGCACGGAGACGGACGGCTCGATCGTGTGTCCGTCCAGCGCCTGCTCGCTCGTCGGCGTGAAGCCGACGCTGGGGCTCATCGACGGCGCGGGCATCATTCCGATCTCGCACAGCCAGGACACGACCGGCCCGATGGCCCGCACCGTCGCCGACGCGACCGCCCTGCTCGGCGTCCTCGCGGGACGCGATTACAGCGTGAGTCTCGACGCGAACGGCTTGAAGGGCGCGCGCATCGGCGTCGCGCGCAAGAAAGTCTTCGGATACAGCCCCGAGGCCGATGCGCTGGTGGAGGCGGCGATCGCCGTGCTGAGGCAGCAGGGGGCGGTGATCGTGGACCCGGCGGACATCCCGCACCTCGGCGAGTATGACGATTCCGAGCTGATCGTGCTGCTCTACGAATTGAAGGCCGACCTCGCGACGTACCTCGCGGCCTGGGCACCCAATGCCGGCGTGAAGTCGCTGGCCGATGTGATCGTATTCAACGACGCGCACAAGTCCACCGAGATGCCCTACTTCGGACAGGAGCTGTTCCTGCAGGCGCAGGAGAAAGGACCACTCACCGACCAGGCCTATAAGGACGCCCTGGCGAAGGACCAGCGGCTGTCACGCACGGAAGGGCTCGATGTCGTGTTTGCCCAAAACACGCTCGACGCGATCGTCGCGCCGACGGGCAGCCCGCCGTGGCCGACAGATCTCGTGAACGGCGATCACTTCCTGGGGGCGAGCTCGACGCCGGGGGCGGTCGCCGGATATCCGACTGTCGCTGTGCCGGTCGGGTATTCGTACGGCTTACCGGTGGGGATGTCGTTCATCGGGAAAGCGAACAGCGAGGCTACGCTCTTGCGCCTCGCCTACGCGTATGAACACGCCGCGAGGCCAAGGAAGCCGCCTCGGTTCTTGCCGACCGCCGACCTCAGTAAACCGTAGGTCACTGGAGTGGCGCGCCGGCCACAATCCAGCGCGCGAGCAATTCGCGCTCCTGGTCGGTCATGCCGGTCTTGTTCGCGAGTGGCATGGTTTTCGTTTCGACGGCCCGCACGCGGATCCGCTCGGCAAACCGCACGATGCTCTCGGGGGTGTCGAACGTGACGCCGCCAGGCGCGGGCCCGAACGTGCGATCGCTCTGATATTGCGAGTGGCAGGGCTGGCACCGTTGCGAAACGACGGATCGCACGGCGGCGAACGACGGCACGGTGTCGGCCGTCGCGCGCGTCTGGGCCGTGGCCGCTCTCTTAGGTGCGGAGAGAAACATTGCGCCCGCGAGTGCCAGTGCCGCCGGCACGAGCGCCCAGCGGGTCGATGCTCCTCGCCCGATCATCGCGTGACGCACCGCCGCTCCGGCAATAAAGAGGAAGAGCAGCACGAGCCAGTTGCGCGGGCCCGCGTAGGTCGCCGGATAGTGATTCGACAGCATGATGAACAGCAGCGGGAACGTCATGTAGCTGTTGTGCACGGAGCGCTGTTTGGCGTGCTCGCCCAGGGTGAAGTCGGCGGGACGACCGCCCCGTGTCGCCGCGAGCATCTCGCGCTGCGCCGGCAAAATCCGCATCCAGACGTTCGCCACCATGATCGTGCCGAGCAGGGAGCCGATATGCATGAAGGCCGCCCGCCCTGACAGCAGCTGGCAGAGCGCGTACGAGACCCCGGCGAGCAGTATGAGTGAAATCGTCGTCGCGAGGCGGGGGGGGGGGCGCGTGGCGAGTCGCGACGACCAGAGTCCGTCGTAGACCAACCAGCCCACGACGAGGAGTCCTAGCCCCAAGGCAATGGCGGTGCTGCGGCTGATACGCGAGACGCTAGGGTCGAGGAGGTACGCGCCGCTCAGGTAGTAAACGAGCACGAGCAGCGAGATGCCGGTGATCCAGGTGAACATCGCTTCCCACTTGAACCAGTGCAGCACGGCCGGAACCTCGCCAGGGCCGGGGCGGCGCTTCTCGACCTGATAGAAGCCGCCGCTGTGCACCATCCAGAGATCGCCCTCGACGCCCGCTCGCGGTGCCGCGGGCGCCGCGAGCGCGCGATCCAGCCAGATGAAATAGAAAGAGCTGCCGATCCAGGCGATGCCGGCGATGAAGTGCGTCCAGCGCAGCAACAGATTCGTCCAGTCGGCAAGCCAGCTCGTCATTGGGACGGTAATCTCGCGCTGGACGAACATCCGGCCAGCCCCCTACAATTACGGCCATGCTTGCCCTCGTTTTTTCCATCCTGATTCCGCCGGCGGACAGCGTGACGGGCCGGGTCGTTGACACGGCCGGCCATCCCATCGCAGCCGCCATCGTCGAGGTCACGGA
The DNA here is from genome assembly GCA_003221895.1 of Gemmatimonadota bacterium. Classification (GTDB taxonomy): domain Bacteria; phylum Gemmatimonadota; class Gemmatimonadetes; order Gemmatimonadales; family GWC2-71-9; genus 20CM-2-65-7. The sequence continues at coordinate 22,200 of QHUJ01000111.1, read as the reverse complement.
GCTCGGCAGAACCGTGACGACGGCGTCCGATGGCACCTTCCGGCTCGCGATCCCTCCCGGCCGTTATACCGTCGCCGTCCGCGCGCACGGATATGCGCCGGTGGTCCGGGCGATCTCGGTTGGTGCAGCGGAGGGGCCGCTCGAGATCGCGCTAACGCTGAGTCCGTTTCGCCTGGAGCCGATCACGGTGACTGCGACCCGGCAGCCACTGGCGACCGAGGGCTCGTCACTGCCCGCTACGGCGCTCGCCGGCGATGAGCTGCGGCGCGCGCAGGGCGTATCGCTGGCTCACGTGGCGGACGTGCTTCCGGGCGTCGCGGCGATGACGACTGGGGCGCAGATCGGGAAGCCGGTCATCCGCGGCTTTGCCGGACCGCGCGTGCTCGTGCTCGACAACGGCAGCCGGCTCGAGGACTACTCGTGGAGTGACGAAGACGGCCCGTCGGTGGAAACGGCGTTCATTCGGCGCCTCGAGCTGATTCGCGGGCCCGCGAGCGTGCTCTACGGATCCGACGCGTTGGGTGGTGTCCTCAATGTGATTCCACAACCCCTGCCCGAAGCACCCGGCGGTCGGGGTGTCACGCGTACTGGTTTTACGCTCTCGGGCGCGAGCAACAACGCCGAGGTGAGTGCGGGCGCGCAAGTCGAAGGCGCGAGTGGCTTGTTCGGCTGGCGCGTCGCGGCAATCGGCCGGGGCTCGGGGAATCTGCATACCCCCGCGGGCGAGCTCGACAACACCGGCTTCGGTGCCTTCAACGGCGAGGCCACGGGAGGATGGCACTGGTCTTCGGGAAGCTCACTCGCGATGCGCGTGGTGCACTATGGCGGGGAATTCAAGCTGCTCGAAGCGAATGCCCCTCCGGCTGAAGCAGGTGGACCCGAGAGGAAGTCGGGGGACGACCGTTTTCAGATCACGGGGCAACGTCCGCTCGGCAGTTGGCGGCTCGAAGCGAAGGGCCAACTGCAACGCCACTCACTGATCGAGCTTGCCGACGACACCACCGGCACGGAATCGGAAGCGTTCAACCTGCTGCTCCGCACCGCCTCACTTGATCTGCTCGCCCATCATGGCGGTGTGACCCTTGGGGCTACCGCGGTCGGCCAAACCAACGACGCGAGCGGTCGGCAGCCCATCGTCCCCGATGCGAACACCGTGTCGGGCGCCACGTTTGGGTTTGGGCAATGGAGGTTGGGCGGACCCGCCAGCCGCTGGTCGCTGCTCGCAGGCGCGCGCATCGACGCGCGTCACTTGAGTGTTGACCGCAATGATTCGCTCGGCACCGTTGCCCAGGACAGGTCGTCGAGCGCGTGGTCCGGGAACGCCGGACTGGTGTTCGCTCCGTCGCCAGGGTGGGCGTTGACCCTGAACGTGGGGAGGGCGTGGCGGGCGCCGACACTGTTCGAGCTGTTCGCCAACGGTCCCCACATTGGGGAAGCACGCTACGAGCTGGGCGACTCGACGCTCGTGCCGGAATCGAATCGCGCCGTCGATTTCGGTATTCGGTGGAACGGCCGCCGAACGCGGGTCGAGGCGACCGCGTATCACAACCGCCTCTCCGATTTCATCTACGTCACTCCGACGGCCCTCGTCATCGACTCGCTTCCCGTTTACCAGTACACGCAGGCGGAGGCGGAGCTGCTCGGTGGCGAGGCGCTGGCAGAGACTGCAGTGGGAGATTGGATCGTGCGGGGCCGTGCGGAGGTGGTTCGCGGGACGAATCTGTCATCGCACGAGCCGCTTCCCCTCATGCCGCCGCTGAGCGGCGTTGCAGGGGTGAGCTGGCGCGATCGAATCGGCGTCGAGTTCGAAAGTCATGCCGCCCCCCCCCCCAAACGGCTCAATCCGCTCGACCTCGCTACGGCGGGTTATGGACTACTGAATCTCTGGGGCGGGGCAGATGTGCGGATGGGCGGTCGATCGGTGCGGGTGGATGTCACGTTGCGAAATGCGCTCGACAAGCAGTATCGGAGTTTCCTCAGTCGCTATAAGGCATTCGCGGATGATCCCGGGCGCAATTTGATGGTGCGGCTCTCGACCGGATTCGTCGACTAGCGTCTCACGCCGGCGGCGGTGGTCGCCTCGTCTAAAATTGCCCAGATCCGGTCTGCCCACTCGCGGTGTTCCGGCTTCATCAGGACCGAGCGCAGACAAATGATCGCGTCGCGATCGCGCTGCATGTCCTGCACGTCGATCAACTGCAGCGGCAGTGACACGAGGGCGAGGTGGAGCTGGCGTTGGGCGGCCTCGGCAAAAACCCGACGCGACAAATTCGACGCTTCCGTAACGCTCACCGCTCGCGGAGCCCAGACGAGAATGTCCAGCTCCGGAGGCGCCGCGGTGACAAACCGGCGATCCTCACGCAGCCGCTCGTACAGTGCCAGCGCTGCAGCGCGCCCGCTCGCCAGTCCTTGTGCAAAGTCGCCGCCACGGACCAGCGGAAACAGCCGCTGTGTCGCCCACAGCGCGACCGCGGCTGCGCCGGGTCGTGAGCACTCGAGCGCGATCTCGCCGAGATGGAGATCGGTGGACGTGTAGTAGGTGTAGGGCGAATCGTGGCGGTACAGCCGGCCCACCGATGGATCCTTGAACAGCACGCAGCCGCATCCGTACGGTTGCAACCCATGCTTGTGCGGATCGATCACGACGGACGCCGCGTCCGCCAGGTGGTCGAAGGCGCCCCGTGTCTCCTGTTCGAGATTGTCGGTAAGCAGGAAATAGCCGCCGTACGCCGCGTCGGCGTGCACGCGGAAGTCGTAGCGCTTCCGGAGCTCGACAATCGCAGCGAGAGGGTCCACGGCACCTGTCGCCGTCGTGCCGATGGTCGCGACGACGGTGCCTACGCCGCCCGCCGCCAGGCGTCGGTCCAGCGCGTGCTCATCCATTCGGCCCCGGCGATCGACCGGAACGGTCTCGAACGGCAGGCCCAGCACACCGGCGATGCGCTGATGTGTGTAGTGCGCCTGGGTGGACGCGAGAATCGTCTTGCCGGGATGGAGCTGGCCGGCTATCCAGAGCGCTTCGAGGTTCGCCATCGTCCCACCGCCGCACAGGTGGCCCAGGTGCGTTTCCCAGCCGACCATGCGCGCGAGCGCTGCGACGGCTTCCTTCTCCATCGCGGAACTGGCCCGACCGCCGTCGAGCGCGTGGTTGTTGGGATTGATCTGCAGGGCCATTTCGTAGGCGAGGCGCGCGACGGGGTGTGGCGGTTTGAGCATCTGACCGGCGTACAGCGGATCGCCGTATGGATAGTTGTCTTTCAGGCGCTCCGCGACTTCCTTCAGCACTGCTTCGAGATCAGCCTTCAAACGCCCTCAGGTACATCCGATCCCAGGCGGCCGGAATGCTTTCCCGCGGTGAATAGGGACCGGGGACGTAGGCGCGCGAGCTGACGCCCAGCTGGCTCTGTTCGCAGATGTGCCAGTCCTGCCGGTTGGTCCGATCCCAAAACTCCTCGGCGTCCTGAATGTTGTAGCCCGCCGCCTTGGGCGCGTCGGGATGCACCATCCACTCGCACACTACGCGCGACTGCGCCGCTGAGACCGGCCAGACCGTATAGAACACCGCGTAGTCGGGATGCAGGCTCAGCATCATTGTCGGAAAGAGTGCGTAGTAGAACGCACGGCGCTGATCCGCGGGGGGCAACGTGCCGAGCGGCAGCGCGCAGGCACGGCCGGACATCGTCGCGCTCTCGTTGGGCGCCTTGATCTCCATGTAGCCGCCGAGGAACGGCCCGTCGATCAAGTCATTGGCGCCGGATGTGTACGGCAGTTTGGTCGTCAGCTCGGGGTGGATCGTCGGGCAGTGCAGGCACTCGTTGTAATTCTGCAGGATCAGTTTCCAATTGGCGCGCACGTCGTATTCGATGCGGCGCACGGTGCGCACGGCCGGGAGATTGTAGTTCACGAATCGTCCCACCAGCGGCGCGAACCACTGCTCGGCCGGTACCGCCGCGGGATCGAGATTCACGAACAGAAACCCTTCCCACTCCGCGAGCGCCACGCGGTGCAGCGGGTACGACTTCTTGTCGAATCCTTCCACTTCATTCATGTGCGGCGCGCCGATCAGACGCCCATCGAGCGCGTACGTCCACGCGTGGTAGGGGCATTGGATCGTTTCCGAGAGACGGCCGTGCGTGGCTTCACACAGACGGGTGCCGCGATGGCGGCAGACGTTGTAGTACGCGCGGGCGTGGCCCGACTGATCGCGCAGCACGATGATGCTGTCGCCCCCGATGTCGACCAGGAAATAATCGCCCGCGCTGGCGAGCGATGCTTCGCGGCCGATGCAGATCCACTGGTGCCGGAACACCCGCTCCTGTTCCTCCGCGAACACCTCGGGTGAGCTGTAGTAGCGACCCGGGAGTGTGCGCGCACCCTGGCGATAGCTCTCGACAGTCTTAAGGAAAGTCATAGGATCTCGCGCGCCGCATTGCGGCCGGCTGCTCCCGGTATGCCGCCTCCCGGATGCGTGCCCGAGCCGCACAAATACAACCCTTCGATCGGTGTACGATAGCGACTCCAGCCCGGTACGGGGCGCATGAACAGAATTTGGTCGAGCGTAAGCTCGCCGTGGTAGAGGTGCCCCTCGGTCAGGTTGTATTCCCGCTCCAGGTCGTCCGGTGTCTCGATCGTCAGCGCTCCGGCTGGGACACCGAGGGCGTCGGCGACGCTGCTCCCGAGCGTGCGCAGGCTCTGGACGTCACGCTGCTGATCGGTGAACGGCACATACTGAATATGGACTCGGCCCGCCCCATCGGTCTCGACATAGGGCCTGTGCGAGTCACGGCCGTATTTCGAGTCGTCGTAGGCCCGTTCCAGGTACTCGAGCGAAGGCGCGACGCACCGATTACGGACCCGAGCGGCGTACTCGGCGCTGAGCCTGGCGTGCGCAACGACTCCCCGACACTTGATGTGGTCGAGGGCCCGGACGAATTCGGGGTCGAGATGAAGTCCCAGGCTGGACAGCGCGGCCCGCGGCGACTCGCTGGAGACCACGAGGGGCGCGTCGATTTGCTCGCGGCGCTGCAATAACGTCACGCCCGCGGCGCGTCCGTCGCTGGCGAGGCGCAGGGCCGCTTCATTGTTGAACATCATTTCGGGCCCACTCCGGCCTCCCACTCCCCCAGCTGCCGCCAGCGCTTCACGCAGATTCGATTGAGGCGGCCGAAACACGCCCAGGGCGCAGCCGACGTGGTGATGCAGGAAATTGAATGCGGTGCCACCCGAGCGCGGACCCTGCTTCAGATGCCAGACGCCGACCGCACCCAGCACGCCCTTCAGGATGTCGCTCTCGAACCATTCATCGAGCAGATCCGCGATCGACATGGGCAGGATCCGGGCGAGATCGATGACGGCCTGTTTGCCGAGGCGGCGCACAAAGAGGCCCAGGCCTCCGATCCGGGCCAGCTCGCGCGGATTTCGCGTTTCGATGTCGGGCGGCGGGGCGAGGTACAGCTTCTCGAGCACGCTCGCCAGCGTCCGCATCCGCTCGCAGAACTCCGGCCACTGTGCCGCGTCGGCGGGACTGATGCGTCGAATGGCCTCTACGCTCTTGCTCATCTCGCGCCACAGCTGAAGGCCGCCGGCGCCGTCCAGGGATACGGATACCCAGGGATCGGGTTGCTCGAGACGGAAGCCATGCTGATCCAGCTGTAGCTCGCGCACCACCTGTGCCGGCACCCAGCCGACGTCGAGTCCTGCCTCCAGCGATTCGCGCTGCTCGACGACGAGCACCCGTTTGCCCGCGCGCGCGAGGTAGTGCGCCGCCACGAGGCCGTTGGCACCGGCGCCGATCACGATCGCGTCGTAGCGCGACTGACGGGGCGGGCTCATTTGCCGTCCTTGAGGATGCGCATCGCCGCGAGGCGTCCCGAAGCACCCATGATCCCGCCCCCGGGATGCGTGCCGGAACCACACTGATAAAAGCCGCGGATCGGCGTGGCGAACTTCGCCCAGCCCGGCGCCGGCCGCAGGAAAAAGAGCTGCTGCAGCGCCAACTCACCGGCGAAGATGTTGCCTTCGCTGAGGCCCGTGATTCGCTCGATATCGACCGGAGTAATCACCTGGCGGTGCAGAATCTTCGACTTGAACCCTGGAGCAAAGCTCTCGACCGTATTCACGACGGCATCGCCGAACGCCTCCCGCTGGGCGTCAGTCCAGCCGCCGTTCAGGTGGTACGGCGCATACTGCACGAAGATCGACATGACGTGCTTGCCGGGCGGCGCCATTCCCGGATCGATCATCGACGGGAAAACGATGTCCATGTACGGCCGGCGCGAGAATTCACCGTATTTCGCGTCGTCGTACGCCCGCTCGACGTAGTCGAGGCTTGGACTGATCGACACCGCGCCGCGATGCAGCTTGCCGCCCGCGCCGTCCGGCATGCAGGTAAACGTCGGCAGCCCGTCGAGTGCGAGGTTCACCTTGCCCGATGAGCCGCGGAACTTGAAGCGCTTGATGTCCGCCACGAAATCGGGTGGGAGATGGCTCGGTTCGAGCAGCTGCAGGAACGTGCGACGCGGATCGAGACTCGACACGACGATCGATGCCGCAATCTCGTCGCCGTTCTCCAGCACCACGCCCGTAGCGCGCCGGCCGCGCAGCAACACTTTCGCCACGCCGGCGTCGCAACGGATCTCGGCGCCGAAGGCGCGCGCGGCGGAGGCGATCGATTCACTGAGCGCGCCGGTGCCACCCTTGGCGAAGCCCCAGGCGCGGAACACGCCGTCCAGCTCGCCCATGTAATGATGGAGGAGGACGTAGGCGGTACCCGGTGAGCGGGGGCCGAGGAACGTCCCGATGATGCCGCTGGCCGACTTGGTCGCTTTCAGCACGTCGGTCTCGAACCACTCATCCAGGAAATCGGCGGAGCTCATCGTCATCAACTTGACGAGCGCGTGCAGCCGCTCGGCGCCGAGACCCCGGAAATGCTTGCCCAGGCGGAACAGCGCGGCGAGATCGCCGGGCGCGAACGACGTGGGATCGGGCGGCACCATGCCCAGGATCGGCTTCACCGCCTGCGCCATGAAATGCATGAGGTGGCCGTATTCGTCGTAGGCCTCGGCGTCGCGTGGCGAGTGGCGGTACAGCTCGCGGCGCGTGTCGTCATGATCGGCCCACGCGGCGAGGTAGTCGCCGTTCTCCATCGGCGTGACCGTGCTCTCGAGCGGCAGGATGTGCAGGCCATGCCGCGGCAAGTCGAGATCGCGAATGATCTCGGGGCGCAGCAGGCTCACGACGTAAGAGAACATCGAGAACTTGAAGCCGGGAAAGATTTCTTCCGTCACGGCCGCGCCGCCCACTCGCGGCCGCCGTTCCAAAACGAGGACCTTCTTGCCGGCGCGCGCGAGATATGCGGCGGTCACAAGCCCATTGTGCCCGCCGCCAATCACGATGACGTCATAGCGCTTGGGCACTATGCGCGCTTTCGCTCGGGGTTGAAGAAGGGCAGGGGCGTGACGTGCGCGGTCGCCTGCTTGCGGCGATGCTCCACGGTCACTTCCATGCGCAGCTGTGTTCCCGGAGCAGCGCTCGAAGACTCGAGATGCGCCAGCGCCAGGTATTTCTTCAGCAGCGGCGACCAGCCACCGCTCGTTGCGTAGCCGACCTGGCGGCCGCCGGGATCATAGATCGGCACGCTCATGCGCCAGGCCTGGGTCGGCAAGCGGGGTGGCAATCCGACTTGGGCGTAGAGCTGTTCCAGCGAATCCCAATCCACGGTGAGCCCCGTGAATTGCCACGTGGGCCCGCGAAGCCGCTCGGCGTCGAGCGCGTCCTTCCCGTTGTAGCGCTCTTTATCCGTCGCCACGGTCCAGCCGAGGCCGAGCTCGAGTGGCGACGATTTCTGCGCCTCGATGAATGCGTGGCGCGAGGAGAAGTAGTCGACCTCGATGAGGAGCAGCCCCGCCTCGATGCGGGCGACATCGAGCGCGAGCATCCCGGCAGGCGTGATGCCGTAGGCCGTGCCGGTCTCGAACACAGCGTCCCACAGCGGCACGGCCTGCGCCGCCTCCACCCAGATTTCGTAGCCGAGGTCACCTGTGTAGCCGGTTCGGGAGATCGTGACGGGGATCCCACGGATCTTTGCCGGGGTCAGCCGGAAATACTTGAGTCCCGAGAGATCGCGCTCGGCCGCAAGCTGCAGGATCGCGCGCGAGTTGGGCCCTTGCAGCGACAGCGCCGCGGTGCGTTCGGAAACATCTTCGAGCGCGACTTCGAGCCCCGACGAATTCAAATGCAGCCAGCGCAGGTTCGGGTCGGCCGCTGTCATGCGGAAGGTGCGCTCATCCAGCACCGAAATCGTGCCGTCGTCGATTTGCTTTCCATCAGCATCACACCACGGCGTGTACAGCACCTGGCCGACCTTTGCCTTGCCCACGTTGCGGGTCACGACGTGATCGAGCAGGCGCGCGGCGTCGCGGCCCGTCACGAGATACTTGTAGAGCGGCGACACGTCGAACAGCGCGGCGGAGTTGCGGATCGCATGGTACTCGCGGTCGTGCGACAGCTCGTACGAGCTGGCCACGACGTAGCCTGCCCAGCGCCGCCAGGCCTGGCCTTCGGACAGCGGCCCGGTGCGCGCGTGAAACGGCGTGGTCCGGAGACTCACGACGACGTCGGTGTTTCGGCGGGAGCGAAGACGACGAGGACCTGCAGCTCCGCGGTAATCGAATGGAAGTGATGCTCCTGATCGGCGGGTACGAACACCACTGAGCCTGAAGCGACGGGGCGATCTTCGCCGCCCACGCGGATGGTCGCGTTTCCTCCTACGACGTAATACAGCTCGTCTTCCCTGTGCGGCGCCTGGCGATCGGGTTCGCCGGGCTGCAGCACGTAGAGCCCCGCCGACATCGCGGGCACCCGGATCAGCTCGAAGTAGTTATGGCCGGCCGGGCGCTCGGCGAACAGCCGCGGGAGCTCGAAGTTTTCCATATCCGGGCGCGAAATCTCACGCCACCGCGCGTTTCGTGCAAATTTCGCACGGATGCGTCTGCAACTCGTCGAGCTCCATGACTTGCCGGCATGCCCGCCGTCGTTGCGGGATGCGCTCACCGATTTTCTGGCGTTCGCCCTGAATCTCACCCATGCCTACGATCCCGCCGGCCCGCTGCTCCGCCGCGCCGTTCATCGCACGGGCGCGCGCCGCATCGTGGATCTCTGCTCGGGCGCGGGCGGTCCGTGGAGCCGGCTTGCGCGGCATGTCGGCGTACCGGTCCTGCTGACCGATCTGTATCCGCACACGAGTGGCGTTTCGGATTACCCGTTCCACCCGGAGCCGGTCGATGCGCGCGCGGTGCCCGAGAGCCTCGATGGGTTTCGAACGCTGTTCACGTCCTTCCACCACTTCCGGCCGGAGGAGGCGCGGGCGATTCTGGCCGACGCGGTGCAACGGCGCCAGGGCATCGCGATCTTCGAAGCGGCCCGGCGGGCGCCGTGGGAGCTGGCCGTCGTCGCATTCACGTGGCTGGGTGCGCTGCTGGCTGCGCCGTTCATTCGACCCTGGCGTTGGTCGCGCCTGTTCTGGAACTACCTGCCACCCGTGCTTCCGCTCATGGGAACGTTCGACGGTGTCGTGTCTTGCCTGCGGGCTTATTCTTCCGTGGAGTTGGCCGAGCTGGTGCGAGGGCTCGACAGCTATGAGTGGGAGATCGGCGAGATGCGCGGCGGATGGTCGCCGTTGCGAGGGACGTACCTGCTCGGAATACCCAGACGCTAAAGGCCGTGAGCGGGCTAGCCGCAACGTGTATCGGCAGTTCTTTTTAAGGTCCGCACTTGCCACGAGGCTCTATGCGCTCCATGTCGATTGCCGCTGTACTCGCCGTATGTCTCTCGCCTGCCGTCGCCGCACAGGAAACCGCATCGGATACGCTACTCACCGTCAACCACTATCTCGACTGGGAACAAGTCGCTGATCCGCAGGTCTCGCCCAATGGAGCGCAGATCGTCTACACGCGACGCTGGGTGAACAAGATCGAGGATCGCTGGGACTCGGGCCTGTGGATCGTGAACGCGGACGGGTCCAAAAACCGGTTTCTCGTGAAAGGGTCCAACGCGCGCTGGTCGCCCGACGGCAGCCGCATCGCCTATCTCGCCGACGGCGAACCGAAGGGCACGCAGGTCTTCGTGCGCTGGATGGATGCCGAGGGGGCGACTTCGCAAATCACGCGCGTGACCGAGACGCCGGCCAACGCGAGCTGGTCACCCGACGGTCGCTCACTCGCCTTCACGATGCTCGTGAAGAGCGAAACGCCGTGGAAGATCAGCATGCCGGCCCAGCCGGAAGGCGCGAAGTGGACCCCGGCGCCGCGCATCGTCGACAAGCTCCACTACCGGCGCGACCGGATGGGGTACGTCGAGCAAGGCACGACGCAGATTTTCCTGGTTTCCGCGGATGGCGGCACTCCACGCCAGCTCACAACCGGTGAGTACGGGACGAGCGAGCTGGGGGGTGGACCGAACTACGACTGGGCGCCCGACGGGCGCACGATCGTGTTCGACGGCCTGCGGGAGTCCGATTTCGACTATCGCTATCGCGAGTCGTACGTGTATGCCGTGGAGCTGCAGAGCGGAACGATCCGCCCGCTCGTCACGAAGAAAGGCGGCTGGACCAATCCCATCGTCTCGCCCGACGGCCGCAGCGTGGCATTCACCGGACACGAATACGGCACGTTCTCCTATCGGGCGAACGAAGTCTGGGTGGTGGGTCTCGACGGCAGCGGCCTGAAAGCGCTCACGAGCTACGACCGCGATCCCGGCGACCTGGAGTGGAGTCCGGACGGCAGCGGTGTCTACTTTGCGCTCGCCGATCAGGGGACCAGTAACGTGTACTTCGCGGGGCTCCGCGGCGGCAACCGCAAGGTCACCGACGGCACGCAGATGCTCTCCCTGTCGTCGATTGCGCGCGATCTCAACGCGGTCGGCATTCGCTCCGATGCCGATGATCCGCCTGATGTCGTGCGCATCAATCTCAAGAAGCCGCAACCCATCTCGCGGCTCACGAGCGTCAACGCCGACGTTCTCGACCGCATCAAGCTCGGAAAGGTCGAGGAGCTGTGGTACACGTCGACCGGCGGGACGAAGGTCGAGGGGTGGATCATCAAGCCGCCCGGCTTCGATCCGTCGAAGAAATACCCGCTGATCATGGAGATCCACGGCGGGCCGCACGGCATGTACAATGGTGCCTTCAGCTATCAGCTGCAGAATTTCGCGGCCAACGGGTACGTGGTGCTATACACCAATCCACGCGGCAGCACCGGCTACGGGAGCACGTTCGGGAATGCCATCGAACGCGCGTATCCGAGTGTCGATTACGACGACTTGATGGCGGGTGTCGACACGGTGGTCAACCGCGGTTACATCGATCCACAGCGGATGTATGTGGGTGGATGCTCGGGCGGTGGCGTGCTGTCGAGCTGGGTCATCGGGCATACCACGCGCTTCGCGGCGGCCGCGGTGCGGTGTCCCGTGATCGACTGGATGAGCATGGCGGGGCAAACCGACATACCGCTCTTCACTTACGGCTTCTTTGACGCGCCCTTCTGGGAGAAGCCCGAGCAGTGGATCAAGCAGTCGTCGCTGGCATACGTCGGCAACGTCAAGACGCCAACGCTGCTGATGACGGGGGAGCTCGATCTGCGCACGCCGATTCCGCAGACCGAGGAGTACTACTCGGCGCTGAAGATGCGGAAGGTCCCCGTGGTGATGCTGCGCTTCAACGGCGAGTATCACGGGACTGGCTCCAAGCCATCGAACTTCCTTAGAACACAGCTCTACATGATGAGCTGGTATCAGCAGCATCGTCTCGGCAGTGAAGCCGCCGCGAGCAGCGGCGGGGAAGCGCGCCAGCGCTAGGGCTGTCGCACCGTGTCAAACACCTTTTGAGCTCTTGGGTCGTCGCTCTCCGCCAGCCGGCGGAGGGCGGCGGCCCGGATCTCATGGTTGGGATGTGAGCGGGCCACGTCGATGAGCGTCGGAATGCCCGCGCCACCATCCAGCTCTTCGAGGGTCTCGAGCACCTCGTTGTAGACATCCTCCGGCGGATTGCCGCCCAGGATCAACCTGAACAACGCGATCGCCGAATCGCTCGGCGCTGATTCGCCATAGGTCTCGATCGCCGCGCGCCGCACATCCACGTTCACCTGACTGCGCGCGATCCTGCCGACCAATGCGAGCGCGCGGTGGTCATGCAGATCGCCCAGCGTTTCCACCGCCTTCCGCGCCACGTCCGGATCGCTGGCATTGCGCGCGACGTCATCGAGAATGGCAATCACACTGTCGGTCCGGCCGCTCTCGCCAAGGGTCTCGATGGCCTCGCGGCGCACGTCGCTGACGGGATGCGTTCGCGCGAACTCCACCAGCAGATTGTACGCGCGATCGTCCTGCAGCTGGCCGAGTGTCTCCACCGCTTCGCGCTGCACGTCGGGATCGCGGTCGGTGCGCGCGATCCGCGCGAGCAGATCGAGTGCCTGCGAGGGAGGCGCCTTGTCGCCGATGGTCTCGACCGCATCCCGACGGATGTCCGATGATGGATGAGTTCGGGCCATCTCGAATATGGCCGGCATCCCGAGGTCGCCCAGCTCGCCCAGCGTCTCGACGGCCTCGCGCTGGACGTCCTCGTTGCGATCGTTGTTGGCCAGGTCGGACAGAAACCGCGCCGTCTCGGCCGTGGGGGCGTGTTCGCCCAGCGTTTCGACGGCCGCACGCCGCACGTCCGAGTTGGGATCGCCGGTCGCGATGCTCTTCAGCACCGTCACGGCTTCGGCGGGCGGCAGCTTCTCACCGAGCGTTTCGACGGCCTCGCGTCGCACATCGGGCCGGGGATGAGTCCGCACGATGTCGCGCACCGCGTTCAACCCTCGACCGTTCGGCATCTCGCCGAGCGTCTCGACCGCTTGACGCTGTACGTCTTCACTTGGGTCGGTTCGTGCGATTGAGATGAGGGCCGCGAGCGCGACCTCGCTGTCCTTCTGTCCCAGACCTTCGACGGCCTCGCGCCGCGTATCGGCATCGGGGCCGGTTTTGGCGATCGCAATCACCGAATCAGTGGCGGCGGGCAGCGTGTTCTCGCCGAGTCCCTCAGCCGCTTCCCGACGCACGTCTCCGGTGGCGTCCTTGCGCGCTGCGGCGCTGAGCGCAATGACGGCAGCGCGGGTCGGATGGAATCCGAGCCATTCGGCTGCCTGCGCGCGCACGTCGGTCCGGTCTCGACCGGTGAGAATTCGCTGCAGTATCGGGACGACGGCGTCGCTCGAGCCGTGGATGCCGAGCGCCGACACGAGTTCTTCGCGCAGCTCGGATTGCGTCGCCGCGAAGAGTCCCTCGATGACCGGAAGGCTCTGGGCGTCGCTCGCGCCACCCAGCCAAAAGAGCGTCTTGCCGCGGAAGTCCATCGGCAGATAGAAGCTCGCGATGCGGACGTGAGACACGACGGCCTTGCCGCTCGGATCCGTTGAGAACCCGAACAGAATCGCGATGTCGTCGGAATCGTTCGTGCCAGCGAGTGGCGCGAGGCGCACACCGCGGAACATGAGGCCCTGAAAGTCACCGAACAGCCGGCCGCTCATCGAGACGCCCTGTCGCTTCACTTCCATCCCGCGATCCACGTACATCGAGTGCTCGAGCCACGACGGCGGGGAAATCGTGTAGCCGATCCAGTAGCTGCGCTTGTTGAGCTGCCGCGCCTGCGTGCCGGCCCAGTCCCAGCGTTGCGCCAATGGCTGAGAGGGATCGGGATGCCGGAGCACGGTATCCGGCGTCATCCGCGTGGTGTCGGCCCGGAGGACTTCCGTGGGTTGTCCAGCAACGCGACCGCCGCCGCTTGCCAGCAGTCCGATCGTCACCGCGGCCACGCCGGCGAAGCCGGCGGCCCAACGAGGGAAGAACTCTCGGTGCGCAGTCGTGGGGAGAATGAGGCGTCGCACGCGGTGGAGCAGGGATCCCCCTCCCCCAGTCGCAGCGAGCGCCAAGCGCGGCGCGGCGGAGCGAATCCGTTCCATGCCGACGAGCGCCGAGACGTACAGCTCCGGATCGCCGCACACCTGAACGGCGAGGTCGTCGCAGCAGTGCTCCCGCTCGTCGCGAACGCGGCGCGATACCCACCACACCGCGGGATGGTAGAAGAGCAGAGTCTCGATGACGCATTGAATGACATTCACGAGGTAGTCGTGCCGCCGCACGTGAGCGAGCTCGTGCGCGAGCAGAACCTCGAGCTGCTGCGGGGTGAGTCCCGTGAGGGCACTCGTCGGAACGAGGATGACGGGACGCAGCCAACCGATGACCGCAGGGACCTCGACGAGCAGGGACTCCAGGAGACGAACGGGCCGGTTCACGCGCAGCCGCGCGACGAGCCGTACGAGTACGCCCTGGAGCGCGACCGGGACACTGCGCGTTCCGTTTGTCCGCAGGCGGCGGGCGGCGATCCATCCGTGCGCGAGCCGCACGGAGAGTAGGAGAACGCCGCCGATCCATGCGACGACGAGCCAGGGCAACGCGGGCTCGAGCCAGGCGCTGAGCTCCACAACCTCTGGACCGCCGGGCTGAGTCGCGGCGTTGGTGATTACAACGCCTACGCTCGGGGCAGGGGCGGCGCGGTGCGGGGCCGGCTGCCCGACCGGGACCGCATCACTCACTGACGGGGGCTGGATACTGGGAATCGTTGCGACGGCTGCCGGCTGATACAACCGCGCGACGGTGACGATGGGCGACACGAGCATCGCCACGAGGGTCACCGTAGACAACGCGTAACGCGTGCGGGCGGCGGTCGAACGCGTGATCGCGAGGACCACGCCCAGCAGGACAGCCAGCGCCGCGCCCTGCCAGAGGAAATGAATGAGAGCCCAGCCCAGCGCGCGTGTCGCGTTCATCGAGGTGCTTTCCTCTCATCGAGTAGGCGTCGGATCTGCTCGAGCTCGGCGGGAGTGGCTCGAGCACTGGACAGTGCCTGAAGCACGAGCGCCAGGGACGACCCTCCGAACGCCCGGTCTACCAGATCAGACAGCAAATGGCCGCGGGTGGTTGCCTCGGAAACCGCGGCGGCGTAGACATGCGTGCGCGCCCGTGTATCTCGTTTGACGAGTTTCTTTTCCGTCATGATCTGGAGCAGCTTGAGAATGGTCGTGTACCCGACTGCCTCATCGCGGGCCTCCTTGAGCGCGTCATGCACTTCGCGCACGGTGCTGGCGCCGTTGCTCCAGAGCACGCCGAGAATCGCCAACTCGGCGTTGGTGGGACGAATCGCGGGGCGGTTGGCCATGGCGCCAATATACGAAGCGCTTCGTACCTGTCAATACGAAGCGCTTCGTACATCGACCGCCTGGATATTACGGGGTGACGTCGATCGCTTTTACGCCCGCGCCGAGCGCCACGCCGGCGCGCACGTAGCCGATCGCGCCCGGATACTTCCGGACGTAGTCCAGGACGCCGACATCGGACCCGCGCTCCGGCGGGGCAACGCCGATACCGGCGAATGTTTGCTGCTGCCACCACGTCTGCACGGAGGCGATGGTGCGCTGATGAATGCGCTTGGTGAACGTGCGTCGCACCGCCGCATCGGGCGCCTGATCGACCGGCAGTACCGGCTTGCTGTTGCCCCAGAGAGTGGCTTTGCGCAGGAAAATCCTCGAGACCTGGTCCCTCGTAAGGCTCTTGACCGGATTCGACGTGTGCACGACGAGGGTATAAGAAACCTCCTGCGCTCCAGCGGCGGCCGGCAGAAGCGCGAGCGTGAGGAGGGCCCAGCGAATCCGTCGCAGCATCGCTCGACAATACTGGCGAGCACGGCTGCCGGATGTGATCCGCGACGCAGCGGCCTAAAGCCGCGGGAGTGTCGGTGAAACGTCCCCTGCGGGAGGAGCGTTCGCCGCGCGTCCTACCTCACGGCGCGGACGCCGGAGGCGTCGCGGCGCGCTCCACGTCCGCCCACGGAAGCACCACACCGTGCCCACCAGCCACGCGCTCCACCACGATCCCGCGCGCCTTCACGAACTTGATCAGCTCGGCGCTGCCCGCGGCCGGCGGGTTCGGGGCGGCATTCACAACGTCGCTCTGGAACAGGATCATCGACTCCGGCACATAGATCGCGAGCAACCCCTCGGCGTGCGCGGAAGGCAGCCGGTAGGCGACCACGCGCGTTGGCCCCGAGCCCACGACGAGGCTGTCCTCGACGGTCGTAATCGTGCTCCGGGACGGGTGACCGGACTTTGACAGCGCATCGGGGCGTACGGTCTTGCGCGCCGTTCCGATCGAGCGCACGAAGCTGACGTTGCGGGCGTGCGTCACGATCGGGACTTCGGCCGCGAGCACCGTTCTCAGCCCACCGGCATGATCCCAGTGATGATGGGTATTGATCACGAGACCCACCGGCTTACCGGGGAATCGCGACCGCAGCGTGTCGAACAGCGCCTCCATGCGTTGCGCACTCAATGGCGCCTCGGCCACGACCAGCCGGGTACCCTGATCCACGATCAGCGAATGATGCGTTCCCCCTTCGGCGCGCCACACGTTGGGCGCCAGCTGCACGAGGTTCACCACGATCGGCGGCGGCGTGGGATCGCTCGGCTGGGCTTTCGCTTTGATGCTGTCGGGGATGACGAACAGGGAATCATCGACGGCGCGATTCACCGTCAGACCGGTGAGGACGGTATTGGTCTGCAGGCGACCATTCACCTCGATGTCGAACTGGCGGGCGTAGACAATCCCGTCGGCCTCCTGCCAGCGCGTGAACGCGGTGACTGTGCGCCGGTCGCCGAGAATGGGGTCGTCGGTGATCGCTTCCGTGAGGACGGGCAGTCCGGAGCGGCGGTCGAAGTACACATCCAGCGTATCAAGACCGTTCACGTAGTGCACGCCATCCACGCCCTCCCCGCGCCAGGAACGCACGGGAAGGCCGCGCAGCGTGGCGGGATTGTCGAGGGCGGCGATCAGCAGGCGCTCGAGAGAACGACGCCAGAGTCGCTCCACGTTGGCGACGGCACCCGGGCCGTCGGGGGCCTGGGCACCGTTCGTCTCCAGCATACCGATTCGAGCGGCGGTGATGCGCCGCTGCTTGTTGACAGCGCCCGCCGGGTTGCGTACCTCGGTGACGGCGAGCTGGCGACTGTTGGCAAAGTCGGTCGTCTGGGTGCCGATGGTGACGGTGGCGCGGGCCGGCGACTGTGGTGTTTCCTCCTGGCCGAGCCCGAACGTGACGGAGTAGAATGTGATCGTGTAGTTGCGAATTCCGCGGACCGCGGATTCACCACCCATCGCGGTGACTGCGCGCGCCACCAGCTCGCGCGGGACTGGTTTCGGAGCGGGCGTCTGTGCGAGCAGCGACAGCAGGACCAGCGGGACAGCAAGGGCGGTCATAGGGCCTCCGGGTGTCACGAAAACGTGACCCTCGGCGGGCGACCCGGCAAGGCGAGCGAAGGGGAGACGCTATGAATGCCGCGACGCAGTCGCTGCTCGATCAAATCGAAGCCACCAAGCAAGCAGGCGCGACAATCGCGGCGGGCTTGAGCGATGCGCAATTCAACTGGCAGCCCGGGGAAGGGCGGTGGTCGATCGCGCAGTGCCTCAACCATTTGAATGTGGGGGACACGCTGGTCCTGCCCGCGTTCGATCGCGCGATCGCCGCCGGCCGTGCCGCGGGGAAAATGTCGGCGGGCCCGTTTCGCTACGGCTGGTTTTCGCGGTTGATGATCAGCCAGATGGAGCCGCCGCCCAAGTGGCGGATGAAGACGCCGCTCAAGAAATCCGCGGGCACGACCCACCGTCTCGCGGATGTAGTCCCGGAGTTCGCGCGCGTTCGGGATCAGCTGGCCGAGCGGGTGCACCAGTCGGATGGCCTGGACCTGCCGCGCATCAGGACGATCTCTCCGGTCAACCGGCTGATACGCTTGCCGTTAGGTGCGTACTTCGAGTTCATCCTGGCCCACGATCGGCGTCACCTGTGGCAGGCGCGACAGGTGCGGAACGCCTCAGGATTCGGGGCTCCCCGGCCTGCTTGACAGGTCTCTCCCCAATGATCTACGGGCTCCGGGAGGCCGCGCGACGCGATCCGAGAGGATGCGCAGACGATTGGATCGCAGTACGACCGCGGGCGGGTTTACGAGGCTTTGGGTGGGAAGGAGACCTGAGCGTCTCCTTCCTTTTCCAGCAGGGCCTTCTTCCGATCGAGCCCCCACCGGTAGCCGCCCAGGTCTCCATTCTCTCGCACGACGCGGTGACAGGGGATCACTAGCGCCAGGGGATTCGTTGCGCACGCCCGCGCGACTGCTCGCGTCGCTGTCGGTTTGCCGATTCGCCGCGCCACCTCTGCGTAGGAGCGCGTCTTGCCGAACGGGATGCGCTGGAGCTCCTGCCACACCCTCCGCTGAAACGCCGTCGCCCGAATATCGAGCGGCAGGTCTAGATCCGGCTCGCGACCGTCTAAATAAGCGAGAATCGACGTGACCCAGCCGTGCAGCTTGCCGCTCTTGTCCTGCACCACCCGCGCTGTGGGAAACTCGCCGAGCAGATCGGCCTCGAGCGGCGCGGCGCTGTCGCCGAGCGCGACACGACACACGCCGCGCTCGGTGGCCGCAACCAGCAGCCGCCCGAGGGAGGTCGGCACCGTGACGTAGGCGATGCCCAGGCCGGCGCCGCCCCGCGCATACGTCGCCGGGGTCATGCCCAGCTGCTCGTGGGCGTGCTCATAGACTCGACTCGACGAGCTGTAACCGGCTTCGTACAGTGCGGGACTCACGTGCTTCCTCCGTTTCAATTCCTGTTTGAACCGGGCGACGCGGCGTGCGGCGGCGTACTGCTTCGGTGTGATGCCGATGATGCGCTTGAACACGCGCGCGAGACGATCCGGAGCCATCGCCGGCGTGCGGCCGGCATCGAGTGCCCGGCATGCTTCACGCACCAGCGCTACGGCCGGGTCGGCCCCGTTGGTGTCGGCCGGGTGACAGCGGCGGCACGCTCGGTACCCCGCGCGCTCGGCAACTTCCGGGATCGCGTAGAAGGTCACCTGGGTGCGACGTGGCCGGCGGCTGGCGCACGAAGGGCGGCAATAGATGCCCGTCGAGCGCACCGCGTACACGAACGCGCCATCGTAGCGCCGGTCGTGCGCCAGCACCGCGCGCCAGCGCTCGTCGGCGCTGATCGTGGGAAGGTCGAAAACAGCAGCGGCACTGGTCACGCCCTGATCATAGTGACCCGTGCCGCCGGTATCTATCCGTTTTCTGCGCTTAAAGTGCTTCAGTTCCACCTCTCGTCGGCTGAAGGCCCATAGATAGACGGCACCTTTGCGCCGGCCATCCGCAGATACACTGAGAACTGTCCGCGGTGGTGGATCTGGTCGTTCAGCAGGAACCACAGCACGTCCATCCGCCGCAGGTCGCTCATCTGTTTGGGACCGGTGACGAACTTCACGGTCGTATTCAGCTGAGCGTCATCGACCTTGCGGACCTTGTCGCTCATCACTTTGAGAGCTTTTTCGACCTCGCTGATCATCCCCTGCCAGGTCGACGGCATGGCGGGCATGTTGGGCGCGGGAAGTTTCATCTCGCCCTGTACGGCCTGTGAGCCCGCGACACCCTCGAATACGAAGGTCCAAGCGAGATCTTTGGCGCTCCGCGAAGTCGGGTGCGGCTTGAGATCGGTTTTGTCTTGAGGGAACGCCTTCAACAATTTGAGCGTGGTCGCAGACTCCTTGTCCCACGCGTTCTGGAACTGCTGTTTTTCGCTCATAGGGCGCTTCCGTGTGATTGAACCCGGAGATTGCACCGGCAATCGGCCTCCCGGTAGGGGCCTGTCGCAAGCTGTACTCGTTTGTAGGTTTCCAGCGAAACCAGGGCTAAGGGACTAGGGACCAATGCTCCGGAATTGCGTGCCGATCATTGTGCTGGCCCTGGCTGCTATCGGGGCGCTTACGTGGGCCATCATGGCGCTCCGGCGCTCCCTGGCGCGCGAGCGCCGCCTCGCCCGGATTGACGATCTCACCGGGGTCCGAAACGCACGGGCCTTCCATGAAGCCGCGGGAGCCGAAATCGAGCGGGCCCGGCGTTACCAACATCCCTTTAGTGTCGCCGTGGTGGACCTCGGCTCGCGCGTGG
This sequence comes from Gemmatimonadota bacterium, assembly GCA_003221895.1. GTDB lineage: Bacteria > Gemmatimonadota > Gemmatimonadetes > Gemmatimonadales > GWC2-71-9 > 20CM-2-65-7. The sequence goes on along the minus strand of QHUJ01000111.1, from coordinate 2,125 downwards.
GGGACGACCTGGTTCGGTCGGCGGCGGCCGCTCTGCGCGCGGCCCTCCGCGCGACCGACGTCGTCGCGCGATTGGGGCGGGACGAGTTCATCGCGCTCCTGCCTGAGACCACGGCCGCGTCCGCCCGGATCGTCCTCGAAAAGCTGCGGGCCGGGATGGCCGAGCTGCGGACACACGATGGCAAAATGGCCACCCCGAGTATTGGTGGGGTGACGTTCCTCAACCCGCCGCGAGCGATAGAGGACATCGTTCGTGCGACCGATGAGCGTATCGCCGAAGCCAAGTCGACAGGCGCGCCGTCGCATGTGACCTGGAATGTCGCCCCCCCGCTCCCGTCGGCCCCCGGCTTCGAGGAGAGATGAAGCGGCAGAACATCTCGAGTGGTGCTCCCTGGGAGCCCGTTGTCGGCTATTCGCGAGCGGTTCGAGTAGGTCAGGTCGTGCATGTGTCTGGGACGACCGCGACCGACGCGTCCGGCGAGGTCATCGGGGCGGGCGATCCTTACGCGCAGGCGGTACAGGCTTTGCGGAATATTGGTCGGGCGCTCGAGCAGGCGGGCGCCCATTTTGCCGATGTGGTCAGAACGCGCATGTACGTCACCGACATCGCGCATTGGCAGGCCGTCGCTCGCGCGCACGGCGAGATCTTTGGCGACATTCGGCCCGCGGCCACGCTGGTGGCGGTGGCGGGTCTGGTCGATCCAACCATGCTGGTTGAAATCGAGGCCGAAGCGATTCTTCCCGAATGAAAATCGTGGTGAGCGGCTCGACGGGCCTGATTGGCTCGGCGCTGGTGCCGCGGCTGGTGGGGCAGGGACACAATGTGGTGCCACTGGTACGGCGCCGTGTGGCGCCGGGCGAACGCGCACTTCCCTGGGATCCGGAAGCGGGCGAGATCGACCGCGCCGGGCTCGAGGGCACCGACGTCGTCATCCACCTCGCTGGTGAAAACGTGTTCGGGCGCTGGTCACCGGCCAAGAAGCAGCGCATCAGAGACAGCCGGGTCAACGGCACACGGCTTATCAGCGACACGCTTGCCGGCCTCACACGGCGTCCCAGCGTGCTGCTCGCTGCATCGGCGATCGGCTATTACGGCGATCGGGGCGGGGAGGCCGTCGCTGAAGGGAGTACGCCGGGAGGCGATTTCCTGGCCCACGTCGCCCGGGACTGGGAGGCCGCGACAGCATCTTCGAACAAGGCAGGCATTCGAGTGCCGAACCTGCGCTTCGGTGTTGTCCTGTCGCCGAAGTCCGGTGCGCTCGCGAAGATGCTTCCCGCATTTCGGGTCGGGCTGGGCGGCCCGGTGGGAAGCGGCAACCAGTATCTCAGCTGGATCGCGCTCGACGACGTGATCAATGCCATCCTGCACGTCCTTGCGAGGGCGGATCTCGCAGGGCCGGTGAACATCACCGCGCCTACGCCGGTCACGAATCGCGAATTCGCGAAGACTCTGGGCAAGGTCCTGGGTCGTCCCGCCGTTGTAACGGTCCCAGCGTTCGCGCTGCGCATGGCGTTCGGCGCGGACGGCGCCGCGATGTTGCAGAGTGGCCAGCGGGTCCTGCCATCGCGGCTGCTCGAGTCTGGTTTTCGATTTCGTTACGACACGTTGGAGGCCGCGTTGCGTCACTTGCTTGCTGCGCCGGAAGGCGATCGATAGTATCGGAGTCATGACGCTGCCCGATGCGTACCGCCATGAAGAGGACGACCTCCCCGCCTCCCCCGAGCCGCAAGTATCCAAGCGCTCCCGCGCCGTCGCCCTGGGGTTGTGCGTCGTAGGCGGGTTTTTCGGGCTGCATCGCTTTTACGTCGACAAACCCAAGACCGCGATCGCCATGATCCTCACGATGGGCGGCATCGGGATGTGGTGGCTGTACGATGTTGTGCTCCTCCTGGCCGGCGAATTCCGCGACTCCGCTGAGCTCCCGCTGCGACAGTGGGGCGTCGAAGAATCGCCCTGGTCCCGCCGGGAGCTGACCGGCCGCGCCGAGCAGCGGCTCAACGAGATGGAAGAGCAGTTCGACGCGCTGCGCCAGCAGTTCAATGATCTGGCCGAGCGCGTCGATTTTGCCGAGCGGATGCTGGCCCAGCACCGCGAGACGCCACGACCACCCCCTCAGCTTCCTCGC
>QHUJ01000196.1:3673-9341 GCA_003221895.1 Gemmatimonadota bacterium | reverse complement strand
GGAGATTGGGTAGTTGCCTAGGCAGCCGGCGTGCGGTCAGGACTCCATACCCTGCCCCGTGAGCATCGCCGGCCCGCGTCAGCGTCCGGAGTCGATGTAGTCGTCCAGCCTTTCCACGAACGCAGTCCACGAGTACTGTCGCGCTCGCCGAGAAGCCGCCTCACCGAGGCGCCGCACCTCCTCCGGCCGATCGGCGAGCCAGCGCATCCGCCCCGCGAAGGCCACCGCGGTCGGCTCGAGCAGAAAGCCTGTCTCGCCATCCACCACGCTCTCCGTCGGTCCGCCGCGATTCACAGCGAGGACCGGTTTGCCGAACGCCATCGCTTCGAGGGGGACGATGCCCCAGTCCTCGTTGAGTGACGGGAACAAGAGCGCGGTGGCGCCATCGTAGAGGCGATCCAGCTCCTCTGTCGTAGGATCGAGCTGAAACGTGATCCCTGGGGCTTCGCGGGAGCGCCGCTCGAGCTCGGCGAAGTACTCGCGGCTGCCTGCGTCCAGCCCACCGGCGATCACAAGCCTCCAACCCGGACGATCCACGTGACTCCGCTGAAACTCGCGGAACGCCTCGATTGCCAACCCGACGTTCTTGGTCCATTTGATTCGGCCAGCGCACAGGAAATACGACTCGTAGCGAAAGCTCGGACGGATGCGCTCGACATCGACGCCCGGGTGCAGAATCTCCACGCGCTCGCTCGGGCACAAGCGGCCTCGCGCAATGCGCCCAGCGACCTCACGGGAATTCGCGAACACCCGCTGGTAGTAGCGCCACGCCCGCCGGGTGACCGCGCGATACGCGAGCGAAAACATCGCGAGGGGGATACGAGCGGACGGATGCGCTGCGAGCCAGGTATCCCGGTACACCGGGTCGTATAGGGGTCGTGCCGGCGTATGACAGAAGCAGAACACAAGCTGGTCGTGATTGCGAAACGTGATCAGGTCGCCGAGTCCCTCCGACGAGACGAGCAGCGCGTCGTAGCCTTGGAGATCGAGTTTTTGCGCCGCGATGGTGCGCGCCGCGCGTAAGACGGCGCGAAAGGATCGCTCGACGGGGATATGACCGAGCACAACGACGTCGGGAAGGTCACGAAATTCCGGGTATGTCTGGGCTTGATCTAGGTGGTGTGTAAAGACCGTGTAGCGATGGCGACTGCGCTGCACGATTTCAAGGATGACGCGTTCAACGCCAGACCGGACGTAGATCCAGGGGTAGTATAGTGCGACGCGTTTCACAGCGTGTGATAGACGGTGTGGACGACGTCCGCGGTGCGGGCCCACGAGAACCGCGAGCAGTTCACGAATCCGCGGCGCTGCAGCTGCGCTCGCAGTTCGCCGTCCTCCACGACCTCAATCATGCGTTCCGCGAGAGCCCCGGCGTCATGCGGATCGAATGTCAGTGCCGCATCCCCGTACACCTCCGGTAGCGATGACGTGTTCGCGCTGACCACCGGACAACCGCAGCTCATCGCTTCGAGGATCGGCATGCCGAAACCCTCGTACAATGACGGATAGGCGAACAGCGTCGCAGCATTGTAAAAGCGTGGAAGCTCGGCAACATCAACATCGTCGAAGTGATGGACCACATCACTCAGTCCATGCTCGGTGATGAACTGGAACACGGCATCAGCCCGCCAGCCCCGCCGCCCCACGAGCACGAGACGATGCTCGTAACGCCGCGACCTCAGGCGATGGAACGCGCGGAGGAGCGCCACGACGTTCTTGCGCGGTTGGATCGTGCCGACGAAGAGAATGTAGGGAAACGGGAGCCCACGTCGTTTTCGGAAGGACGTGATCTCGTCCGGTGCCAGCGGCCGAAACGAAGCCTGATCCGCGGCACTGGGAGTGACGCTTACCCGGCTCTCGTCGATGTGATACTCGGCCATGATCTCGGCTTTCGCCGCATGCGACCCGGTGAAGACATGGTCGGCATGTCGGGCGGCGAAGCGAGTGAGCCACGCCATGCGCGCTCGCTCGAGCGCCGCGTATGTCTCGGGGAAGCGGAGAAAGCCCAGGTCGTGAATCGTCACCACCTTCCTGCAGCGATGGGCGGGGAGGTAGTTAAACGGGACGTGTAATAGATCGACATCGAGGCGGTGCGTGTGGCGCGGAATCTCAACGGCACGTTGCCAGAGGACCGAGCGGCTCCGCAACGGGATGAACGTGAGGCGCTGCTCGTCGAGGCGAGATCGGGCCGCGCATTGGTAGGTAAAAACGAAGTACTCGTCCCCGCCGCTTGCCATGCGGGCGAGATGCCGGATGAGATTCTCGAAATGCACCTCGTTCCCACCGTGCCGCACGCCGACGAAGTGGGCATCGATCGCGATCTTCACGACTGCGGCCGCCCGGCAGCGCTACGCGCTTTACGCTGCGCCGCGGCGTCGAATGACGGCGGGAATTGTTTGCAGCAGAATCCTCACATCGAGAAGCAGCGACCACTCACGGACGTATCGCACATCCAGATCCACCACCTCGTCGAAATCGGCGATGTCCGAGCGGCCGCTCACTTGCCAGAGGCCTGTGATCCCCGGTTTTGCGCCGAGGCGGGCAAAGTGGTGTACCTGATAATCCATGAAGTCGCTCTCGGGGAACGGTCGCGGTCCCACGAGTGACATTTCGCCCTTCAGCACGTTCCACAGTTGCGGCAGCTCGTCCAGGCTCCAGCGGCGCATCCATCCGCCCACGCGGGAGATGCGCGGATCGTTCGGGATCTTGAAGAGGCGCGGGTCGCCGCTGTGATTGAGGTGCGCGACCAGCGGCTTCATCTCCTCAGCGCCCTCCATCATCGTGCGAAACTTGAGCGCGCCCGCGACGTCCACGACGCGTTTGATGGCGAACTGCTGCGCCTTGAGCGTTTGCGCCGTCAGCGCAACAAGCGGCTGGCCGCGCTTCCAGACGATGCCGGGTTGGACGCCGGCGACTTCGAAGGTCTGCGGGACGGAGAAGAGATGGCAGCCGGCGGTGATGGAGTCGTCCACGACGTCCGCCAACTCCGCGCTTGTCAGGTGGCCACAGATCACGACGCTGTCGACGCGGTGGAGCTGAATGACCGCGGGGAGGGCGCTCAGGCCACCAAGTGCCTTGTGATTCGGTGTGGGCGCGGTGTCCACGAAGCCGAGGGCCACGTGCTCGCCGCGGCCAGCGAAGACGGGACGGCTGGCCAGGTCAGCGCATTCCCGGACCGTGCCGATGAGAATGGTACGCGAGGAACTCGGGGTCCGGCGCACTACGCGCGCGTCGAGGACCTCAATGCCAAAGCGCATGGCGACCAGACCGAGCCAAACGACGATCGTGGTGACGGCGAACTGCGTGGCGACGAGGGCGACGCCGCGTTCCCACAACGGCGCCCAGAGCGGTAACGCCGTGGCCAGGACGCAACCCAGAAACAGGCGGCCGTGATCGCGGCGCCGGTCGCCGGCGCCGTAATTTCCTGTAACGAAGAGGGCGACGATCAGCGCAATCGCATACTGCCAACCGTCGAGGTATCCTGGTGGGAGGAGCTCTTGCACGACGGCGCCCATCCAGCCGCCGAGCAGCTTCCCTTCTCCTACCGAGCGGTACAGCTCACGGAGGATGGCGAACGCGGCGAGGTCGGCAAGAAGCAGGACGGCAAAGCGGGCCGCGGCATGCGCAAGGTGACGGCGTAGTGTGGGGGCCGCGCGTCGCTGCAACCCCATGGTGGCCTGCGCGCGCACGAGCGGCAGGCCCCGAGCCGGCTCCACCACTCGCGCGACCGGACTGCGGACCGCTTCGAGTGAATCAGGCGTTGCCAGCGGCTCGCTCAAGACTCCTCAAGGGCGAAGGGAGAGCGGGGAATGGCGGGAAAAGATACCGGCGATCACGCGGGTAGGCCAGCCACGGCCAAGCCCGGGCGTCATCGTTTCGCGCGGCCGGTTACGGCTCCTGCGCGGCGAGTCGGCGACCAAGAGCACTGCGAGCCGGGGCCCTGCGCGCGCGGTGGTGAGCGGAACCCGACGGGTTCTGCACCCCATTGCCGCTCCGAGCGGTAGTTGCCTGCTGCCCTTGCACCATGAAGGCTCGCGGTCCATTTTAAGTCGCCTTCGCCAAATACATCGCGGGGCACCTCCCAGTTCACCAAGTGTGACGAATTTGACAAGAGGGGCGACTCATGAAGCGCGCACTGGTATGCGGCGCCGGCGGGTTCATCGCGGGGCATCTCGTAAAGCGTCTGAAGGCCGATGGTTACTGGGTCCGCGGCGTCGACATCAAGGCACCCGAGTTCTCGCCGTCCAGCGCCGACGAATTCCTCCTGCTCGACCTGCGTGACGCCGCACAATGCAGGCAGGCCCTGCTAATGAAAAACGGTTCGGCGACTGACTTTGATGCGGTTTATCAACTCGCCGCCGACATGGGAGGAATGGGGTTCATTCACTCGGCAGAGTGCGAGATCATGCACAACAGTGCTCTGGTCAACAACAACATGATCGACGCCGCTGCCACGCTCGGTGCCAAGCGGTACTTCTTTTCGTCATCAGTTTGCATCTACCGCGATATGGCGCCAGGCGAGCCGGAACTCACGGAAGAACAGGCGTACCCTGCTTTGCCCGACAACGAGTATGGATGGGAAAAGTTGTACGCAGAGCGAATGGCCCTGGCGTACGGAAGGCGGTACAACATTGCAGTCCGGATTGCGCGCTTCCAAAACTGCTACGGGCCGGAGGGGACATGGACGGGTGGCCGGGAGAAGGCACCGGCGGCCATCTGCCGCAAAGTGGCGGAGGCTGATGATGGCACGATTGAGGTCTGGGGCGACGGCTCTGCGATCCGTTCGTACACATACGTAGACGATATGGTCGACGGCATCCGGAGGCTCATGGACTCGAGTGTGGAAGGCCCCACGAACATCGGAACGCCCGAATACGTATCCGTGCAGCAACTGGTTGACGCCGTGGCCGAGGCTGCGGGCAAGAGGATCGGCGCCCGGTATGTCCCGGGGCCGGTGGGCGTCCAGTCCCGGAACTTCAGTAACGCCAAGATCTACTCTACCGGTTGGCAACCTCGCGTGTCATTGCGGGAGGGGATCGGCAAGACCTATCCGTGGATCGAGTCCCAAGTGCGGATGGCCCGCGACCGGGGCGACGGGGCCCAGGCACTGGCCGCAACAGGGCCACGCCCCCCCAGAGGGAAGAAGGCCAGCAGAACTTAGCCGGCATTTCCGATGCGCGCTTTCAGCACATGCCATACGAAGATCGGTGCCGAGATGAACATTCTTCGCCAAAGGCGCCGCGGCTCCTGCAGGAGACGAGGGAGCCAGTCCAACCCATGGTCGCGGAAGAATGACGGCGATGGCTTGACCGTACCCGCGTAGAAATCGAACGCTGCCCCTACGGCCCCGATAAAGCGCACGTTCAGTCTGTTCCGGTTCTCTTGGATCCATTTCTCCTGTTTTGGGGCGCTCAGTCCGACCCACAACACATCTGCTCTCGAAGCGTTCACGGCGTCGGTCATCTGTACATTGTCTTCCGCCGAGTAGCGGCGCTTGAAGGGGGGCGAGCAGGTGCCCACCACTTGTATCCTGGGTGACTCGCGTTCCATCCGCCGACGAATGCGGACGAGTGCCTCGTGAGTCCCGCCCAGAAAGAACACCCGCACCCCGCCAAGGCGATTCAGACGCTCATGCATCGCCGCAAAGACGTCTGGGCCACTGACTCTC
>QHUJ01000196.1:2749-3661 GCA_003221895.1 Gemmatimonadota bacterium | reverse complement strand
TGAGACAGGCCAAAACCATCCGAGATCGGCCTGCTGTAATGCTGTCTACGATGGCCATGACAATTTCGTCCAAGGATCCCGAATCGACCTCGTAGCCGAGTAGTGACTCTTTCATCGGACAGCGCCACGGGCTTTGTCGTGAGTCTTTCTGAGAGCCACCGGCAGACGTGCGATGAAGTCTTTCATCCAGAATCGCAGATACGGACTGATCCAGATCAGCGGCCAGAACCGTCCTCCATGCCGCTTCGTGCACCACAGCCACTCGCTCGGAGGCAGTCCCTTTGGGCCCAGGAGCTTCTTCCACCGAGCAATCGTCGGGAGCTTCTTGTCTTCCCACAGGCCGTCACCTGAGTTCTGGACGCACTGCCCGACGTAGCCAGGGGCGAGCGACACCAAGCAGCCCGCACGCTTCGCGCGAAAGCCGTAGTCCAAATCGGCCATCGAGTGGGTAAAGCGATGATCGAGATTGCCGAGTCTCTCAACAACGGACAGTGCGATCAGAACACAGTTCCCATTCATTGTGTCGCACTCGATCGCGTGATCCGATGGCGCCACTCTTCTCAGGCGATTCGCAATGGGTCCAACATCGCGGGTGAAGCCACCATAGCTGACCTCGCCGGTGTTGGGATCCAGCGTAGATCCAACGACGATGATAGGACGATCGTCACACTGCTGAAGCTGCGACATCGTGTGAGTCAATCGGGCGATGCTCTCCGAAAAAAGGCGCGTATCGTCATTCAACCAGAGGTACAGGTCGAACGCCTCCGCTATCGCCACCGCCATCGCCTTCCGCATCCCGCCCACCCAATACAAGGAACCGTCTCCGGCGAGAACCCTCACACCTGGGAACTGATCGGCGACGGCCTGCGCCGTGCCATCGCTACTGCCATCGTCAACCAGTATGATGGTCAT
>QHUJ01000196.1:0-2728 GCA_003221895.1 Gemmatimonadota bacterium | reverse complement strand
TGCTGCAGCTTTGCCGCCGCGCGCTCGACATCGGAAGTGGTGAGCCACTGATTCCGCCAGGCGATCTCCTCCAGGCAGGCGATCTTGTAGCCCTGGCGCTTTTCGATGGTTTCGACATACTGCGCTGCCTGCAACAGGCTCTCGAACGTACCCGTATCCAGCCAAGCGAACCCTCGACCGAGCAGCTCGACCGACAGCAGACCGCGCGCGAGATAGGCTTGGTTGACGGCCGTAATCTCGAGCTCGCCGCGCGCGGATGGCTTGACGCGCGACGCAATCTCAACCACCTCAGGATCATAGAAATACAGCCCGGTGATCGCCCATTTGCTCTTGGGGTTCGCAGGCTTCTCGGCGATGGAAAGCACCCGATGATGGCCGTCGAACTCTACCACGCCAAACCGCTGGGGATCGATCACCTGGTAGGCAAATACCGTCGCACCCTGCGTGATGGCTGCGTGCTTCTGCAGCAAGGCAATGAAACCCTCGCCGTAGAAGATGTTGTCTCCGAGCACCAAGCACACCGGACCGTTCCCGATGAACTGTTCACCGATGAGGAATGCCTGAGCCAACCCCTCTGGTCGGGGTTGCACGGCATAGCTCAGGTGGACGCCAAATAGACTCCCGTCACCGAGCACTCTCTGAAAGGCTGGCTGATCTTGGGGTGCGGTAATGATGAGAATGTCTCGAATACCCGCCAGCATGAGCACCGAAAGGGGATAGTGGATCATCGGTTTGTCGTACACCGGGAGCAATTGCTTGCACACCCCCAGGGTGATGGGGTAAAGGCGCGTGCCTCTTCCACCCGCCAGGATAATGCCTTTCATACGCGGCTCGTCTCCGGTCCGGAGCTGAGCTGACCGATGCGCGTCAGGCGGTACGCGCCTGAGAGTATGCGCTGCCACCACGCTTCGTTATCCAAGTACCAGAGCACGGTCTTCCGAAGCCCCGACGCGAAACTCTCGCGTGGGCGCCACCCGAGTGCACGCTCGATCTTGCTGGCATCAGTGGCGTACCGCTCGTCATGGCCCGGTCGGTCGGGCACGAAGGTGATGAGCTCTCGGTAGTGCGTCAGCTCCGGCGACCGGCGCCCGGGCGCCAGCTCCTCGAGAAGATCGCAAATCGTTTGGACGACAGTGAGGTTCTTCTGCTCTGTGTGACCACCAATGTTGTACGTCTGGCCCACTTGGCCGTCGCTGAGCACGCTCAGCAGTGCCCGCACGTGGTCTTCCACATACAGCCAGTCACGAACGTGTTGGCCGTCGCCATACACGGCAAGCCGTTTCCCGAACAGCGCGCTGAGAATCGTGTGCGGGATCAGCTTTTCGGCGAACTGATAGGGTCCATAGTTGTTAGAGCAGTTCGTGATCAGCGTCGGCAGACCAAACGTACGCTGCCAGGCGCGCACCAGGTGATCACTCGCGGCCTTGCTCGCGGCGTACGGACTGCTGGGCGCGTAGGGCGTGTCCTCTGTGAACAGCGCGCTCGTGCCGCGACCGAGGTCGCCGTACACTTCGTCGGTGCTGACGTGATGAAAGCGAAACGTCACCCGGCGACTTGGCGGCAGTGCCTGCCAGTAGGCACGCGCTGCTTCGAGCAGCGAATACGTCCCGACGATGTTGGTCTGGATGAAGTCACCGGGACTGTCAATAGAGCGGTCGACGTGGGACTCGGCGGCCAAGTGCATGATGACATCGGGCTGATGTTCCGCGAGGACGCGATCTATGCGCGCGCGGTCCGCAATATCGGCGTGCTCCAACGCGTACCGCTGATCGCCGCTCACGGGGCTGAGGGACTCGAGATTGCCGGCATACGTGAGCTTGTCGACGTTCACCACGGTATGTGGCGTGTGCTGAATGACGTGCCGGATCACCGCAGACCCGATAAAGCCGGCGCCACCGCTAATCAAAAGGCGCATGCTAGGACAACGTCAGCGACTTGAGGACGAATCGCCTACGTCGCGCAAACGTGCCGAACAGGAGGCGCTTCAGCGCCAACAGCAGACCATTGTGTTGCTGCAGGCGTGGCTCGAATCCCAGGCTTCGGAGCGCACCGACCGCGCGAGCCAAACAGGCTAAATACGGCGCGTACACATTCTCGATCAGTTCGGGCGACAACGGGTAACCTCCGAGATTCACTTTGTCATGGGCCAACAGCCTCAGGCCGTGAAAGTGAAAGAACAACGCCTTCTCGTATGGAGACTCCGTGACGTTCCATGGGGCCCGCGTCCACTCCACGTGGCGCAGCACGTGGACCTGATCGCCAAAGCGCTGTGGCCAGTCATCCAAATACTTCTGATCGCCGAACTTGCCATTCTCAGATCGTGCGAAGCACCATTCCACGCAACGCTCCTGCCACCACTGCCGCACCGGTTCGCCCCCGTTTCGGGTAAAGGTGATGAACTGCACACAGTAGCGGCCGTGTGTCGCCGTCTGATCGTGCTCGGGAGCGTAGGCATGATCTGTGATCAACACCTGCTTCCCGGAGTGCTCGAACTCTCGAAATATCGGAGCCGGGGCGCCTCGGAACCAGAGATCTGCGTCCAGATAGGTCACCCGTCGAACCGTGGCATCGGCCTCGAACACAAAGCGTGGGGTGAACGGTGTCACGGTCCAGCAGTACTCGGCTGTCGACCTCTCTCCCTTCACGCGGAGCAGCTCGGCGGTCTCGACGTCGGCAAGTCGCATCAATCGCACGTTGCGCAGACGGAGCTGACTCAACACTTCGTACG
>QHUJ01000195.1 GCA_003221895.1 Gemmatimonadota bacterium | reverse complement strand
TACTCTTGGCACGGGGATCGGCGGCGGCATCGTCATCGACGGTCAGATCTACCACGGCGTCACCGACGTCGCGGGAGAGTTTGGACACGTCACGATCGATGCCAACGGACGCCGCTGTAAATGCGGCAACTACGGCTGCATCGAGGCGTACGCGTCAGGGCCGGCGATCGCGGAGCGTGCAGTCGAGGGGATCGAGTCAGGCGTCGAGACGTCGTTGTCGCAGTACGTGCAGGGCGACCTCTCCAAGCTTACCGCCCAGATTGTGTACGAGGCGGCCAACGACGGCGACGAATGGGCGCTGGAGGTGGTGCGCGAGACGGCGTCGCTGCTCGGAGCGGCGGTGGCGAGCTTCCTCAACATCTTCAATCCGGAAGTCGTCGTGATCTGCGGCGGAGTGACGCAGGCGGGGGACAAACTGTTCCAGCCGTTGCGCAGTGAGGTGAAGCGACGCGCGTTCAAACCGGCGTGGGAGGCGTGCAAGATCGTGCCCGGGACGCTTCCCGGCACCGCCGGCGTCTACGGAGCAGGGGCCGTGTTCATCCAAAAGCACTGGGGTTTGCGCTGAAGCGACTCGGCGTCATCGGGTCCATGGTGTGGGACACGATTTACGGCCGCGATCCCGCGCAGCCGGCGGTCCAGGAGTGGGGCGGGATCTCGTACGCGCTGGCCGCCCTCGATGCGACGCTGCCGGACGACTGGCAAATTGCCCCACTGATCAAGGTCGGTCGTGATCTCGCTGCCAAGGCGAACGAGTTTCTTCGCGCCATACGCCACACGCCGAACACCGCTCGCTTTATCGAAGTGCCAGAACCCAACAATCGGGTCACACTGCGCTACGAATCCACAGAGCGGCGCTGCGAGCGGATGACGGGTGGCGTGCCGCCATGGACCTGGGCCGAGCTTGGGCCACTCGTCCGCGATCTCGACGCACTGTACGTCAACTTCATTTCCGGGTTCGAGATGAATCTCGAAACCGCGCAACTGCTGCGTCGCGGCTTTCCACGCACCATTTACGCCGATCTGCATAGTCTCTTCATGGGCAAGGAGCCGAACGGCCTGCGCGTCCCGCGCACCCTCCCCCAGGCGCCGGCGTGGTTCGGCTGCTTCGACGTCGTCCAGCTCAACGAAGATGAAATACAGCAGCTCGGACCCGACCCGCTCGCGATCGCCGCCGACGCGCTGCGCCAGGGCTGCAGGACGTTGTGCGTGACGCTGGGAAAGCGCGGCGCTGCCTACTTCACCGGCAATCCGATTCGGACCGAGCTGATTCCCGCTCCGGTCATGCACCCGCCGGCCTTCGATCATGTCATCGACCCGACAGGATGCGGCGATGTCTTCGGCGGCGCGGTGGCCGCGGCGCTCCTGGGCGGTGCGGGGCTGGAAGACGCCATCCGCCTCGGCAATCTACTCGGCGCACGCAACGTGAGTCATCGCGGCGCGAGCGGGCTGCGCGATCACTTGATGGGCAAGCTTTCGCCGGCATGACCCGCCTGATCGAAGTGCCCACGCAGTTCGACGATCGGTCCTTCGATCAATTCACGGCGGCGTACGCACAAGCCGGTGACGGGGAGCGGCTGTTGTTCGACGCCCACGCGGCCGAGTGGGCGTCACCATACGGACTCGTGGGCCTATTGGCCGCGGGCGAAGCGGCAACACGCAAGGGTGAGCGCCCCCTGCTCACCGCTCCAGCGAACCCCGATGTCGTGAGCTACTGGGCGCGCGCCGGTTTCTTCCGGGAAGCCGAGGATCTGTTCGAGGTCCACGGTAAGGTCCCCAGGACGAAGGTCGCGACCGAGAGCGAAGTCTTGCTGCCGGTCACGCCCGTCCGGGCCGCCGAGGACGTGCATGCGGTCGTGAGCACCATTCAGCAGCGCGCGTCCGCGATTCTCAGCTCGGAGTTGGGACTCGATCCGAAGGCGACCATGGGATTCGCTATGGCGCTTTCGGAGTCTTGTCAGAATATTGTGGAGCACGCAGGCACCGGGGGTTGGGTCGCGGTGCAGGCGTACAACTGGCGGCGCAAGCTGGCGCGCCGCGTGGTGGTGATCGCGGTCGCGGACGCCGGTGTCGGATTCCGGCATTCATTGGAACCCACGCAGGCCAAGCGGTTCGGCGAGCGCTGGGGTGATGCCGCGGCGCTCGAGGCGGCGCTGATTCAGGGCGTCAGCCGCTTTCGCGATCCGGGGCGCGGTCAGGGACTCGCCGGAATTCGGCGCTACCTCGCCCGCTGGGAAGGCAAAGTCGCCATCCGCAGCGGCACCGCGCGGATCGCGATCGTGCCCCGGTGGGACGACGATGTGCCGCTCAAGGACGGGTTGCCGACATTTCCGGGATCGCAGGTCCTGCTCATCATCCCGGAGCAAGAGTCAGAGAAAGGGTCGCCGAAGAAGTGATGATTCCACATATCATGGTTCAGGCCGTCCTGCAGCAGTCGGTCGCCGGTTTTTACACCGACCTCGTCACGCGACCCACCGGTCGCGCGGTTCGCGAAAACATCGAGCGAGATCTTCTCCCCGGCACGATCGCCGTGATGGATTTCACCGGCGTCGGCTGCCTCGACTATTCGTGCGCCGATGAGATCGTGGCGAAGCTGGTCCGCGACAAGGTCAAGGTGCTGCTGCTGCGCGGGCTGACGGATGCGCACCGTGAGGCGATCGAACCTGTACTTGCCGGCGCCGGGCTCGCCGTGCTCTGCGAGCGCGCCGACGGAGCACTCGAGGGGCTCGGCGCCAGTGGCGACCCCAAAGCCCGCGCCGATTGGACCGCCGTAGCCCCGCCGCTGTACCAGAGCTCCACCTTCACAAATCCCGTGGGATCCACCGCCGAAGTCCTCTACAGCCGCTACGGCAACAATCCCAATCAGGTGGACATCGGCCGGCGGCTGGCGCTGCTCGAGGGCGCCGATGCGGCACTGTTTCTCGCGAGCGGCATGGCGGCCGCCGCGCTTGCGCACCTCGCGGTGCTGCGTCCCGGCGATCATCTGCTCGCGAGCGAATGGATCTATGGCGGCGTGTACCGGCTGTTTCGCGAGGAGTTCGGGAAGCTGGGGATCGACGTCTCGTTCGTGAATCCGACACAGCAGCGCACCTGGAAGCGCGCGATGCGCAAGACCACGCGCGCCGTGTTCCTCGAAACGCCGACGAATCCACTGATGCGCGTGCTCGATCTCGAGCCCGTCGCCACAGTCTGCAAGGCTGAGGGACTGGCCCTCATCGTCGATTCGACCTTCGCGTCGCCCGTGAATTTCCGGCCGCTCGAACACGGCGCCGATCTCGTCATCCACTCGGCCACGAAGTACCTGAACGGGCATACCGACGTCATCGCCGGCGCCGTGGCGGGAACCGATCAGGTCGTCGATGAGGTCCGTCGCCTGATGCAGGTGTGGGGACAGGCCATCGATCCGTTCGCCGCCTGGCTGATCGACCGTGGCATGCGTACGCTGACCGTGCGCGTCCGGCGTCAGAACGAGATCGGCCTGGCGGTCGCGGAGTGGTGCGCGAAGCAGGACGCGATCTCGAAGGTCCATTACCCCGGCCTGCCGTCGCACCCGGACCACGAGCACGCGAAGCGCATTCTGAGCGGCTTTGGCGGCATGCTCGGCATCGAGCTGAAGGGCGGGGTGCGCGCCGCCGAGCGCTTCCTCAGGGCGCTGACGATCGCCGCCCACGCACCCAGCCTTGGGGGCGTCGAGACGCTCGTATCGGAGCCGCGGCTCACCTCGCACGCCAGTCTCACGGCGGAACAGCGCGCACAGGCTGGCATTCCAGACGGATTCCTGAGATTTTCCCTGGGACTGGAGGATCCCGATGATCTCATCGCGGACTTCGCCCAGGCCCTGGCGCGGCACTAAGTGATCAAGTTCACCAACGTCTTCAAGGCCTTCCCCAAGGGCGGCCTGGCGCTCAAGGACGTCTCCTTCCATGTGGCCAAGGGGGAGTTCGCGTTTCTGACCGGGCATTCCGGCGCCGGCA
>QHUJ01000184.1 GCA_003221895.1 Gemmatimonadota bacterium | reverse complement strand
TTGGTGGACCCTCAGCGACTAGTTGCGGGCCAAGAAGCCGTCGTATACCCGGCGACTTCCAGACCAATTCCACGAGCTTGGGGTCAAACTGACGGCCTGAGTGCCTGGCCAGCTCGTCAAGCGCGCGCTGCAGGCTAAGCGCCTGTCGATACGGGCGATCAGTTGTCATCGCATCAAGCGTATCGGCCACCATGATTATTCGCGCGCCGATGGGAATGTCCTCCCCTATGAGACCGTCAGGATATCCAGTGCCATCGTAGTTTTCATGATGATTCCGAATGTCCGTTTGAACCTTGCCACGAAACTCGGCGATCGTGCTTGCAAGATCTGCACTCCGAACCGGATGCGCCTGCATCAGCATCCGTTCCTCAGGTGTAAGCCGTCCCTGCTTGCGGAGCAGTGGTGCAAACTCTTCATAAATCTTGCCAGCATCATGCAGAAGTGCTGCCGTACCAATTTGGTCGACTTGTTTTGGTGACAGTCCAGCTTCCCGGGCTATCTGCCGAGCGTACTCAGACACTCGCACAGAATGCCCTGACGTGTACGGGTCGCGAGCTTCTATAGCCTTTACCATGAGCTCCAGCAACTCTCTATTCGCCTGCTCCACCTGCAGGTTCATTCGGTAAACGTGCCGAACGAAAAACAACGGCAGGACAAGAACGACGAGCCCGACTATCTGTAGCTTAATGAAGAGGAATACGAGAACGATTGCCAAGGAGCTCGAAACAAGGTCATAAAGAACTGAATCTCCAACAATGCGCGACCACGCTTCACGAATAGAAATGTCAGTGGCAGTCGATACAGCAAGAGCCACGGTTGCATGGTTAACAATGAAGAAAACAATCACCATTGCCGCAAAAGCTGGGAAGTTCACGCGAAGACTATCGACACCGATATAACCGCCGAGCGCAGTATAAGCTGCCGCTCCCAAACCAACGAAGAGCATGTATTGGGCGGTGTTGAACAGAGCCCGTACGAACGTCTTGCGTCTGACGATATAGTGGGCAACAAGTCCCGTAACACCTGCAATTACCATGGGCCAGGGTGCCCCAAACAGGAGCACGGAGGCGAGAAATGGAATGAACACCACAGACGAGCCGACACGAGCATGGGAAATGCGGGGTACGGGAAGGAACGCCGAGTCGCTAGCAATTCCTAATAGAGTGAAGGCGACTAGCGCATTCCAAAATGCCGTATCTGAAATGGGTGGTACGTACCACTTGGAACCAAACAGCACCAGAATCGCTGCAGTACTCACAGCGGCGAGTATGAGCCGAAAGCTCCATCTCTCGAACTGGGGCTGACTCTCGCCCATTCAAACCCCTTCGCTCAGTACATACGAACTACCAAAAGACGGGGGAGACCCCTATCATCGCTAGATTGACACTGTGCCCTCTGCGAAAAACAACTTCGCGACTGCTGTGAACAGAAAAGCGAGCAGCTGCAACATTGAGCGTCACCCCCTTAGTGGGTCCAGCGAGTAATTCTCGCTTAGGAGTGGCACGCCTCTCTATGGCATGCCCGACGCTCCGCTCGTCTACTGTCCGCTCTGCTCCGCTCTAGCTAGCGGTGACCAGGGGCCCCCTGTTTCGAAGATTTCGATCGCAAGACTACGCTACCTTCCGATTCTGCAACGCACGACGCATCGCCTCGATAACCACCCCCATGCCATCGACCTTGTTCACGATCGCCCACACCCCCAGGCGCCGTAGATCATTCTCGGCGTTCGCGGGCAATCCGCCCGTGACGATGATCACCGGCGTCGTGAGACCTTTCGACGCGTCCATCAATCGCTCCACCACCTGCACCGCGTTGAGGTCGGGCAACGCGTAATCCAGCACCACCAAATCGGGTGACACTCGACCAATCTCGAGCAGCCCGTCCACCCCCGTCGCCGCCTCGATCACCTCGACCTCCGACGCGTCACGCTCCAGCGTCTTCACCAGCGCCCGCAGGTAGCCGGGATCGTCCTCCACCACCACCACCACCTGGCGCTCATGCGCCGCCCCGAGCTCGCTCGGCACCGCCATCCCGTGCGCCGTCAAAAACTCCACGAGGTCCTTCGCCTCGACCCGCCGCCGGCCCGTCGGCGTGCGATGCCCCTTTAGGTGCCCTTGATCGATCCAGCTCGCAACCGTGGCCGGCGTCACCTGCAGCACGCGCGCCACCCGCTGCGTCCCCCAATACCGTTTGGTTCTGAGCGAAGTCACGAAACACGAAATACCGCTAAAAACGAAAGTCCGCTAGTTGGGTGTAGCCCCTACGGGCTAGACACTAGGAAGGAGATTGCAGCTGCACTCGACCACGCCCACCGGGATGGTAAGCTGTTGCCAACAATTCACTTGAGGGTCTAGCGCCGGGCGTCCACCCACCGATTGGTCGCATCGAGCACCGCCAGCACCGCGCTGCGCTCGGGCGCTTCGCGGACTTCACAGGTACCGGTCAGCATTTGCGCCTCGCGACCGCCCAACCCATGTACGGCCACGAGCACGAACTTGCGATCGAACGCGTCGATCAGCGTCGCGCCTTCGAGCGCCAGCGAGTTGTCCGGCAGCAGGTCGTCGAGACACGTCGTGGCCGCGCGCGCCGCTGCTTCGACGCGATTGCGCAGCGTATCGGTCCCGATCTCCTCGGCCTCCGCCTCTTTCTCCCCGAACGCCAGCTTCACGCGCACCATCACGCGCTGCGGGCGCTCCGCCGGCCGCACCTCGAGGCTCCTGAACACCACCACCCGGTGTTTGACGCGCTCGTTGATCGCCTCTTCCTGCAGTGCCTCGATCGGGCGCACGTCCGCCGTCTGCGCCACGCTGATCTTGCGATGATCGATCTTGAAGCCGAGCTGCGCCATCAGCGCCGATTCGATGTTGCGCACGATCTGCTTGGGTTGGATGCCGGACCGCGTGAGCACATGCACCTCGCTCACTTCGCCGAGCGGCGTCACCACCACCCGCGCCGACAACACGCCGGTCAACGTCGTGATGAGATTCTCGATCCGCTTCATGCCCCACGGATCGGGTTGACCGATGCCCCCCCCCCCTTCCGATGGACCCACCGGCAGCGGCTCCTGTGATGGCGGATGGGATGTCACAGCGACGGCTCCTCCCCTGACGTGGCAACCCGATTCCGGCCCTCGGCCTTGGCGCGATACAGCGCGCGATCGGCGGCGACCAGCACATCCTCTTCTTCCTTTGCAGAGCTGTACTCGGCCACCCCGATGCTCGCTGTTACGAGCCCAGTTGGATAGCCCATGCCCTGCCCCACTTCCTCGACGGCAACGCGCATCTTGTCCGCTACCATGCGCGCGCCCTCTTCGCCGGTACCCACCAGCACTACCACAAACTCGTCGCCGCCATAGCGTCCCGCGACATCGGTCGAACGGATGTGCTTGTCGCACTGGCGTGCGGTGGCCTTGAGCAGCGCGTTCCCCGCTTCGTGACCGAACCGGTCATTCACCTGCTTGAAGTTGTCGAGATCGAGAAACAGGACGGCGAACCGGTCGCCTGTACGGTGGCACCGCGCCACCTCGTTCGCCAGCCTGTCGCGCAACACCCGGAACGACGCGAGTCCGGTGAGCGCATCCACCGCCGCCTGCTGCTGGGCGATCTGGGCCTGGCGCTCAAGATAGCGTGGACACGACTTGAGCGTTGTCCGGCCCTGCGCCGCCGCCACGGCGAACTCCTGGCAGGTGCGGTAGCCGCAGGCCCCCGAGTCCCACGGCCGGCCGTTCGGGGCCAGGCCGATCTGCTCGAGGACCTCTTCCACCGCTTCGACCGTCGGGCCCATGCCCTTCACCTCGATGTCGAACGCGGCCCCCACCTCAATCGTGACGCCTTCCTTGAGCACGGGCCCGGGCGCGCGGGGCGGCTCGGTCGCCCCCACGATCGCCCGGCGGCGGAACAGCTCGTCCTTGGGGCCGAGCAGGGGGTGGTCCAGACACCCCTCGCACGGGAGAATATCGACGAAACCGAGGGCGATCCGGTCCGTCCCGACAGCCCGGGCGATCCCCTCGAGGGCCCCCAGGCCCCTGACCTTGCGGAAGCGCCGGGAGGCGTGAGGTTCCTCTTTCAGCAGTTCGAGCGGCATCCCACCGGCCGTGCTCCAATAGCGGCGCCGCTCTTCGGGGATGCGGCTGAAGTAGAGCGGCTGATCCTGCACCCGCACCCCGCGTTTCCTTATTATCGATTCGAGCTCCGAGAGGGTGATCGCGGCATCGACGTCGTCGCCCCCCTCGGTGAGGCAGACCCCGGCGTACACGATCGGCGTATCCTCGCCATAGAGCGCCTTGAGATATCGGGCCTCGGCCTCGACCGGGGTGGCCACCGGGGCGAGATAGGGGATCAGCTCGGGATACTGGTTGCAGATCGTCTGGACGATGACCGGACAGGTGCTGCGAATGACCGTCCCACCATTCCCCCACCCCTCCTCCGCCCAGAGATCCAGGTACTGCTTGGCCACCAGCTCGTCCCCCAGGA
>QHUJ01000183.1 GCA_003221895.1 Gemmatimonadota bacterium | reverse complement strand
TCCTGGCGGTGCCGAGTTGACATCTCGCACGCCGGACAGCACGTGCCAGCCCTCGGATGCGAGCGCGCGAGCGACTTCGCGTCCGATGCCGCGGCTCGCTCCCGTAATCAGCGCCGTGGAAGTCAAGGCCGCAGTAGCGTCTTGATCGCGCGGCGCTCATCCATCGCACGGTACCCCTCGGCCACCTGATCCAGCGGCAAGGTCAAATCGAAGACTTTCCCGGGATTGATCTTCCCGCTCCACACCAGGCCGATCAGGTCGGGGAGGAATCGCCGCACCGGCGCGGGCCCACCGTGCAGGCGGACGTGCGTGTAGAACAGCTCCTCGCCCCTGAGTTCGACACCGTGCGGCACGCCCACGTAGCCCACCGAGCCGCCCGGGCGAGTTGCATGGATCGCCTGCATCATCGACTCCTGCGTCCCGACGCACTCGAGCACGGCATCCGCGCCCACGCCCTTGGTCAGCTCCTTGATGCGGGCCACGCCCTCATCGCCGCGCTCGGTCACGATGTCCGTCGCGCCGAATTCGCGCGCGAGTTGCTGCCGCGCCGGGTGGCGGCTCATCGCGATGACCCGCTGCGCACCCAACTGCCTCGCGGCGAGCACGCCGAGCAGGCCCACCGCGCCGTCGCCGACGACCACCGCGGTCTTGCCCGGTTGCACGTTCGCCGCGACGGCGGCGAACCAGCCCGTGCCTAAGACGTCAGAAACTGCGAGCAGGTTCGGAATCATCTCGGCGGGCGGCAGCTCCGGCGTAGCTACGAGCGTGCCATCGGCGTGAGGCACCCGTAATACCGGTGCCTGCGCCCCGCTCATGAACTCGCGGTGCACGCACGACGACTGGTAGCCATACCGGCAGTGGGGACACGTATTGTCGGACGTGGCGAACGAGCCGATGACGAACTGGCCCGGCCGGATCGACGTCACCGCCTTGCCGACTTCCTCGACGATGCCGCAGTACTCGTGCCCCATCGGCGACGGCTCGGCCACCGGGCTGATGCCGCGATAGGGCCACAGGTCGGACCCGCAGATGCACGTGGCCGAGAGCCTGAGGATGGCATCCGTCGGGGCGATGATCCTCGGCGCGTCGCGTTCCTCAAACCGGATGTCGCGCGGTCCGTAGAGCACCGCGCCCTTCATGGTGTGTTCGCTCTCGCGTGGTATTGCTCGTCGCTGACTTTTTCCATCCACTCAACGGCCTTGCCGTCGAGCTGCTCCTGAATGGCGATGTGCGTCAGGGCTGTCGTTGGCGAGGCGCCATGCCAATGCTTCTCGCCGGGTGAGAATGAGATCACGTCGCCCGGCCGAATCTCCTCGATCGGTCCGCCCCACCGCTGCGCCCGGCCTGTTCCGAACACCACGATCAGGGTCTGCCCCAGAGGATGCGTATGCCACGCCGTGCGCGCGCCCGGCTCGAATGTGACGCTGGCGCCGGCCGCGCGCGCCGGATCCCGAGCTTGAAACAGTGGATCGACCCGCACGGTCCCGGTGAACCAGTCGGCTGGACCTTTGGTCGAGGGTTGCGAGCCGGCGCGTTTGATGTCCATGGGGCAAATCGTAATAAGGCGTACGGCGGGGCAGTAGTGGGAATCAACGACGAGGGCGCTTGTGAGACGCAGTTCCTAGCGCAACGCGCGCGCGAGCATCGCGATTGCGCCGATGGCGCCCACCCAGAAGACAAACGACCACTTGATCAAGTCGCCGAAGCGGCGCTCGAACCGGGTCTCGAGTGCAGCGAAACCTACCTGCATCTCTTGCCGCAGCTCGGCGAAGTCCGCACGTAAATCGGCGCGTAACTGGGCAAGATCCCCGCGGGTAGCGACGTCACTCACCCGTGCGTCCATCTCATGCATCCAATTCACAAACTCGGCGCCCTCCTGTCCTCCGAGGGAACGTACGCTCGGCGAACCCGAAGATCAATTTCGTTCCGACGCGGCGCTCGGGGCCGCGCGTACCCCCTCATGGCCCGCGGTCCGGAGAACAGTAGGGGGACAGTCCTAGCGATCGGGTCAGGGTCCGAAGAACTCGGTCAGTTGCTGCTCGACACGCGTGCGCATCGCGTTGACGAACACCTCGGTCCGCTCCTGCTCGAGCGGGTCTCCCGTGAACCAGCGGAACTGCATGAACCAGGCAATGCCGAAGCGGTAACGCCCGTCGTCGAGCTTCTCCCACTCGGGGACGGTCCCAGCGCCGATGATGCCGAGCACGCGCGGACGGTGCTGATACCTCGCGTAGAGGCTGTGCAGCAGGGCGACGCGCTCATTGAACCGACGTCCTGCTGCCTCACCGCCACCCTCCGTCGTGATGCCGTCGAGAAACGGCTCAACATTCACCGCGATCAGCCCGTCGAGGCCGTTCTTCGCGAGCTGACGGGCACCGTCCGAGACGTTCGCTCTCAGTTTCTTCATGCTCCGCACGCGTTTAACCGCGAGCCCGCGCTCCCGCTCGAACATCATGAACCGCAGGTCCGGCTCGTCACCAAAGATCTTCACGCCCCCAATGGCGAACACGGTGGCTACGAAGAGCCCAGATCGTGCGCAGCGCTTCCGCCGCCACTTCGCGGCCTGCGGTGTTCTGACCGGTGAGCGCGAGCCGGCCAGATGCCAAGTCGGAGGCAACTTGTCGGGATCTGTCGAGTCGATTCCCCGGCTTCAACGTGACACCTAAGGCACGCAGCCGCTCCACAGTGTCGTCGCCCAGGGCGGCAGCCACAGACGGCTTGACCGCTCCATAGCTCGTCTCAACCCACGGACCGACGCGAATGCTCACGTATCGAAAGTTACCTCGACTACAAAGCGTGACGGCGCGCCAGCGGCGCTTTGCCCTCTCCGCGCGCGAGGGTGCGCGGGTTTTGGAGAACGGTGCTCTGCCGATTGAGCTACGGACCTAGAATGTTGTTGCTGAAATGACGTTGAGTGCAATTCGGCAGGCCCCCAAGAGAAAGGCGCGGCGCGTGATCAGTCCGCTGCGCCTCAGTATTCCTCCGAACTGCGCGCTAACCATCATGCCGCCTTCGGCGTCTCACTACCGACCGTCCTGGACTGGGACTCGTCCTTGGTCTGCAACGGTCTCCCCGCCATCCCGGCACCGTGGTGTTCGGGTAGCGACCTCAGTTCCACCGCTCGCTGTGGTACAGCGTGATGGCGACCCCGAACCCGGCCGACGCGCTGGAGTACTCGATGGTCGTCTGCGTCTGGGTGCCGGTCGAGAGCACGGACCCCGTATCGTAGAGACTCATGCCGTACTCGGCTCGGCGGCATCCCTCCGGCCATGGCAACGGCTTCGTGGCGCGGACAGGCTCCCACCCCGGTGTCATGAGGGGCGCGGTTTCGTATTGTCCCTGCACAAACCGGAGCACCTTCAGTCCACCCCGCGATTGCTCTTCTACAATGAAGGTGGCGAGCGCCTCTGTGCTGCGCTCGTTCCGGAGGACGCCGGGTCCCGCGTGCGTCTTGTCTGAGCCCGAGAAGTTGCTGGCGCGGGCAAAGCTCCTACCGAGCACGTCCTCAACGACTGCGCCGCCGAAGTGGAGCTTCATGCCGGGGCCGAAGACGTACATCTCACGAGTCCCGTCCTCTTGGATCTTGGTTTGGAAGGAGCCGACCTTGTCCCCATTCGCCGTCACGTCAAAACCATCTTTTGTTCTCATTTGTAGGTCCAGTTGATTCGACTGAGGTACTGGCCGTGTCCCTTGCTCAACAACGTGAGCGGGAACTTGGCCTTCATGCTGGCGAACAGCAGCTTCGTGGCGTCGTTCGCCATGCGCCGGTTGATCTCATGCACGAGCGCCCGCTCCGCATGCCGAGGCTCGACGGTCCCGCCGAGCCGGAGCGGCTGGAACGGTTCGGATGGGTCGGTATTCAGCAACCGCCATGACATGCGCAGAATCACTTCGACTTGCTCGCGAGTAGGGCGGGGATCGCGGAGGTAATCCGAAATCTCGGGCGGTGGTTCTGCCTCAAACTTTGCGCGGGCGACGTCGATAGCCGTGCGAAGGTTCTCAAGCTTGACGGGATCGCCGCCACTCATCAACGGCAGATCGGCACGCGTGCGGGCGACGATTTCATCCAGCTGTTTCGGGAGCATCTCCAGCCCGCGCTCCCGGTGACGAGGCACGCGTTTGATGCAGGTGACGACATATACGGCGACCAGTCTCCGACCGGCGGCATCCAATTCCTCTCCCCGGCGAAGAACGTCAAGAATTGGCGTGGTGGGACCTTCCACCAACCGAGCCAGTTCTCGCTCGACGTCATCATCGTAGAAGCCGGGTGCCTGCGCGACCTCGCCGATGGGGAGCAGGCGCGGCTCGTCCACACCCCGGATGTATGTCCAAATCCATCCCGGTGTGCTCGGAGTTTCCCACTGACGCAAGAATGCTTGCTGGACGTAGTGCTGGCCCACGTGATGAACCTAAACAATTCGGATGCTGACTCGAAGTCCCAAGCTGTCCACGGCGTGCATCGGAGGCTCAGCCACCTCGCCTCGTCTTCTCCTCCGAAACCACCGTCGCCATCACGCCGCCTTCGGCGTCTCACTACCGCACGGCCCGGACTCGGCTCGTTCGTGGTGTTGACGCTGCCATATGTTGACCGCTCGTTGATGCCAACCCTCGAGCTTGCTTGCCAATGCCCCAACGCCGAGCCTACGTTCCCGATATGAGTACGCCACTCATGACGGCCGAGGAGCTGCTGTACACCAGCGTGCCGAACAAGCGGACGGAGCTCGTGCGCGGCCGGCTCGTCGTGCATGAGCCGCCCGGCGGCAAGCACGGAAACGTAACCGCCAACCTCGGCGCGCGGCTCTGGACGCACGCCGATCTGACCCGCGCGGGAGCGGTGTTCGTCGGGGATACCGGGTTTACGCTGGCACGGAATCCCGACACGGTGCGCGGACCCGATATCGCGTTCATCCGTACAGAGCGCCTGCCGCAGCCCATCCCGAGCACGTTCCTCGAATTCGCTCCGGATCTCGTGGTCGAGATCCTCTCCCCTCATGATCGTCCCGGTGAAGTCCTCGCGAAGGTCGGGGACTGGCTGGATGCCGGTGCGCGACTCGTCTGGGTCGTCGATCCTGAGCGCCGGGTCGCGCGTGTGTATCGGCAGGACGGGACGGAAGACGTCATCTCGGGTGACGGAGCGCTGCTGGGCGAGGACGTGTTGCCCGGGTTCAGCTGCACGCTGACAACTGTTCTCTAACACCCTCTCCGTTCTTTTTGTTGCCAGCCAACCACCACACGTTGTCATCCTGAGCGAGCGCTTTGGCGCGAGCGAAGGACCTGCTTGTTTGGGGCGCGTGTTCCTACCTCCAGGCATAGTTCGGCGTGCAGGAGAGTCCCTTGTCTGGCTCGAGCTTTGTTTACGTCAGCTATATCCGCGTGACACCCGAGAAGCTGTGGCAGGCACTCACGAGACCCGAGATCATTGCGCAGTATCGTTTCGGCATGAATGTCGAAAGCGATTGGAACGTCGGCTCAGCGTGGAAAATGTATGCTGACGGCCACCTCATGGACGCGGGCGAGATTCTCGAGAGCGTTGCGCCGCAACGCCTGGTGCTGAGTTGGCGCAGTGAATGGAGCGCCGAATTCAAGGCAGAGGGCAAGTCCACTTGCGTGTTCGAGATTGAACCCACGGGGCCGTCTTCGAAGCTCACACTCACGCATTCGAGCGAACGGCCGAACTCCAAGTTCATCGGAGCCGTGGCGGACGGCTGGCCGATGGTCATCTCGAATCTCAAGTCGCTGCTCGAAACCGGGGAGGTTGCTCTGGTCTATCATCGCCGGCACGAAGACTCGCGATGATGAGCTCTCGCGCTCATATCGGCCTGGCGACCGCAAGGACAGCGTGGGGTTCCGCGTTGCACGAACGCTGCAGTAGGTGGAGCGGGCGCTGCGTCGTTTGGCACCGGCGCGTACACAATTGATATGTATAGACGCCGAGCGTACGTTAGGATGCGGCGTGCCCATCACGCCGCAGCTGTCCCGCAAGTTCCAACAATTGTTGGGTCCTGAGGGGGCGTTGGAGCTCATGCAGTGGATGCAACAGACGGACGCACGAAGTGCTGATTTCACCGAGCTGCGCTCCACCATGCGCGCGGATATCGCCGAGTTGCGCCAGGAAATGCAGGTCGGATTTGCCAAACTCCACGCAGAAATGGCCCATCTCGAGATTCGATTCGAGCGCCGCTTTCGTGACCTGATCAAGTGGTCCTTTGTCTTCTGGGTCGGCGCCGTTGGGGCGATCGCAGCCCTCGCCGGCCTGCTCCGGTAGCCCCTCTTTCGCTAAGCAAGCTCGCGTTGTCATCCTGAGCGAGCGCTTTAGCGCGAGCGAAGGACCTGCTTCTTTGGCGCACACGAGGAAGAGCGTCTCACAACAACAAGGCGCGGCAGTTGATCAGGCCACCGCGCCTTGCTATTCGTCCCCCCTCTCCGGAACGGAGAGGGGGTCAGGGGGTGAGGACATCACGCCGCCTTCGGCGTCTCACTACCGCCCACCCCGGACTCGGGCTCGTTCTTGGTCTGGAACGACCCGGCCACGTTGCGGGCACTCTCCCACGCTCCCATCAGCTCGGCATTATCCCCGAACCGATAGCGGACCACCTTGTCCAGCAAGCG
>QHUJ01000131.1 GCA_003221895.1 Gemmatimonadota bacterium | reverse complement strand
TTCACTCCTCCTTACCAGCGCGCGCACCGTCAGCGACGTGTTGAGCCACATCCCCGGCGTGTACGTGGTGCGTGGCGGAGGGTATGGCCAGCCGGAGATCGTGCTCTACGCCGGCCGCGGGCCGGCCTCGCTCGAGGTGTACTGGGACGGCGTGCCGTACGTGCCGCTCGGCCGCGATTCGTTGTACCTCGATCCCGCCCGCATTCCCGTCGCACCGCTCGAGCGGATCGACGTCGTGCTGCTGCCGGCTGCGCTGCAGATCTACCTCGTGACGGCGCGCCAGCGCTCGACCGCGGCCACGACCCACGTCGGCATCCTGACGGGCAACCAGGATGTCGCCGAGTACCGGGCTGGATACTCGACGCGCACGCGCGGCGGCTTTGGGGCGGCGCTCGTCGCGGACTGGAATAGCATCGGCGCCGGCATCACCGGGAGCTCGACGACCCCGTTCGGCTCAAGCGATATCTGGGTCAAGTTTGACTACATCCCGCCGGAGGGGCGGCTCGGCGCATCATTCCAGATCCTGAGCGCGAGTTGGCACCGCGCCGCATCAAGCGAAGCGAGCGTGCTGGGCTGGCGCCAGGATCGGTACGACCGGCAGCTGCGCTTTTTCATCGCCCAGCGCAATGATGGCCTCGGTTATCGACTGACCACCACGCTCGCCTCGAGCAGGATCAGCCACGACACGGCGCTGAAATCCGACCGCACGGTCTCGAGCGCGACGATCGAAGCGAGCAACACGTGGCCCCACGCGAATCTTGTCGCGACCGCCAGAATCGGCGCCGCGCACCTGCCGAAGCAGCTCGAGGCACGGGGTGGGTGGACGCTGTTTTCGCGTTTCACCGTCGCCGGGGGCTTCCGGCAATCCTTCTATGAGGGTGACCGCGCCGGCGTTCGTGGCTTCGCCTCTGCCGGGCTCGTCTTGCCGCTCGGCTTCTCGGTGCGCGCCGAGGGTACGTGGCAACGCGACGTACAGGCGCTGTTCATCGCTGCAGACTCGATCCAGACGGCCGTCGATGTTGGCGCCTGGATCCGGTTCGATCATCGACGACTCAGCATCGAGGTCGGGCGCGGCCGGCGCGATCCGTTTGCGCCGCTCGGCTTTGCCGGGGGGATTGGCCCGATCGATTCGCTGCAGCCGACGGAGGCGACCGAATTCGTCGCCGCTCACGGATCGGTCGAGCTGCTGCCCGGCCTGCGCGTGTCCGGCTGGTACTACAATCCGCTCATCGGTGGCGGCGACTTCGAGCCACCGCAACATTCGCGGCTCTCGGCGAGCTTCTACTCGAAATTCTGGCGCGTGTACAAGAGCGGCATTTTTGCCTTGAGGGCGGAAGCCGCGGTCGAGTCGTGGAGCCGCTCAACCCGCGGCGGCATCGACCGCACGGGTACCGGCACCGTCGTCACTCGTGCGATGACCGGCGCAAGCTTTGTCGATACGAACATCGAGCTGCAGCTTGCCGGTGTGACCCTGTTCTGGACCGTGCAGAACATCAACCGGATGCGGTCGAGCTATCTGGAGGGGCAGGGCTTCCCCAAGAGCGTGCAGCGCTACGGCGCCCGCTGGTTCTTCACGAACTAGCGCCACTGACTACATTTAAGCCCCTGTGCCGCGCAGTATGACAGGCTTCGGCGCCGCCGAAGATCGGGTGTTGAACGGACGTCTGCGGGTCGAGATCCGTACCGTCAACCACCGCTATTTCAACCCGCAGCTCAAGTTGCCGGCGGACCTGGCCGGCATCGAGATCGAGATGCGCGAGCGGCTCCGGCAGCTGCTCGAGCGGGGCCACGTCGCGGTCAGCGCCCGTTGGGTTGAGGGAGCGGCCACCGAGACCCCGGGGGTCACGGTCGACCTGGCGCGGGCAAAGCAGGTGCTCGCGGCAGCCCAGCAGTTGAAGAAGAAGCTGAAGCTCAAAGGTACCGTGGACCTGGCATTTATCGCCCGTCATCCCGACGTATTGACGGCCGCGAACGGCGGGAGCGTCCAGGAGCAGGCGGTGCAGTGGGCGGACGTGAAGCCGATCGTGGAGCGGGCCGCCCGGGACGTGGTGGCGATGCGCGAGCGCGAGGGCGAAGCGCTCGCCGCCGAGCTCACCATGCGGCTCGGTGCGCTCGAGGCGGGCGCGCGCGTGATCGAAGCGCAGGCCCCCGCCCGGCTCAAGGCAGAGCATGAACGGCTGAAGCACGCGGTGGCCGAGCTGACGGCGGGAGCCAACGTAGATGAGCAGCGGCTCGCGCTCGAAATTGCGCTGCTGGCCGACCGCGTCGACATCACGGAGGAGCTGGTGCGGTTTCGGGCCCACATCGCGGCGGCCCGTACGACGCTCGGGTCCGATCAGGCGGTCGGCAAGCAGCTCGGCTTTCTCGCCCAGGAGCTGCTGCGCGAAGTGAACACGATGGGCTCCAAGGCGAACGACGCGCGCATCACGCAGACCGTGATCGCGATGAAGGGAGAGCTGGAAAAGCTCCGGGAGCAGTTGGAGAACCTGGAGTGACGCCGACGCCGCGCATCGTCGTCCTGTCGGCGCCATCGGGCGGCGGGAAGACGACGATCGCGAAAGCGCTGCGCGCACGCTATCCAGACCGGTTCGGGTTCTCGGTGTCGGCGACGACGCGAAAGCCGCGCGCAGCGGAGCAAGACGGCGTCGATTACCGGTTCTGGAAGCCGAGTCAGTTTCTCGCCGGAGTCAAGGACGGTCAGTTCCTGGAGCACGCGCAATATGGCGGCGAGTTATATGGGACGTTGCGCAGCGACGTGCAGAAGATCCTTGAGTCCGGGCGCCATGTCTTGCTCGACATTGAAGTCAATGGCGCCTCACAGGTGCGAAGGCTGGATTCGGAGGCGTTAACGATCTTCATCCTTCCGAGCGATCCCAGGGTACTGGTGCAACGGTTGGTCGAAAGACGAAGCGAATCGTCGGAGGAGATTCAGCGACGGTTGGAACGAGCCATAGAAGAGATTAGTGACGCCCGCCTGTTCCACCGGTGGATCAGGAACGATGACCTGGATGAAGCCGTGGAGTCGGTGAAGCGGGCAGCGGACGAGCATCCTGCTAGATTTGCACGGGATCCGAAAGATATCCCGTGGCTGAAAAGGTACTTGGTCGATTTACAATCAGAGAGGCAACGGCCTCTTCGATGAACTGCATCCTCAGAAAGGCCAGCCAATGCGGATCGTGACACCGGCAGAAGTCGCAGGACAGACTCAGAACAAGTACCTCGGCGTGCTCGTTGCCGCCAAGTTCGCACGCTACGTGAACGATTTCCCGCGCGATCGCTCGGTCGATTGGGAAGAAAAGCTGACCACGCGTGCCTTCGACGAGCTCGTGCGCGGCGGACTCAAGTACCGCCTGGTGCGGCGGCGGCGGCAGCAGGAAGCCTGATGTCCGTTGCCGGCCCCGCCGGCCCCCCCCGTCACGTCGTGCTCGGCGTGTCGGGCGGGATCGCCTGTTACAAGAGCTGTACGCTGGCGCGCCGGCTCACCGAAGCCGGCGCGACGGTGGATGTCGTCCTGACGGCGGCGGCCGCCGAGTTCGTGCGCCCGCTGACCTTCGAAGCCCTCACCGGCCGTCCCGTCCTGACTTCGCTCTGGGAGCGGGGCCGAGCGCTCGCCCACATCCATCTCGCGAAAGACCCTGATCTCGTCATCGTCGCGCCCGCGACCGCGAACGTCCTCGCCCGCGCCGCGATGGGAATGGCGGACGATGTACTGACGGCACTGCTGCTCGCCCGCGGCGATCGTCTCATTCTCGCCGCACCGGCGATGAACGACGACATGTACGCGAACCCCGCGACGACGGCCAACATCAAGACGCTCACACAGCGCGGCTGGCACTTTGTGGGACCCGAGGTCGGCGCGCTTGCCGAAGGCCCGAGCGAGCGGCCCGGACGGATGAGCGAACCGGAGGCGATCCTCGCTGCCGCGGAGCGGCTGCTTGGCGGCGACAGTCCGGGGACGCGGAGCGCACGGTCCACCACGAGCAAATGGTCGGGCAAACGCGTCGTGGTCACGGCGGGGCCGACGCGCGAGCATCTCGACCCGGTGCGTGTGCTCACGAATCCGTCGAGCGGCCGCATGGGCTACGCGCTCGCGGAGGCCGCGCAGCACCGCGGCGCGCTGGTGGCGCTCGTCACCGGCCCGACGGAGCTCGCGCCCCCCAGCGGACTGTCCACGACCCACGTCGAAACGACCGAGGAGATGCAGCGCGCCGTGCAGGCGCTGATGACGGATGCGGACGCGCTGATCATGAGCGCCGCGCCGGCCGACTATCGCCCCAAGACCCACGCCGACAAGAAGCGCCCGCGCTCGGCCGGTCCCCTGACGATCGAGCTGGAAGCGACGCCCGACATACTCGGCTCGCTCAAGCGGCGCAAGGGGATGGTGGTGGTGGGCTTCGCGCTCGAGACGGGGAACGGATTGGCGAACGCGCGCACGAAGATGCAGAATAAGGCGCTCGACTTCGTGATCCTGAACGACGCCACTGAGCCCGGCGCAGGATTCGAGGTAACGACCAATCGCGTGACGATCCTGGGACCTGGCGGCAAGCAAGTCGACCTGCCGCTGCTGCCCAAGCGCGATGTGGCCGAACGAATCCTCGACGTAGTGGAAGAGGCGCTTTGACCGACGCGCGGGCTCTGGCAATCGAGTATTTAAAACAGCAACGGCAGCTCGGTGGGGATTCGGTGATTCTCCCGGACACTCCGGATACCCCGGACGTGCACCCGGGGTTAGAGAACCCGACACCCCCACCCGAAGACCCGACAGCCGTTCTAACCCCGGGCGGCAGCCTGGGGGAACCGCACACCGGCACCAACAATTCAGTGTCGGATCTACCCCCGGCGGGCCTGAGTTTCGATCCACCGTCGGCAGATCTCTTCGCCACCGACCCGATCCAGCGGGCAGCAAGTCTTCAGGACGTCGCGACCCTCATCGCGGCATGCCAGAAGTGCAAGCTGTGCAGCAGCCGCACCAACACCGTTCCCGGAGAAGGGCTCGCGACGGCGAAGCTCGTCGTGGTGGGTGAAGGTCCCGGCCGCACCGAAGACCAGACGGGACGCCCGTTCGTCGGTAGAGCGGGTGAGTTGCTCACGAAGATCCTGGACGCCATCAAGCTGCCGCGCGATCAGGTCTTCATCTGTAACGTCGTGAAGTGCCGGCCACCCGAGAATCGGCTGCCGCAGTACGATGAGATCGCGGCTTGCCTGCCGTTCCTCTATCGCCAGATCGAGCTCGTCAAGCCGAAGGTGATTCTGGCGATGGGCGGGACGGCGGCGCAGTCGCTGCTCAATACCAAGCAATCGCTCGGCGCGCTGCGCAATCACGTTCACCGGTTCCGCGGGATTTCGCTGGTGGTGACCTACCACCCGGCGGCCCTGCTGCGTAACCCCAACTGGAAGAGACCAACCTGGGATGACGTCCGTATCGCCGCTCGCCTCCTCGCCAACTGAGCGCTCGGCTGAGTACGCCGGCCGCCAAACTCCCTGGAGCAACGAAGCGGAGCAGGCGGTCTTAAGCGCGATGCTGCTCGACCAGGACGCGGCGCTGAAAGCCGCCGAAATCCTGGACGACACGATGTTCTATAAGGAGAGCCATCGCCTGCTGTTCCGGTCGATGATCTCGCTGACCGAGCGCGGCGACGTCATCGATCCCGTGACATTGCGCGACGAGCTGTCGCGCCGGGGCGATTTGGATCGCGCGGGTGGGATGGAGTACCTCGCCGCGTTGGTCGATGTCGTGCCCACCGCGGCCAACATCGACTACCACGCCAAGATCGTGCGCGACAAGGCGGTGCTGCGGCGCCTGGTCGACGCCGCCACGGGCATCATTCAGGACGTCTATGACGGGCATGATACGGCAGGGGAGGTGCTCGATAACGCCGAGCATCGTGTCTTCCAGGTCGCCCAATTCCGGCGCGTCGAGGAATTCATCCGCATCAAAGAGCTGATCTGGCCGACCATGGAGCGCATCGAGTCGCTCCAGTCGGGCGCGGGCGCGTTGACAGGGGTGCCCAGCGGCTTCACGGATCTCGATCGCTACACGGCCGGCTTTCAGCGTTCCGATCTCGTCATCATCGCCGCGCGCCCCTCCATGGGCAAGACGGCGCTGGCGCTGAACATCGTGCAGCACGCCGCGATCGAGCACAACACTGCCACGGCGTTCTTCTCACTCGAAATGTCGAAGGATCAGCTGGTGCAGCGGTTGCTCTGCTCAGAGGGCCTGGTCGACGCGCAACGGCTGCGCCGCGGCCAGCTGCGCGACGATGACTATCCCAAACTCGCGCGCGCCGCGGGATTGCTCGGCACGGCGCCCATCTGGATCGACGACTCCGCGGCCCTCACGCCGCTCGCCATGCGCTCCAAGGCCCGGCGGCTGAAGGCCGAGCACGACATCGCGCTCGTGATCGTGGATTACCTGCAGTTGATGTCGGGACCGGGCAACGTTGAGAATCGGCAGCAGGAGATCTCCTACATTTCCCGCTCGCTCAAAGCGCTGGCCAAGGAGCTCGACGTCCCCGTTGTGGCGATCTCGCAGCTGTCGCGCGCACCCGAGCAGCGCGGCGGCGAACACCGGCGCCCGCAGCTGTCCGATCTGCGCGAATCCGGCGCGATCGAGCAGGACGCCGACGTCGTGTGCTTCATCTACCGGCAGGAGTTCTACGACGGCCCCGTGGACCCGAAGACGAATGACAGCATCGAAGGCATCGCCGAGGTCATCGTGGGCAAACAGCGCAACGGGCCCACCGGAACGGTGAAGCTGCACTTCAAGAAGGAATACACGCGCTTTGACAACTACACGGCGCGTGAGGCCCCGGGGGGCGGGGGGCCGGGGGGACCGGGGGGGGCGAGTGCATAAGGGCCGCTCGGTCTTTCGCTGCACCGAATGTGGCGCCGACCAGCCCAAATGGGGCGGCAAGTGCGACGCGTGCGGCGCGTGGAACTCCTTGGTTGAGGAGCCTGTCGCGAAGCGGCGGATGGGCGGATCGCCGGATCGGCAGATGGGAGGGGGGGGGGGCAGTCCATCCGACAATCCGCCGATCCGCCTCTCCGCCGTCACCGAGACACCTGCCACGCGCTGGCGCACCGGCCTCGCCGAATTCGATTTCGTCCTCGGCGGCGGGATCGTTCCGGGTTCGGTGACGCTCGTCGGCGGCGAGCCGGGCATCGGCAAATCCACGTTGTTGATGCAGTGTGCCGCGCGACTCGAGCGTCAGGGGATTGCAACGCTCTACGTCTCCGGCGAGGAGTCGCCGGATCAACTGCGCCTCCGTGCCGATCGTCTCCAGGAAGACGCGGGCGGCATCCATGTGCTCGGCGAGACGCGGCTCGAATCCATCATTCACCACGCGACGCAACTCAAGTCGAGCGTCGTCCTACTCGACTCCGTGCAGACGACGTACACAGAAGAGTTGGAGGGCGCGCCCGGCAATGTGGGCCAGGTGCGTGAGTGCGCCGCTCGACTCATGCGCTTCGCGAAGGAGTCCGGACCGGCCGTCCTGCTGGTGGGGCACGTGACCAAGGGCGGGGGAATCGCGGGACCCAAGACGCTCGAACACATCGTCGATACCGTCCTGTACTTCGAAGGCGAGATGACGCTCGATCACCGCATCCTGCGGGCGGTGAAGAACCGATTTGGCTCGGTTGACGAGATCGGCGTCTTCAGCATGACCGGATCGGGACTCGAGCCCGTCGCGAATCCCGCGGCGGCGTTTCTGGCCGGCCGGAGCACGGGCGCGTCGGGATCGGCGGTCACGGCGCTGATGGAGGGGACGCGACCGATGCTCGTCGAAATCCAGGCGCTCGCGTCGAAGGCGGGATTCGGCACACCGCAGCGCGTCGCGACCGGACTCGACCATCGCCGCCTGGCGCTGCTGCTCGCGGTGCTCGAGCGGCGCGGCGGACTCCCGTTCGGAAACCTGGACGTGTTCGTGAACGTCACCGGAGGCGTGCGCCTGATCGAGCCCTCCACGGACCTTGCCGTCCTTGCCGCCCTTGTCTCCACCGTCCACGACCGTCCAGTCCCGGCTGATGCATTGTTCCTCGGCGAGGTCGGGTTGGGTGGCGAGATTCGTCCCGTCGCCGGCGTCGAGCGGCGTCTCGCGGAGGCGGCGCGCCAGGGTTTCCGGCGCGTATTCCTGTCAGCGCGCTCGCGCGGCCCGGCCAACAACGGAGACCTCGAGGTGATCGGGCTCGAGGGAATCAGTGAGCTCACCCGTCGGCTCGCCGCCTGACGTCGGCGTTGTCATGGTCGCGGCGGGAGCGGGAGTTCGCGCCGGGCCGGGTGAGCCGAAGCAGTTCCGCCCCATCCTGGGCGTGCCGATGCTGCTGCGCGCGCTACGGCCCTTCACGGGACATCCGGAGGTGCGCCAGGTGATTGTCGCGTTGCCGCCCGGTTACGCCGAGCGCCCGCCCGAATGGCTCGGCAAGCTGCGCGGCGAGCGGCTCGGTCTCGTGCCGGGCGGCGCGCAGCGCGTAGACTCGGTTCACGCGGGATTGGACGCACTGTCGCCTGACTCGACTGTCGTGCTGGTGCACGATGCCGCGCGCCCCTTCGTCAGCCGCGGCACGATCGACGCCATTATTGTACGCGCGCGCGCCGGTGTGGGTGCGGTCGCCGCGGTGCCCGTCTCCGACACGCTCAAAGAAGTAGGGCAGGGCGGCTCACAACGCCCGACGCCGCGGGTCGTCCGCACCGTCGATCGCGAGCGAATCTGGCGGGCACAAACACCGCAAGGGTTCCCGCGGCAGATGCTGGTCGCGGCGTACGCGCAGCTTCCCAAAGCGACCGCCGACGGCGCGGCCCTCGCGGCCCCCAGCGACGACGCCGAGGTATGCGAGCGCGCGGGATTTCCGGTGGAGTTGATCCCCGATTCGCCGTACAATGTGAAGATCACGACGGCCGACGATTTTCGGGTCGCCGAGGCGCTTGCGCGTGAGTTGCGTTGAAACCGTTGCCGTTTCTATCGGACGCCGAGGTTGCGGCCGCGATCCCGCAGGTGGTGAAGCACCTGGGGGGGGGCGGCCTGCTCGCCTATCCTACCGAGACAGTCTATGGCTTCGGCTCGCGCGCCGTGCAGGCGGACGTCGCGGCGCTGGCCGCCATGAAGGGCCGGGCCGCCAGCAAGCCATTCCTTTTATTGATCAGCGACCGGTCGATGGCTGAGGCGCACGGCCTGGCGTTCAATGCGTCCGCTGACGCATTGGCGCGGGCGTTCTGGCCGGGGCCGCTCACGCTGGTGCTCCCCGGAGGATCGGGACGCCTCCCCGATCTGCTCCGTGGACCGGACGGGGGAATCGCGGTGCGGTGGACGTCGCATCACGCGATCGCCAAGCTGGTCGCGGCGCTGGGCGGACCCCTGACGTCGACGTCGGCCAACTTGCCGGGGCAGCCGCCCGGCCCCGGCGCCGCCGCGATCACTCGCGACTTCGCCGGCCCGGTCGAGAAAGGGACGCTGCTCGTGCTCGACGGCGGGGTGCTGGGGAACCGCCCCCCTTCGACCGTGGTTGACTGCACGCGACCGCGGCCGCAGATCGTCCGTGAAGGCACGCTCAGCGTTCACGAATTACGCCGCGCCGTCGGCCGCCTCGCGCCATGACTCAGCACGTCCTGTTCGTCTGTACGGGCAATATCTGCCGCAGCCCGCTCGCGGCCGTGCTGCTGGAGCGCGCCCTCAAGGAGCGAGGGCTCGACGTGAACGTCACGTCGGCGGGCACCGGGGCGTGGGACGGCGCGCCCGCATCGGAAGGCGCCTACCTCGTCGGTCTGGAACGGGGACTCGATCTCTCCGGCCATCGCGCTCGCCTGCTCACCCGGGAGCTCGTCGAGCAGGCCGATTTGATTCTCACCATGGCGCGTCATCATCGCGCCCGCGTCGACGAGCTGGGCGGCGAGGGTCGCGTCTTCGTGCTGGGCGAATATGCGGGCCGCGGAGCCGATGAAGTGAGCGACCCCTTCGGCGGCGATCTCGACGTGTACCGCGATACCTGTCAGGAGCTCGAGGCCCTCGCCGCCGCCGTGGCGGAACGGCTGGCCGCCGAAAGCAAGCGTGGAGATCAGCGCTAAGACGCGTCTTCTGGTGGTCATCGGCGATCCGGTGGCCCACTCGCTCTCCCCTGCCATGCACAACGCCGCCTTCCGCGCGCTCGGCATCGACGCGGTGTACGTCGCGGTTCGGGTCATGCCCGCCGCGTTGCCGGCGTTCCTCGCGGCGCAGCGGTCCACCGGTGGCGCGGGCAACGTCACGGTTCCCCACAAAGAGGCGGTCGAAGGATCCGTGTCGCGCAAAACGGATGTGTGCGCGCGCATCGGCGCCTGCAATACGTTCTGGACGGACGGCACCGACCTGGTGGGCGACAACACCGACGTCGTGGGCATCACGAAGGCGCTGGCGCAGATCGGCGTGGCGGAGAAAGGTGGGCGGTGGCTCGTGGTCGGAACGGGTGGGTCGGCGCGCGCGGTTGCCAGCGTCGCGGTTGATCGCGGCGCGGCGCTGTGGGTGCGCTCGCGCGACGCCGCGCGCGCCCGAGAGTTCGGCGCGTGGGCGAGCGGCATCGGCGCGGATGCGCACGTCGCGGGCGGCCCGGTCGAAGTGGACGTCGCGATCAACGCCACGCCGCTCGGGCTCGCCGGGCACGATCCCTTGCCGGTCGACGTGAACCACATCCCTGGCGCGCAAAGAGCGCTCGACCTCGTGTACTCGCCCGGTGAGACGCGCTGGGTTCACACGCTGCGCGAGCGAGGCATCGTGGCGATGGACGGCCGGGAGATGCTGGTGCAGCAGGGCGCGGCGGCCTTCGCGCGCTTCTTCCCGGATCACGCGCCGCCGGTCGAAGTCATGCGCGCCGCGGTCAATCGCGCGCTGCGTGTTTAGCGCGGCAGTCGAGGAACTCCTTCTTCCCGCTGAGTGCCTGTTGTGCCATGCGCTGCTCGGGCACCGCGACGCGCAGCGAATCGTCTGCGCGTTGTGCCGGCAGCGCTGGCGCCCCGTTCGCCCGCCCTGGTGCGAGCGATGCGGCCAACCGGAGCCGCATTTCGGACCGTGCCGCCTGTGCACGAAGTGGCCGGCTGCCCTCGAGTCGGTGCGATCGGCCACCTGGCTCATCGAGGGAGCGCAGCAGGCCGTGTACGCGCTGAAGTACGGCGGGCTACCGCGCATCGCCGACGATTTGGCGGCGGCCATGGCGGCGTTGCGGCCTCCTGCCGACGGACCGGCGGCGTTAGTTCCGATTCCGCTCGCGACAAAGCGGCTGCGCCAGCGCGGTTACAATCAGAGCGAGATCCTGGCGCGGGCGCTCGCGAGAGCGTGGCGCATTCCCGTGCTTGTTGACGTGCTGGTCCGGACGCGTGAAACGCCGACACAAACGGCGTTGACACCGGAGACGCGCCTGGCGAACGTGGCGGGGGCGTTTGAAATGCGGAATGCGGAATTGGGAATGTGGAATGGAACTCAAGGCGTCAATTCCGCATTCCGCATTCCCCATTCCACATTGATTCTGGTCGATGATGTATTTACCACCGGCGCCACGCTCGCCGAGGCAGCGAGGGCGTTAGAGCAGGCCGGGGCGACGCGAATCAACGGCCTCACATTCGCGCGTGCGGCAATTCCAGACTTCACCTAAGAGGAGCACATGGCGGTTCGGGTAGGCATCAACGGGTTCGGCCGCATCGGACGCAACGTCCTGCGCGCTGCGACCATGGCGAAGCAGACCGAGATCGAGTTTGTCGGCGTCAACGACATCACCGACACCAAGACACTGGCACACTTGCTGAAGTACGACTCAGTGCACAAACGCTTCCCCGGCACGGTCGAAACGAAGGGGGACGCGCTGATCGTCAACGGCAAATCGATCAAGGTCTCCGCGATCAAGGAGCCCGAGAAGCTGCCTTGGAAGGAGCTCGGCGTCGAATTCGTGCTCGAGAGCACAGGACGGTTCACAGACAAGGAGAGCGCGTCCAAGCACCTGGCGGCGGGAGCGAAGAAAGTCGTGATCTCGGCGCCGGCCAAAGGCGAAGACATCACGATCTGCATGGGCGTCAACAACGAGAAGTACGATCCCGCCAAGCACACCATCATCTCCAACGCGTCGTGCACAACCAACTGCCTCGTTCCGATGGTGAAAGTCGTGATGGACAACTTTGGCTTCAAGCATGGCTTCATGACGACGGTGCACAGCTATACCAACGACCAGCAGATCCTCGACCTCCCGCACAAAGATCTGCGTCGCGCGCGAGCGGCAGCGCTGAGCATCATCCCGACGACGACCGGCGCTGCGAAAGCAACCGGCCTCGTCATCCCGGAAGTGAAAGGCAAGATCGACGGCATCTCATTACGCGTGCCCACGCCCGATGTCTCGATCGTCGAGCTGGTTGCCGACGTGGAGAAACCAACGACCGCGGAGGCAGTGAACGCAGCCTTCAAGCAGGCAGCCGCGTCGGGTCCCCTGAAGGGGATTTTGGAGACTAGCGACGAACCACTCGTCTCTACCGACTACATCGGCAGCCTCTACTCGAGCGTGATCGATACGATGTCGACCGCCGTCATCGACGGCTCGCTGGTGCACATCTCGTCATGGTACGACAACGAGATGGGGTATTCGGCACGCTGCGTGGATCTGCTCGCCTACATCGGAAGCCGGCGTTGAACAAACGCAGCCTGCGGGACCTTCCTCCGCAGGCGTTGGACGGCAAGCGCGCGCTCGTGCGGGTCGACTTCAACGTCCCACTGAAGAACGGGAAGGTCACCGACGACACGCGGCTCCGCGCCTCGCTGCCGACGATCACATACCTGCGGGAAAAGGGAGCGCGCGTCGTGCTGCTCTCCCATCTGGGCCGGCCGAAAGGTGGCCCCCCCCCTGATCCGCAGTACTCCCTCAAGCAGATCGTCCGCGACCTGGAAGGGTTGCTCGGCGCACCCGTCGAATTCATTCCCGATCCGGTGAGCGGCGTCCCGGCCACACGACGCTTGCCGCGCGGTGGCGTCGCCCTCGTCGAGAACACACGCTTCTGGCCGGGCGAGGAGAAAAACGATCCCGAGCTTGCCAAGACGTTTGCCGCGCTGGGGGACCTCTACGTGAACGACGCGTTCGGCTCGGCGCACCGGGCGCATGCGTCCACCGAAGCGATCACGCATCTGCTCAAGCCGGCGGTCGCCGGCTTTTTGATGGAAAAGGAGCTCAAATACCTCGGCGAGCTGCTGACGAATCCCAAACGTCCGTTCATCGCGGTGCTCGGCGGCGCGAAGATCTCGGGAAAAATCGACGTCATCCGGTCGCTGCTCCCGCGCGTGGATGAGCTTCTCATCGGCGGCGCGATGGCGTGCACGTTCTTCGCTGCGATGGGGCTCGAGGTCGGCTCGTCGCTCGTGGAACCCGATCGCATCGCGCTCGCCAAGGAGCTGCTCGCGCAGAGCGGCAAGAAAATGATCATCCCGCGGGGCGCCGTCATCGCGCCGTCGCTCGAGCGGGCGAGCGAGCACAAGTCCGTATCCGCCGACAGCATCCCGAAAGGGTGGGCGGTTTACGATATCGATGAGACGACGCAGCACGATTTCCGCGCTCGCTTGCTGCGGGCCAAGACAATCTTCTGGAACGGGCCCATGGGTGTGTTTGAGACCCCGCCGTTCGACGCCGGCACGCGCGCCATCGCGAATGCACTGGTCGATGCGGGAAAGAAGGGCGCCGTGACGGTCGTTGGTGGTGGTGACTCCGTGGCGGCTGTCGCGGGAATGGAAGACAAGCTCACGCACGTGTCGACGGGCGGTGGAGCGTCGCTGGAGTTTCTCGAGGGCAAGGAATTGCCGGGCGTCGCCGCGTTGGAGAATGCGTGAAGTACCGCGTGTTCGCCGCCAACTGGAAAATGAACATCGGACCGCTCGAAGCGCGGGAGTATCTGCGGTCGTTCTTCTCGGCCGGTCAGCTGCCGCGGGGCTGTGGTGTTTGGTTCTTTCCCCCCGCCGTATCGGTCGAAGCTGTCGCGCGGGGCGTCGCCGGTCACGATAACATCGCCGTCGGCGTTCAAGATATTTATTGGGAGCCGAAAGGCGCATTCACCGGCGCCATCTCGGGAGCGATCGCCTCACAAGCCGGTGCTCGCATGACGCTCGTGGGCCACTCGGAGCGACGTCACGTGTTCGGCGAGACCGACGAGCAGACGGGCAAGAAGGTCGCGGCCGCGCTGGCGGCCGATCTCAGTCCCCTTCTGTGCGTGGGCGAGACGTTGGCCCAACGCGAAGCGGGCGAAACGATCGCCGTGATCTCTCGCCAGCTCGAAGCCGCGCTGGCGGGCAGGGCGGCGGGACAGAGCCGTGTGACGGTGGCCTACGAGCCTGTTTGGGCAATCGGCACGGGCCGCAACGCGACGCCGCAGGACGCCGCGGACGTCCATAAGGAGATCCGCGCCTGGCTCGCGAAGCACGCGCCGGGCATCGTCCGAATCCTCTACGGCGGAAGCGTCAATTTGAAGAACGTCGCCCAGCTGCTGGCCGAACCGGAGTTGGATGGTGTACTCGTCGGCGGCGCGTCGCTCGATCCGCACGGCTGGGCCGAGCTTGTGCGCACCGGCGCAGCCTAGGTATCTTGCCCCGCGCATGTACACAGTCCTCGTTGCCATTCTCATTCTCGACTCGCTGATCCTGACCGCTGCGGTGCTGCTGCAGGCGGGCCAGGGCGGCGGACTCGCCAGCATGGGTGGCGGCGCCGGCACCGAAACGATCATGGGTGGTCGCCAGGCGACGACACTGCTCACCAAAGTCACCTGGTGGACCGCCGGAATATTCCTTTTCCTCGCGTTGGTGCTGACGTTCATGTCGCAATCGGCCACGCAGGTCCGCTCGGTACTCGAAGGTCAGGCGCAGCAGCAGGCTCCGACGCCCGTCCAACAGACGCCGTTGCCCATCGAAACTCAACCGACGGCTCCGCCAGCGACGCCGCCACAGCCTCCGCCCCCCAGCAATCGCAGGCCGTAACTCTCCCCCAGCGCCCGCCTACGTCCTCCTCGAGGACGGGGCCTCGTTCCCCGGAACCGCACCGCTTCCGTTCGAGCCAGCATACGCAGAAGTCGTCTTCACCACCAATCTGAGCGGCTATCAGGAGGTGTTCACCGATCCCTCCTACCTCGGCCAGATCGTGGTGATGACCGCGCCGATGATCGGGAACTACGGGATCAATCCAGAGGACGTCGAATCGGATCGGCCGCGCGTTGCCGGCGTGGTGGTCCGCGAGTTGGCGCGGACGCCGTCCAACTGGCGCGCGACGGGCACGCTGCTCGACTGGCTCGCCGGCGCCAAGGTACCGCTCGTCGCCGAGGTCGATACGCGCCAGCTCACCCGTTATATCCGGTCGCGCGGCGCGATGCGCGGCGTGCTGGCGGTCGGCCAGGAGCCCACCGCGCAGATCAAAGCGGCGCTTGCCGCTTCACCATCGATGAATGGACTCGACCTCGCGAGCGCCGCGACCATTGCCACCGCGTACAGCGAAGGACCGGCGCAGGCGAAGCATCACGTCGTGGCAGTCGACTTCGGGATGAAGCGCAACATCCTGCGGCTGTTCGTGCAGCATGGTTGCCGTGTGACGGTGGTCCCGGCCACGACCAACGCCGCCGCCATCCGGGCGCTGAAGCCCGCCGGCGTTTTCTTGTCCAACGGCCCCGGCGACCCGGCGGCCGTGGGCTACGCGATTAGCACCATTCGCGAGCTCTCCGACGGCTCGCTCCCGATCTTTGGGATCTGCCTCGGTCACCAGTTGCTGGGTCTGGCGATGGGTGGCGAAACCGTGAAGCTGCCCTACGGACACCGGGGCGGGAACCATCCCGTGAAGGATCTCGCTACAGGGCAAGTACTTATCACATCTCAGAATCACGGCTTCGCGGTGCGCGGCGAGACAGGCGGTGTGCCTGGTGCGAAGTCACTGGAGGTCACCCACCTTAACCTCAACGACGGAACGGTTGAGGGTATTCGGCACCGGGAGCACCCGATTTTCGCCGTGCAATACCACCCCGAGGCGTCTCCAGGCCCCCACGACGCTCAGCGGCACTTCCAACAATTCCTACAAGCTCTTGACGCCAAATGACTAAGCCCCTATCATAGCCCCCGACTTTTGCAACCCGGCGACGTACCAGCAGTTACGGGGGCCCCATGACGAAGGCCGATCTAGTCGAAAAAGTCACCGCACAAATCGCTCGCACCGCTGGTCCCCTGATTTCAAAAAAGGACTGTGCGCGGGTTGTGGATTCGTTCCTCGACGCGGTTAAAGCGGCCCTCGCCGAGCAGCATAACATTGAGGTACGCGGGTTTGGCACGTTTAAGATCCGGCAGCGCAAAACGCGGATGGCACGTAACCCAAGAACTGGTGATCCCGTCGAAGTCGCGGCACGCCCGGTTCCTGTCTTCAAGCCCAGTAAGGAGTTGCGCGCGATGGTGGCGGACGCGAGCGCGCGCGTTCCATCCTAAGCCCCTGAAGGACGTACACTTGGCGAGAGGCCTCGGCATTCGGTGCCGGGGCCGTTTTATTTACGCAAGACCCAAACTCTTACGGGGTGTGATGATGCATCGCTTTTCTCCCGTCGCACTGCTTGCGGCCCTGTTTTCCACATCGCTCGCGGCGCAGACGGTTCGTTATGACGTCACGCTCATGTCCACGACTCAGCGGCAGTTCCATGTGGCCGCCGATTTCCCCGCAGCGGGAAAAGAAACGCTGTTCGTGTCGCTGCCGGCGTGGAGCCCTGGTAACTACGAAATCCAAAATTACGCGCGCTATGTCCATGGCTTCGGCGCGAAGAACCCCGCAGGCCAGTCGCTCCGCTGGGATCGCGGTGACAAGGATACGTGGCGCGTTGTCACCGGCCGCGCCGATCGCGTCA
The DNA here is from genome assembly GCA_003221895.1 of Gemmatimonadota bacterium. Taxonomy (GTDB): domain Bacteria; phylum Gemmatimonadota; class Gemmatimonadetes; order Gemmatimonadales; family GWC2-71-9; genus 20CM-2-65-7. The sequence continues at coordinate 52,574 of QHUJ01000131.1, read as the reverse complement.
CAGTCGAGTTCGACTTCATCGCCGATACGATCGATCTCTCGACGGCGCGCGTCACGCAAAACTTCGGCCAGTTCCTCGGCACCAATCTCTTCCTGTTCGAGGAGGGGCAGAACGGCCGCGCCGCCGAGGTACGCTTCCACGTGCCGGCGGACTGGCAGATCACCACGTCGCTCACCGGGCCGGTGAACGGCGTCTATCGCGCCGCTGATTATCACGAGCTCGCCGATGCGATGACGTTCGTGGGGCGTTATAGTCTCGACTCATTGCAGGCCGATGGGAAATGGATCCGGATCGCCGTCTGGCCGGCCGCGGACTACACTCCGGCCGTCGCCGCGAATATTCGGAAGGGTGTTTCCAAGATGGCGCCCGTGCAGAACAAGATCATGGGCGGTGCACCCTACGACAGCTACACGATTTTCTTCAACGTCATCCACGAGCCCGTCGGCTTTGGCGGCGGACTCGAGCACAGTGCTTCGCAGTACGACATCATGCCCGCCGGGGCATTCGCCGATCCAGCGGGCACGCTGGGTGATTTCATGTATCCGCTGATCTCGCACGAATTCTTCCATCTCTGGAACGTGAAGCGGATTCGTCCCGCCGAGATGTGGCCGTACGACTATCACGCCGAGCAGTACACGCCGCTGTTGTGGTGGTCAGAGGGCGTCACCGACTATTACGGCGACCTTACCAACCTGCGCGCGGGGTTATGGACGCCCGAGCAATTCCTCGACAATGCGACGTCGAACATTCGGGAGGTGGAATCGGCGCCGGAGCCCTGGAGCGCGGAGGACGGCAGCGAGGCGACCTGGATTCACGAGGTCTACGTCAATAGCTCGCAGCTGTATTATCCGAAAGGATCGCTACTCGGATTCCTGCTCGACATTTCCATCCGCGACGCGACCGACAACGCCCACAACCTCGACGAAGTGATGCGGGCGTTGTTCACCCGCTACTACCGCCAGAACAAGGGGTTCCGCACAGCCGATCTGCTGAACGAGCTGCGCACCGCGGGCATGCCCGCCGTCGACAGTTTTTACCGACGCTACATCGATGGCCGCGACTCATTGCCGTACGAAGCGGTGTTTGCCAAAGCGGGATTGGTGCTGAGCCGGCAGGTTGTCACGACACCCTTTGTCGGCGTGTCGACCGGTCCCACGCCGGCGGGCGGATTGATGGTGCAGGAGGTGACTCCCGGCAGTGCGGCGGAGCAGGCCGGCGTGCAGGCAGGCGATGTCATCACTAACCTCGGGGACGTCGCGATCGCGTCGGATCCCGATTGGGGAGCGACGTTTCGGACGCGCTATCGCGGCAAAGCAGGCCAGCCGTTCACCATCACCGTTCAGCGCAGCGGTCAGACGCTGAAGCTCAATAGCGTAGTGCGCGAGCACACCGTAGCCACCTTCAGGCTGCAGCGCGCGCCGAATCCGACGGCGAAGCAGACGAAGATTTGGCAAGGTCTCGCGTCGGGCCTATAATCGAGTCATGCCGAACATCACGGTGCGTTTCTTCGCGCGCTACGCCGAGCTGACGGGATGCGATACCACGGCGGTGCGCGTCTCCGGCAGCTCCGCGACCGTGGCGGATGTGCTCGCGCGCGTGCGCGAGACGGTCCCTGGCGCTCGCGACCTGCCGCCGCGTCCGCTCGCGGCGGTGAACCTGCGACAAGTGAAGCTGGACGCGCGGGTCGAAGACGGTGATGAGGTGGCGTTGTTACCACCGTTGTCGGGAGGATGATGACGTATCTCAGCCGCAATCCGCTCGCCGTCGATTCGCTCCTCGCGAGGGTGCAGAGCCCGGAGCGTGGGGGAACGTGCGTCTTCCTTGGCACCGTCCGCAGCGATGACGACGTCACCGGCATCGACTACTCCGCTTACGACGACATGGCGGTGGCCGAAATCGAACGAATTCTCGGCGAAGCGCAGGAACGCTGGGTCAATGCCCGCGTGACGCTGCAGCATCGGCTCGGGCTGGTACCGGTGGGTGAGGCGAGCATCGGAATCGCTGCCGCTGCGCCGCACCGCGACGAGGCATTCGCGGCGTGTCGCTACGTAATCGAAGAGGTCAAGAAACGGCTGCCGGTCTGGAAGAAGGAGCTTCACGCGGACGGCACGACCACGTGGGTGGATCCCTCGGGTCGACCTCACCCCCTGACGCCCTCTCCGCAGAGCGGAGAGGGGGAGCGAATTCCGCGATGACGCGCGACAAGGTGGGGCGTCCGCTCGGTAGCCTGCGCGTATCGGTGACGGACCGCTGCAACCTGCGGTGCCGCTACTGCATGCCGGAGCAAGAGTACGTCTGGCTCCCCAAGCAATCGATTCTGACGTTCGAAGAAATCACCCGCCTCGTTGGTGTGTTCGCGTCGCTCGGGGTCGAGAAGGTGCGACTCACCGGTGGCGAGCCGCTGTTGCGGCACGATTTGCCGGCGTTGGCCCGGATGCTCGCGGGCGTCTCCGGCGTCCGCGATCTCGCCATGACCACCAACGGGCTGCTGCTAGCGAAGCAGGCCGAGGATCTGCGCCGCGCGGGATTGGGACGCGTTACGGTCAGCCTGGACACATTGCGCCCCGCGCGGATGCGGGAATTGGCGCGGACGGACAAGCACGCCGACGTGCTGGCGGGGATCGCCGGTGCCCGCGCCGCCGGTTTCCCGCTCAAGCTCAACACCGTCGTGATGCGGGGCACGAATGACGACGAGCTGGTAGACCTGATCGAATTCGGGCGTGCCCATGACGCTGAGGTGCGCTTCATCGAGTACATGGACGTGGGCGGCGCAACGGCGTGGTCGGCGGAGCAGGTATTTTCGCAGCGCGAAATCCTCGCGCGGCTGTCGGCGCATTACGGCGCCATCGAGGCGGTGCCAACCGCGGATGTTGCCGCGCCGGCCGAGCGGTTTCGGCTCCCGGATGGCGCCACGTTCGGGATCGTGGCCTCGACGACGGCCCCGTTCTGTCGTTCCTGCGACCGCAGTCGGCTGACGGCTGACGGCACATGGTTCCTGTGTCTGTATGCGGAGCGGGGCACCGATCTGCGCGAGTCGCTGCGCAGCGGCGCGAGCGACGTTGCGCTGAAGGATTTGATAACGTCGACGTGGCAGGGACGGGTCGATCGCGGAGCCGAAGAACGGCTCGCTGTCAGGGATCGCTCACCGTTGTATCAGGTCACGGCCTTGCGGGCGGATCCGCATCGCGAAATGCACACGCGCGGGGGCTAGGGACTGAGGTCTTCAGACGATTTGGGAAACAGGCCGCCGATCAACCCGCCAACAACAACGCCGATCACGCCACCAACGACCGCTCCACCTATGGCGCATTTCACGTTTGGGTTGTCGGAACACAGGCCTTCAGCCATCATTGCGCCCAGGACCCCGACCGCTACGCCACCGATGATCGCCCCTTCGGCCCAATGTGTCGGTTGGGAAACGGTCGAGTCGAGAGCAACCTGGTAGGTTTCGAATAGGCGTGGCAGCTCGGGGCGCTGCGCAACGCCGCGTTGCGGAACGACGGCCATCGCGATTACACCCCCAAGTGGAAGCAGTTTTCTCAGTTCCAACACCATGTTTTGCCTCCTTGGTCGCCTGACAAAGGCGCGTTAGTTTCCCCGCACCATGCTAACCAAGATTACTGTTGTGGGCGCCGGCAATGTCGGCGCCACCACCGCCCAACGCCTGGCAGAGAAGCAGCTCGCCCGCAAGATCGTACTCGTCGATGTGGTCGAGGGTATACCCCAGGGAAAGGGGCTGGATCAGTGGCAAATCAAGCAGAACTGTCCCAAGGCCATCGTCGAGGTCGTCTCGAACCCGCTCGACGTGATGTGCTGGGTCACCAAGCAGGTCACCGGCTTCCCGCGCGAGCGGGTGATCGGCATGGCCGGCGTGCTCGATACGGCGCGCTACCGCGCGTTTCTCGCCGAGGCTCTCGATGTCTCGGTGAAGGACATCCAGGCGATGGTGCTGGGAGGACACGGCGACACGATGGTACCGCTCGTTTCGTACACGACCGTCTCGGGCATTCCCGTGACGCAGCTGCTCGACAAGGCCAGGCTCGACAAGATCGTCGACCGCACGCGCAACGGCGGCGCCGAGATCGTCGCGTTCCTGAAGACGGGCTCGGCCTACTACGCGCCGTCGTCCGCGGTGGTGCAGATGGTCGAGTCGATCGTGCTCGATCAGAAGCGGCTGTTGCCGTGCGCCGCCTGGCTCGAGGGAGAGTACGGGCTTTCCGGGATGTACTGCGGCGTGCCCTGCAAGCTGGGGAAGAACGGCCTCGAGAAAATCATCGAGGTACAGTTGAGCGCGGATGAAGAGGCTGCCTTGAAGAAGTCCGCTGACGCAGTGAAGGAAACGATGGCGGCGGTGAAGCTATGACGACCTCCGTCCGCGATCTTCAAGAACGCAGCCTCGGCGCCACGCTGCGCCGCGACGCCTGGTGGATCGCTCCAGCACTCACCGCATTGGTCCTCGGCAGCTTCGGCATCTATGCCACGTGGGCGGCCTGGGTGGGCAACAACTTCGAATGGGGACCCTATCTCTCGCCGTTCTACTCGCCGCTGATCCAGACATCGTGGTGGCCGCTGTCGCCGGCGTTCCTGATCCTGATCTTTCCGCTGGGCTTCCGCGCCACCTGCTACTACTATCGCAAAGCGTACTACCGCGCGTTTTTCCTCGACCCAGTCGCGTGCGGGGTAGGGGAGCCGCGACACGGCTATAGGGGCGAGACGAAGTTCCCGTTCATTCTCCAGAACATGCACCGCTTTTTCATGTACGCCGCCGTCGTCTTCATCTTCATTCTCTCGTACGACGTCATCCTCGCGACGCGCTGGCCCGTACACGGTGTGCTCGCCAACGGCTCGATGCTCGCCGGACCGCGGGAATTCGGCGTCGGCGTGGGCACGCTGGTCATGCTCGTCAACGTTGTCCTGCTCGCGAGCTACACGTTCGGGTGTCACTCGCTGCGGCATCTGATCGGCGGTCAGGTCGACTGCTTCTCCTGCGCGCGCGGCGGCAAGGCTCGGTTTGAGGCCTGGCGCGGCGTCAGCGCGCTCAATCGCCATCACATGCTGTTCGCCTGGTGCTCCCTGTTCTCGGTCGCGCTGACTGACGTCTACATCCGCCTCTGCGCGATGGGCGTCATCCACGACCTGCGTCTGTTCTAATGGCGGCCAGTGACCTTCGCAGCCACGACTACGACGTCATCGTCATCGGCGCCGGCGGCGCCGGCCTCCGCGCCGCGATCGAAGCGAGCGCCCAGAAAGCCAAAGTCGCCCTCGTCTGCAAGTCACTCCTCGGCAAAGCCCATACGGTCATGGCCGAAGGCGGCGCGGCCGCGGCCCTGGGCAACGTGATGAACGAAGACAACTGGCGGGTGCATTTCCGCGACACCATGCGCGGCGGCAAGATGCACAACAACTGGCGCATGGCGCAGATCCATGCCCAGGAATCGCCCGACCGCATCAACGAGCTCGAGGCCTGGGGCGCCCTGTTCGATCGCACCCCCGACGGCCGCATCAATCAGCGGCCCTTCGGCGGTCACACCTACTCCCGCCTGGCGCACGTCGGTGACCGCACCGGACTCGAGATGATCCGCGTCCTCCAGGACAAGGGCGTCCACTCCGGCATCGACGTCCACATGGAATGCACCATCGTCCGCCTGTTCGTCGTGGGTGGGCGGATCGCCGGCGCACTCGGCTATTTCCGCGAAACCGGACGGTTCGTCCTGTTCAAGAGCGGCGCCATCGTGCTCGCGACGGGCGGCATCGGCAAGGCGTGGCAAATCACCAGCAATTCCTGGGAGTACACGGGTGACGGTCACGCACTCGCGTACGACGCAGGTGCCGAGCTGATCGATATGGAGTTCGTGCAATTCCATCCGACCGGCATGGTCTGGCCGCCCAGCGTGCGCGGCATTCTCGTGACCGAAGGCGTGCGTGGCGAAGGCGGGGTGTTAAAAAACAATAAGGGCGAGCGGTTCATGTTCCGCTACATGCCTGACATGTTCAAAGGCGATTACGCGGACACGGAAATAGAAGCCGATGCGTGGGTGAAGGGCGATCGCAAGCAGAACCGCCGTCCCCCCGAGCTGTTGACCCGAGACGTGGTCGCCAAGGCGATCGTCAAGGAAATCGCCGAGGGGCGCGGCACGGAGCATGGCGGCGTCATACTCGACATCGCCTCGAAGCAAAACGCCGACTACATCAGGAAGAAGTTGCCCAGCATGTATCACCAGTTCAAAGAGCTCGCGCATGTCGACATCACGAAAGACCCGATGGAGATCGGTCCGACGACCCACTATGTGATGGGTGGCATCAAAGTCGATGCCGAGACCCAGGAGTCCACGGTGCCCGGCCTGTACGCCGCGGGCGAAGTCGGCGGCGGCATGCACGGCGCCAACCGCCTCGGCGGCAATTCGCTGAGCGATTTGTTGGTGTTCGGACGGCGGGCAGGGCAGCACGCCGCATCGAAGCGCGGCGCGGCGCCCAATATTCCGGACGCCGACGTCGAGCAGTCCATGCGTGAGGCGTTGGAGCCGTTCGGGCGTGAGGGTGAGAATCCCTTTGCCGTGCAGACGGCATTACAGACAATCATGCAACGAGACGCCGGCATCATCCGAGACAAGAGCGGTCTGGAGAACGCGCTGGCCGAGCTCGAGAAGCTCAAGGCCCGCGCCCGCAAGGTTGGGGTGACGGGCAGCCGCGAGTACAATCCTGGCTGGCACACGGCGATCGACTTGCGCGCGCTGCTCGTGGTCGCCGAGGCCAGCGCTCGGGCGGCGCTGGAGCGGACGGAAAGTCGCGGTGCGCATACACGCAGCGACTATCCCGATTCCGACGAGAAGCAGGCTCGGGAGCAGATCGCCATTAAGAAAGAAGGGGACCGCATGGTCGTCCGGCGCGAGGCCCAGCCGCCGATTCCAGCGGATCTGATGACCCTCATTAAGGAAGGGAAATAACGTGTCCGAGCAGCGCACGCTGCGGCTGTTCCGCGGCACGCGGGAACGCGGCGAGCTGAAGGAGTATCAGGTCGCGGCGGGCGAGGGGATGGTGGTGCTCGACGCCGTGCACGCCATCCAGGCCGAGCAGGCGCCGGACCTCGCGGTGCGCTGGAACTGCAAGGCGGGGAAGTGCGGCTCGTGCTCGGCGGAGATCAACGGGAAGCCGCGGCTGATGTGCATGACGCGCATGTCGGACTACGCGCCGGACGAGACGATCACCGTAACCCCGATGCGCGCGTTCCCCGTGATCAAGGATCTCGTGACGGACGTGTCGTGGAATTACGAGGTCAACAAGCGCATTCCGGCGTTCCAGCCGCGCAAGCCCGATGCGCCGGACGGCACGTGGCGCATGTATCAGTACGAAATCGAGCGCCCGCAGGAATTCCGCAAATGCATCGAGTGCTTCCTGTGCCAGGACGTCTGCCACGTGCTGCGCACGCACGAGAAGCACGAGGCCTTCATGGGCCCCGCGATGCTCGTGCGCGCCGCCGTGTACGAGATGCATCCGCTCGACGTCGTCGACCGGCGCGAGCATCTGCACCACGAGGGCGGCATCGGCTACTGCAACATCACCAAGTGCTGCACCGAAGTCTGTCCCGAGTCGATCACGATCACGGACAACGCCATCATTCCGCTGAAGGAGCGAGTCGTCGACGCGAACTACGATCCGCTGGCGGCACTGTGGCGCAAAATCACGGGTTAGCTCCAGGATCTGTCCGGCCCAACACATCGTTTCCGTTGGTGAATGACGTGCGCGGAGGTCTTGTGAAAGCCGACAAGATGATCCCCACCGTCGTTATCGTTGGAGCTGGATTCGGCGGTTTGCGCGTTGCCCGTGCCCTGCGGCGCGCTCCCGTGCAAGTGGTGCTCGTCGATCGCAACAACTACCACCTCTTCCAACCGCTTCTCTACCAGGTCGCGACCGCGGGCCTCGAGCCCGAGGAGATCGCCAAGCCGGCGCGCGCGGTTTTGCGCGGCCAGAAGAATTTCGATTTTCGCATGATCGAGGTCACGCGCGTCGACTTCGCCGCGAAACGGCTCGACACGACGGCCGGGCCCATCGCGTACGATTTCCTGGTGCTCGCACCGGGCGGGGAGACGAACTTCTTCGGGCTCGCATCGCTGCAGCGTCACGGGCTGGGCCTGAAGGACATTCCCGACGCAATCACCATTCGCAATCACGTGCTCACCTGCTTCGAGCAGGCGATGCTCGAGCCCGACGCCGAGAAGCGGCGCGCGCTGCTCACGTTCATCGTGGTGGGTGGCGGGCCGACCGGCGTCGAAATGGCGGGGGCGCTGTCCGAGCTGATCCGGCTCGTCCTCGTCAAGGATTACCCGCGGCTGAACATCAAGGATGTGCGGATCCTGCTGCTCGAGGCGACCGATAAGCTGCTGCCGGCGCTCCCCGAGCGGTTGCGTGAGGCAGCGGGGAAGACGCTGTGGCGGAAGTATGTCGAGGTGCGATTCGGCGCGACCGTGGCCGATTTCGACGGCCGGCAGGCGCACCTCAAAAGCGGCGAGATCATCCCCGCGCAGACAGTGATCTGGGCCGCGGGCGTGCGCGCGGCGCCGCTCACGGCCACGCTGGGCCTGGCTCCCGCGCGGCAGGGACGGATCCCCGTCGAGCCGACGCTCCAGCTCGCCGGGCATCCTGAAGTCTTCATCATCGGCGATGCGGCCTATCGCGAGCAGGACGGTGAGCCGCTGCCGATGGTCGCGCCGGTCGCGATCCAGATGGGGGAGTCGGTCGCCCGAAACATCGCGCGCCAGCTGCGGGGGCAGCCGCTGGAGCCCTTCCGCTACCACGATCAGGGCACGCTCGCCACGATCGGCCGCAACGCGGCTGTGGCGCACGTCTTTGGACTGCAATTGAGCGGGTTTCCGGCGTGGGTGATGTGGCTCGTCGTTCACATCATCCAGCTCATCGGATTTCGCAACAAGTTGTTCGTGCTGCTGAACTGGGCGTGGGACTATTTCTTCTACGAGCGGGCCGCGCGGCTGATCACCCGCGACTGAGAAAAACCGGGTGGGCGTGGCGGGCGGCGTACGAGGCCATTCCAACCGCAGCCGATACACCAGCGATGCTCGACGGGCGGAATCAGACGCCGCAGGATGGGATGCCGGATCAACGTGAGATCGTTGGCGCAGTGCGGGCAAATGCGCGTAGCCGGCAGAATGCGGTAAACGACCGCGAGGACGATGGCGAAGCGGAACAGCACCGTGGCAAACAGCACGGCCACGATCAGCATGTCAGGCCGCCCGCTCCCGCATGAAATCGGCGATACGGCGCTCCAGCTCTACCAGCTCGAGTGGCTTCACCAGGACGCGCTCACGCGGGATCTCCGCCAGCCCTCGCCCGGCCAGCTGGGTAATGTCACCCGACAAAAACAATACGCGCTCGGCGAGCGCAGGCCACTCTTCCAACAGGCGCTCATAGAATTCCGCGCCGTCCATGCGGGGCATCCGCAGATCGGCCACGATTACGTCCGGCTCGAAACCCGCCCGGATGGTGTCCAGGGCCATGGCTCCATCTCCCGCCTCGCGAACTTCCGCGCCGCGCTTCGTCAAAAACCGCAGCATGGGGCGGCGAATGAGCTCCTCGTCGTCCACCACCAGCACTCGGATACCCGCCAGCGTCGCGTTGGTGGCCGCAGCGGCAACGGCCGCGGGCGCCTCGGGAGCCGCCTCAGGGGTGTAGGGCAGCCAAAGAAGGAAACGGGCTCCTTGTTCTCCATGCGCGACCAGGTCGAGCTCGCCCTCGGCCTCGCGCACCAGTTGCCGTGAGATGTAGAGGCCGAGACCCGTGCCGCGGCGACCCTTCGTACTTGCAAATGGACGGAACAACCGTTGCACGACCTCGCCTGCCACGCCGGGGCCGTTGTCGGTCACCGTCACGCAGACACGGCCCAGCCGCGGATCCACGAATGAATCGACCGTGAGACGGCGGGGCGGCTTGATGAGCCGCAGCGCATCCAGCCCGTTGCTCAGGAGGTTCACGACAACCTGCTCCAACCGGTTGGCATCGCCCACAACCGCCGGGAGCGACGGATCGAGACGTCCCTCGATCGAGATCTCGTCGATGGTGAACCGATACGAGACGAGGTCTATCGCGCTGCGGACGACATCGTTGAGGTTCAGCGCTGCCGCGCTTTTCTCGCCGGCTCGCACGAACCGCAGCAGCCCTCGCAGCAGCTTGGCGGCTCGCTGCGCCTGTCGCAGGATGCTCTGCATCTCGGCGCGCTGCTCGGCGGCAAGCCTGGGATCGGCCAGGCGGAGCTCGGCGTGACTGGCGATCGCCATCAGCGGATTGTTGACCTCGTGAGCGACACCGCCGAGGAGCTCGCCGGCCGCCGCGAAGCGCCCCTGTTCCTCGGCGCGATCCCGCAGCACGCGCGTCATCTCGTTGAAATGCGCGATGAGGTGGCCCAGCTCGTCCTCGCGCGCAACGCGGATCTGCGCGGACAGATCGCCCTGGGCGACGCGCTGGATACCGCGCTCCAATTCGGTGAGCGGATTCCAGACGCGGCGGCGCACGACGAGCAGCGCGACCGGCAGCAGCACCGCCCCCGCGAGGAGCACGAGCCACGCGGTGAGCGAGCCGATGCTGCCGGTGAACGCGTACGTCACGGCCGCGCCGTAGACGACGGCGGCAAAGACGACGCCGATGATCAAGACGCGCAGACTCTTCATCGCCACCAAAATGCAACAGGTTGCCCGTGTAAAGCCACTAGACGGAAGCCGCGGACGGGTCTAATCTGTCGGTTCCTCACACCACGGCTGTGACGCATGCGCCCGGCTCACCTGATTCTGACAATCGCTGCCCTTGGCTGCTCCAAGGCAACGGCCGGGGGCCGGCAGCAGCCCGCACCCGTGCCTCCACCAGCGAACGGTCGCCAGGATACGTCACGCACCACCTCCGGGCGCGGCCCCGCGCAGGAGCCGGCTCCGAAGCCGTACAACCAGGTCATCACGGCGGGCGCGGTCACCGACTCGGGCGTCTTCATCATCCATCGCATTTCGGACAAGCTCTTCTATGAGATCCCGCGCAGCATGCTGGGTCGCGAATTCCGTCTCGTGGTCGATCGACGCGGCACGATCCGCGGCCTCGGCTACGCGGGCGAGCAGATCTCGGCGCGCGTGGTGCGCTGGGACCGCCTCGGCAATCATGTTCTGCTGCGACTGGTCAGCTTTGCCATGCGCGCCGATTCAACCCTTCCCGTCGCGCGCGCGGTCGATCTGTCCAACACGCCGCCCATTCTCAAGAGCTTCGACATCGCCACGTGGAGCCCCAAAGACTCCAACGCGGTGATCGACGTGACGTCGCTGTTTACGACCGATGTCTCCGAGCTGAATGCGCGCCAGCTGGGCTTGCGGGTGCGCCGCTTCGATCCGGCGCGCTCGTTCGTGGAGCGCGCCCGGAGCTTCCCGATCAACGTCGAGGTCACAGCGCTGCAGACGTTCGAGGTCGATTCGCTCCCGCCGCCGCCCAATTCCCCTCCGGACCGCTCGCTCAACTCGATGACGATTCCGACCAACTTCTCGATGGTGCTGCTGTCCGCGAATCCGATGCAGCCGAGGTTGTGCGACAATCGCGTCGGATTCTTCTCGGTGAGCTACGAGGATTACGGCTCGGAGAACGCGCGTGTCCCGACTCGCTGCTACATCATCCGCTGGCGTCTCGAGCCGAAAGATCCGACGGCGGCGGTGAGCGACCCGGTCAAGCCGATCGTCTTCTACATCGATCCGGCGACCCCGCCCAAGTGGGTGCCCTGGCTTATCAAGGGCGTTCAGGCGTGGGAGCCGGTGTTCCGCGCCGCCGGATTCTCGAATGCGATCACGGCGAAGCCGGCGCCGACGCCGCAGGAGGATCCGGAATTCGATCTGGACGACGCGCGCTACTCGGCGATCCGCTGGCTGCCCTCGACGGTCGAGAACGCGTACGGGCCGAACGTGAATGACCCGCGCACCGGCGAGATCATGCAGTCGGATATCGGCTGGTTCCAAAACATCACGAGCCTGCTGCAGGCATGGTACTGGGTGCAGGCCGGCGCGGTCGACCCGCACGCGAAGCACCTGCCGTTCCCCGACTCGCTGATGGGCACGATGGTCGCGTATGTCGCGACGCATGAAGTCGGCCACACGCTCGGCCTGCCGCACAACCAGTTGTCGTCGGGCTACTACCCGGTCGACTCGCTGCGCAGCGCCAGCTATACGCGGAAGAACGGGACGTCGTACTCGATCATGGATTACGCGCGCAACAACTACGTGGCGCAGCCCGGTGACTCGGCGGAGCTGATGCCCAAGCTGGGGCCGTGGGACTACTACGCCATCGATTGGGGCTATCGCCGCATTCCCGCCAAGCGGCCGGAGGACGAGCGCGTCGTGCTCGACTCGCTGGCACGGCTGCAGGACGCGAGTCCATGGCTGCGGTTCGGGAACCCCGACGGCATCGATCCGCGCACGCAGACCGAGGCCCTCGGCGACGATCCCGTCAAGGCGACCACGTACGGCGTCGCGAACATCAAGCGCCTGGTGCCGATGCTGCTGCCGGCGGCGACCACCGAGAAGCTGGAAGATTATGATCTCCTGAACGACCTCTACGATCGCCTGGTGGCGCAGTGGGCGCTCGAGATGAACCATGTGGCGGTCGTCATCGGCGGCGTCTGGCGGCACGAGAAGTATCCCGATCAGGCGGGCGTGATCCATACGCCGGTGCCGCGTGCTCGGCAGGCCGACGCCGTGCGCTTCCTCGTCGACAACGCATTCGCGACGCCGACCTATTTCCTCGATAGCGCGGTGTTGCGGCGCATCGAGCCGAGCGGATTCGTCGATCGCATTCGGCAGCGCCAGACGGCGGTTCTCGGGGCACTGTTTCAGGATCAACGGCTGAACCGCTTGGCAGACCAGGGCGCAACGATGGCCGCCGGGACGGCGTACACCTTGGCCGATCTGTTCGCGGACGTGCGTCGCGGCGTGTTCTCGGAGCTGTCGGCCGGCACGCCGTCGATCGACGAGTACCGGCGCAATCTGCAGCAAGCGTTCGTCGATCAGATGGATCGCTTGATCAACACGCCGCTCGTGACGCAGCCCCCACCGCAGTTCGCCGGATTCCCCGGCGTTACCGCGACGACCAGGCCGACCGATGCGCGCGCTCTGGCGCGGCTCGAGCTGCAGGGCCTTCAGACCGGCATCCGTACCGCCCTGGGCAAGTCGCTCGACCGTATGACCCGCGCGCATCTCGTGGATTTGCAGCTGCGCATCGATCGCGTGCTGAATTCTCGCGAACCGGGGGTGCCGCGCTGATCTCGACCTCGACGACGCACAAAACCGTCGGGTTCTCCAAAAACCACCTGCTGCTGGGGCTGCTCGTGTGGTACGGCGCGGTGTGGATCGTCACAGCTATCCGCCCGCTCGACCGGCACGATTGGTTCCTGGAGAATCTGTTGGTGTTCGCCGTGATGGCGATTCTGATCGGCACCTATCGCGCATTTCCGCTGTCCGACTTGTCGTATCTGCTGATTACGGTGTTTCTGACCCTGCACGCCATCGGCGCGCACTACACCTACTCGGAGGTCCCATTCGGATTCTGGATGCAGCGCACGTTTGGCTTCACGCGCAATCCGTTCGACCGCGTGGTTCACCTCTCATTCGGGTTATTGCTGGCGTACCCGATCCGGGAAGTGTTCCTGCGCGTCGCCAACGCGCGCGGCTTCTGGGCATATTATCTGCCGCTCGACGTCACGCTCGCCTTCAGTGCGCTGTACGAGATCATGGAGATGGTCGTGGCCACGATGGTCGCGCCGGGTACAGGAGATGCCTGGCTCGGCACCCAGGGCGACGTGTGGGATCCCCAGAAGGACATGGGTCTCGCCGCGGTAGGGGCGTTGCTGTGCATGTGCCTGACGGCGCTGATACGACGATTGCGGGCGCCGAGACCCATTTTGCTGGCGGGGAGGGAAGCATGAGGCGGACAGGCGGGCAGGCGGTCAACGGGTGGCGCGGACTCGCGATCGGTCTTGGCCTGCTGTTGGCCAGCCTGCCCGCCCGCCTGCCCGCCCAAAGTTTCGAGCAGCGCCTCCTGGCGATTCCTGACACCGCCAGCGTGCGCCAAATGTCGAAGGACTTGAGCGCCGTGCCCCACATGGCCGGCACCCCGGCGCAAGCCACGACCCGCGACTACGTGGTCGAGCGACTCAAGTCGTGGGGCGTCGATGCCTGGAGTAAGGAGTACACGGTCTATATCCCCCAGCCCGACACCGTCGCGGCGTGGATCATCCCCGGCCCCCGCGGCAAGGCGGAGCGCCTCTCGTTGGCGGAGCCGGGCAACGGCCCGCAGATCCCGCCGTTCAACGGCTACTCCGGCGACGGCAACGTCACTGCCGATGTCGTCTACGTGAATTACGGCCTGATCGAGGACTACAAGACGCTCGATTCGCTGGGGATCAGCGTGAGCGGCAAGATCGTCATCGCGCGCTACGGGCGCTCGTTCCGCGGCATCAAAGCGCGCGAGGCGCAGAAGCGCGGGGCAGTGGGCGTGATCGTATACTCCGACCCGCAGGAGGACGGCTACTTCCGTGGCGACGTCTATCCCAAAGGCCCTATGCGGCCGGTCGCCGGCATTCAGCGCGGCAGCATGATGAATGGAAACGGCGATCCCACGACGCCGAGCTGGGCGTCCGTCGAAGGGGCGCGACGCTTGCCCGAGGACTCGCTCGACATCCCGCGCATTCCAATCATCCCCATGAGCTATGGGAACGCGCGACGCTTCCTCGAGCCCATGACTGGCGCGTCGGTCCCGCAGAGCTGGCAGGGCGCCTTGCCGTTCCGGTATCACGTCGGCCCAGGTCCGGCCCGCGCGCGCTTGCACGTGAAGACCGAACGGGGCCAGCGCGCCTTTCACAAGATCTGGAATACCATCGGCATGATTCGCGGCGCGCGCTGGCCGGACGAGTGGGTGGTCGTCGGTGGCCATCGCGATGCCTGGGGACCCGGTGCGCGCGATAACGTGAGCGGTACTGTCTGCGTCCTGGAAACCGCGCGCGCGTTCGCCGCGCTCGTCCGCGATGGGCAGCGGCCGGCCCGTACAGTGGTCTTTGCCACCTGGGATGCGGAGGAGTGGGGACTCATCGGCTCGACGGAATGGGTGGAAGAGCTGGAGGATACGCTCCGCGCGCACGTCGTGGCGTACATCAACGAGGATGGCACCTTCTCCGGCCCGAATTTCGGCGGCAGCGCCTCCCCGTCCCTGAAGCCGCTGCTCCGCGCGGCCGCGCATGTCGTGCCGGACCCGGTCGGACCGGGAACGGTCTACGAGGTCTGGTTGAAAGCCAAGAACGGCGACACCACCGCCCTGACGATGGGTAATCTGGGCGGCGGGTCCGACTTTTCCGGCTTCTACCATCACCTCGGCATTCCAGCGGGTGGCATCGGGTTCGACGGGCCGGACGGCATTTATCACTCGATGTACGACTCGTACGACTGGATGTCGCGGTTCGGCGATCCGGGCTACAAGGCCCACCGGGCCGGCACGCAGCTCGTGGCAGTGATCATGGGTCGGCTCGCAAACAGCGATCTCGTCCCGCTCGACTATGCCGCCTTCGGCAGCGAGATGAGCAGCCTCGTCTCGCAGCTCGATTCAGGGCTCGCCAAGAAGCAGTGGAAGGACACCGTGAGTACGCAGGCGCTCAAGGACGCACTCGATCGCTTCACTGCCGTGGCGCGCGCGTTCAACACGACGCGGGACTCGGCGCTGAGCCGAGCGGGCGGAGTGGATTCGACGCGCGCGCGGCGTGTTAACGCGGCCGTGATGCAGGTCGAGCGCCGCCTCACACGCCCCGAGGGGCTGGCGAGCCGGCCCTGGTTCCGCAGCCTGCAATTCGCGGCCGACCTCGACAACGGCTACGCCACGATGGCTTTCCCTTCTGTGAACGAAGCAATTCGCTACGGCGACGCGGCGACGACGAACAAAGAGATCGCCGATCTCGTGACCCGGGTTGACCAGGCACGCGCAGCCCTGGTTGAAGCCGCCGCGGCCCTGCGCTAGGATAGAGCCATGGACGACAGTCGCACACGCATCGTCATCTTCTACGCGGCATGGGCCACGATCTGCGCCGCCGTAGCGGGCGTCGTCATCGCGCTGATTCACACCTGGTTCTTCAGTTACAACCCCGGCCGCTCCGCGTTCATGGAGACACTGTTCGGCGGCATCGTCACCGCCCTGGCAATCGCCGCGGGGCAGGGGGCCGTCGCTCTCGTCACCGGCCGCCTACTCTCGCGCTTGGGCCGGACGCTGCAATTCACCCTCCTGCTTGGCCTGCTGATCGGCCTATTCGATTTCGTGATGTACTTCCTGCAGATGGCTGTGCCGGCAACGGAGCTCGGCTGGATTCCCGATCTGATCATCCTCGTCGGTGTGACGGCCGCAATAACGGCCGCAGGATCGCGTCATACGGCGGGCGCGGGGACGGGGACGGGGGCGGGGGCGGGGGCGGGGGCGGGGGCGGGCGCATGACGTATGGCTGACGATCGTCTCGAGCAACTCGAGCGACGCGTCGCCCAGCTGGAGGGCATTGTGCGACAGCTCAGTGCCCTCATTTTGCCTGCGGGCGCGACGCGGGCCCGCGAACTACCCAGCGCTCCAACCGCCAGCACGCCCGCATCTATACCACCGTCGGCCTCGGCCACCTCACCACGCGTCGTCGTTCGCCCTAGAGTCGAGATCACTCCAGCTCCCCCCCCTCCCGGTCAGGTCGTGGACTGGGAGCAGTGGATTGGCCAGCGCGGTCTGCTCGTGGTGGGTGTGTTGGCCTTGCTCGCGACCGGCGGATTCTTCCTCAACTACGCCATCCTGCACGGCTGGGTCGCGCCGATCGTGAGAGCGAGCGGCGCCGTCGCCGTAGGCGTCGGGCTCGCCGTCTGGGGCGATCATCTCGTGCGGCGCGGGATGCTGCGCTACGGCGCCGCCATCATCGGCGGCGGCGGTGGCCTCGTCTACCTCGGCATCTGGGCGGCCGCCGGACCGTATGCACTGGTGAGCAGGGAAATCGGCGTGCTCCTCCTGGCGGCAACCAGCGGCGTCGTCGTTACCATGGCCGTCCGGCACAGCGTCGAAGCGCTGGCGATCTGGGCGTTGGCCGGCGCCTATCTTGCGCCGCTCTTCCTCGCCTCCGCGGATCCTTCGCCCGCGAAGTTCCTCGCCTACACGGCCGTCGTCGGCACGAGCTTGATGGTGCTGTCCGAGCGGATGAGCTGGCGGGCGGCGTTCAACACCGCGCTGTTCGGGTTCTTCCTGCTACCCGCAGCCTTGATTGCCAAGGACCTCACGACGACCGTCGGACTCAACTACGGCGTGCTCGGCGCCGTCGTGGCGCTGTTGGCAACGGGGACCAAGCGCTCGCCGTGGCCGGAGGCGCGAATCGGCGCGCTGGCGATGGTGTGGATGCTCCTGTTTGCCTCCACCGGCAACGATGCGTTGCGCTGGACCGCTCTCGGGGCCGGCGCCCTCATCACCCTCATCGTCTGGTGGCAGCAGCTGCGCGCGACTCCTCCCCCGCTTGCGGGGTTCATGGAGAATCAGCTTTCGCCGGAGTTCATTGTTTACCTCACCCCCCTCGCGCTTGTCACGCTCGGCGTGGTCGCCCCGCCCGATGTACTCGCACCGTGGGGTGGGTTGCTACCGCTCGCGCTGAGTGTGCTGTACCTGGCCAGCGGTTGGCCGCTCAAGGCGGTGCACCTGGCGGTGATGGGGTTCGTCCTGCTCGCGCTCGCGATCTCGGGCCAATGGGATGGAGCGACGGTAGCGGCCGGTTGGGCGGTTCTGGCCGCGGCCGCCAGCGCGAGCGCTCGCTGGGGCCGGTGCCCCGGCGCACTCGAGGTAAGCGCGGTGCTCGCGCCGCTCGCATTCCTGCAGCTTTTCAGCGTCGCGCTGGTGCTCCGTTCTCCCACCGATCGCGCGTTCCTCGGGCAGTGGGCGCTCGCGGCGTATGTCTGCCTGGTTGCATTCGCGGCCACCGCACGTTGGTGGGAGACCGACGCGAAGCGGGAAACGCGGGGGGGAGACAAGACGGGCGTCCTGCTGTGGTCGATTGCCGTCGCGACGCTTCTCTTCGGCGGCTCACTCGAGCTCGACCGTGCGCTTCTTCCCTCGACGTTCTACGCGGCGACGGCGCTGGTGTTGTACTGGGTCATCTTCGCCACGGGGCTGGTGCTCGGTGCGTCGTTCTGGAAGCCGGCACTCCGCATTGTCGCGCTCCGGTCGGCGCTGTTGCTTACGGCGGCGGCCTACTTGCTGCTATTCAGCGTGACGTGGGGAGCGCGCGATCCGGCCGATCCCGCCTTCATCGGAGTCTGGTCGGCGGGATGGTACGTCGCGGCGGCGGCCGCGGTGGTTGCGGCGCGCTGGTGGCCGGCAGCTCATCGCCGGCCCGACGCGATGGGGGAGGGGCAGGCCGCCCTCTGGTGGATGGCGGGCGGCTGTGTGCTGGTGGGCGGCTCGCTCGAGCTGCACCGGGCGTTCACCAGTGAGCTGGCGGGCGACCTTGCGATCAGCACCTTCTGGCTCCTGTACGCGGCGGCGCTGATAAGGGTCGGGTTCGTGCTCGACCGGAAGGTGGTGCGGTCGGCGGGACTGGGCGTCGCCGCGCTGGCCGCGTTCAAGATCGTGCTGTACGACCTATCGGCCTTGGAGGCACTGTATCGCGTGGCGAGTTTCTTCGTGCTGGCGTTGATCACGCTGGCGGTCGCATACGCCTATAACAAGCGAGCGAAATCGCCTAAAGCTTCGGCAGTGTGATCCCCCGCTGGGCCTGGTATTTCCCCTTCTTATCCTTGTAGGAGATTTCGCATTCGTCCCCGTCGTCGGCGGTGAAGAACAGGACCTGCGCGATGCCTTCGTTCGCGTAGATCTTGGCCGGCAACGGAGTCGTGTTGGAAATCTCCAGCGTAACGAAGCCTTCCCACTCCGGCTCGAACGGCGTCACGTTGACAATGATGCCGCAGCGCGCATAGGTGCTCTTTCCGACGCAAATCGTCAGACAGTTGCGCGGAATCCGGAAGTATTCGACCGAGCTCGCCAGCGCGAACGAGTTGGGGGGGACGATACAGACGTCACCGGCAAATTCGACGAAGGATTTCGGGTCGAAACGTTTCGGATCGACCACCGCCGACAGCGCGTTGGTGAAGATCTTGAACTCGGGGGCCACGCGCATGTCGTAGCCGTAGGACGACACGCCGTACGAAATGACACCTTCGCGGACCTGCCGGTCGGCGAAGGGTTCGATCATCGCGTACTCCCTCGACATTTTGGTAATCCAGCGGTCAGATTTGATGGACATGGGCCCGCAATGTAACGGGCCACGGCCAGCTTGACGAAGGGCCGAGACTTAGTGAAATTTTTCACGAGCCGATGCAGCCCTACATCCCGCTACTCATGCTGATCGGTTTGGCGATCGTCGCTGGAGTCACGATGATCGTCCTTTCCCATTTCCTCGGCCCGCGGCGCCCCACCGAGGTCAAGGAGCGTCCCTACGAGAGCGGCATGCCCCCGCTGGGCGACGCACACGAGCGCTTCTCGGTAAAGTTCTATTTGGTGGCGGTGCTGTTCATTCTCTTCGATATCGAAACGGTGTTTCTCATCCCGTGGGCCGTGATCTTTATGGGCAATGGCACCGTGAGCACCGGGTTCCTATTGGTAGAGATGCTGGTCTTTCTCCTCATCCTGTTCGTAGGCTACATCTACGTCTGGAAACGGGGGGCCTTTCAGTGGGATTGAACGCATGAAACACGTCGGCGAGGTCAAGAGCTCGAACTACCTGCTCACCAAGTTCCAGGAGCTGGTGGACTGGGCGGTCAATTCATCGCGCGCGAACTCGCTCTGGCCGATGCCGTTCGGCACCGCCTGCTGCGCCATTGAGTTCATGGCGACGGCCGCGAGCCGGTTCGATTTCGCGCGCTTCGGCATGGAGCGCCAGGCGTTTTCTCCCCGCCAGGCCGATGTGCTGATTTGCGCCGGCCGGCTGCCCTTCAAGCTCGCTCCGGTGATCCGCCGCATCTACGACCAGATGCCGCAACCCAAGTGGGTCATCTCGATGGGCGCGTGCGCATCGACCGGCGGCATCTTCGACAACTACGCGATGGTGCAGGGAATCGACACGATCGTTCCGGTGGATGTCTACGTACCCGGCTGTCCCCCACGCCCCGAGGGCCTGCTGTACGGTATTCTCCTGCTCCACAAGAAGATCAAGGGCGAGTCGTTGTTTGACGCCGTGCGGCGTCGCGAAGAGCAGCCGCTCGACGACAAAGGCCTGCGCCTCCCGCCCGAGACGATCGACGAGATCTCCGAGCCGTTCGGCAATTCCGTCCACCAGTTCCGTTCTTCGTGATTCCCGGCGCCCTACGAGAAACGGTAGCGCGCGACGGCGAGCGGATTGTGTACGTCGCGCGTGACCGGCTGCTCGCAGCGATGCACTGGCTCAAGGAGACGCCGGGCCAGGAATTCAACTACCTCGTCGACGTAACCGCGGTCGAATTCCGCGATCGCGAACGGCCGATCGAAGTCGTGTACTTCCTGCGCTCGCTCGAGCGGCGCGCCGACATCCGGATCAAGGTAGAGCTGCCGTCCACGGACGAGCTGGTGGTCGACTCCGTCTGGAGCCTCTGGCACGGCGCCGACTGGCTGGAGCGGGAGGTGTACGACATGTTCGGCATCACGTTCCGCGGCCATCCCGATCTGCGGCGCATCCTGATGTGGGAGACCTACGCCGAGGGCTATCCGCTCCGTAAGAGCTTCCCGCTGCGTGGGCGCTTCTCGCGCGCCGAGCAGGTCCGCCAGGCGTTGAACGCCAATCCCGAAGCGCACTACTCGCTCGAAGAGCTGTCCATCGCCGAAGCGGGCGGCGACCTCCCCGAGGATATGCGCGACCGGCTGCGCCGGGGCGAACGCGGCGTGATTCCCGAGCCGCCGCCATCATGACCAAGCGTACAGTCGAGCTCGAGCTCGCGACACCCGGCGTGGACGCGCAAGGACGCGCCGCGCGCATGCCGCTGAAAGCCCGGGCCGCCGAGGAGACCGCAGAGCCCGACCTTGGCGCCGAGCACTTGCTGGTGAACCTCGGCCCGCAGCATCCCGCCACGCACGGCGTGTTGCGCCTGGTCGTGGAGCTCGATGGCGAGACCGTGGTACGCTGCATCCCGCACGTCGGCTATCTCCACTCGGGCTTCGAGAAGCTCGGCGAGTACCGCCACTACAACCAGATCATTCCGCTGACCGACCGCACGGACTACCTGTCGCCCATGTCGAATAACGTCGGGCTGGCGCTGGCGGCCGAGAAGCTGATGGGCATCGCGATCACGCCGCGGTGCACCGTCCTGCGCGTGATCGCCTGCGAGATGAGCCGCATCATCTCCCACATGGTGTGGCTGGGCACGACGTCGATCGATCTCGGCGCGTTCACGCCGTTCCTCTGGGCATTCCAGCAGCGCGAGCGCATTTACGACCTGCAGGAGATGTGGACGGGCGCGCGCCTGACGACGAGCCTCACCCGCGTCGGCGGCCTCATGGCCGACATTCCCGACCGCTTCGTCGACAAGCTGCGCGAATTCACGGGTGACTTCCCGAAGACGCTGGACGAGATCGACCGGGTGCTCACGCGCAACGCCGTGTGGGCGGGCCGGACGCAGGGCGTTGGGACGCTCAGCGCCGCCGAGGCAATCACCCACTCGCTCTCGGGGCCCATGCTGCGGGCGAGCGGCGTCCCCTACGACGTCCGCAAGGACAAGCCGTACCTCGGTTACGAGACCTACGACTTCGATGTCGTCGTCGGCGAGCACGGCGACGTCTATGACCGGTATCTGGTGCGCCTGGAGGAGTGCTATCAGTCGAACCGCATCCTGCAGCAGGCGCTGGACCGGCTGCCGGATGGGCCGATCAACGTCGACGACCCTCGCGTGATTCTGCCGTCGAAGACGCGGGCGATGAGCGACATGGAAGCGATGATCTTCCACTTCAAGCAGGTGATGGAAGGCGTGAAGGCGCCCGTTGGAGAGGCATACGTCGGGATCGAGAATCCCAAGGGCGAATTGGGCAACTATCTCGTCTCGGACGGCACCGCCAAGCCGGTACGCTGGCGCATTCGCCCGCCGTCTTTCATCAACCTGTCCGCCTTGCCCAGGATGGCCGAAGGCCACCTGCTGTCCGATCTCATCGCAATCAACGCGTCGGTCGATATCGTCATGGGTGAGGTGGATCGATGACCGCGAGTCACACCGGGAGCTACGAGCCGGTGTTCGTCGGCGCGGTCATGGAAGAGCTGCAGTCCGTCTTCCAGCGCTATCCGAATAAGCAGGCGGCGCTCCTACCCACTCTCTGGATCGCGCAGCGCGAGCACGGCTGGATTTCCGATCGCATCATGGCCGAGGTCGCCGAGGTCCTGGGACTGACGCCGGCGTATGTGAAGGGCGTCGTGACCTTCTACACGATGTATCACCAGCACCCGGTCGGGAAAAACTTCGTACAAGTCTGCACGACGTCGCCGTGCAACATCTGCGGCGCCGAGGGGGTCGTGAAGGCGTTCCTCGAGCACACGGGAGCCGGCGACGCCGGCGCGACGAGCCCCGACGGCAAGTGGACGATTGTCGAAGTGGAATGTCTCGGCGCGTGCGGCTTCGCGACGCCGGTGCTGATCAATGACGACTTCCTCGAAAACGTGACGCCGGAGAAAGTCCCGGACATTGTGAAGAAGTACCGCTAATGGGCTTTCCTCACAAACCGCACCCCAAAGAGACCGTCGTTCTGTCGCAGTATTTCGGCGACGTGGAGGCACGCACCCACAAGGGCTGGGTGAAGCGTGGCGGCTACGAGGCGCTCGCCCAGGCGCTGAAGATGGATCCGGCGGCTGTCACCGAGGTCGTGAAGGAATCGGGCCTGCGCGGGCGGGGCGGCGCCGGTTTCCCGACCGGCCTCAAGTGGTCGTTCATGCCGAAGGAAAAGAAAAAGCCGCATTACCTGTGCGTGAACGCCGACGAGTCCGAGCCCGGCACGTTCAAGGACCGGGAGATCATGCGCTGGACGCCCCACGCGCTGCTCGAGGGGACGGCGATCGCCGCGCACGCGATCCGGGCCGAGATCGCCTACATCTATATCCGCGGCGAATTCACCGAGCCCTGGACGATCATGGAGCGCGCACTCGCGGAGGCAAACGCCGCCGGTGTGTTCGGCTCCATCAAGGTCTACCTTCATCGCGGCGCGGGCGCCTACATCTGCGGCGAAGAAACCGCGCTGATGAATTCCATCGAAGGCAAGCGCGGCAACCCGCGCATCAAGCCACCATTCCCGGCGGCCGCCGGACTGTTCGGGATGCCGACGACGATCAACAACGTCGAGACGCTCGCGGCCGTCCCGCCCATCCTCAAGCGTGGCGCCGCCTGGTACAAAGGTCTGTGCCTGTCGAACCCCAAGAGCACGGGCACCAAGCTGTTTTCGGTGTGCGGCCACGTGCAGCGGCCCGGGAACTACGAAGTGACGATGGGATTCCCGCTGAAGGGGCTCCTCTACGACATGTGTGGCGGCCCGCCGGCAGGGCGCACACTGAAGGCATGCATTCCCGGCGGCTCGTCGGTCCCGATTCTCACGCGCGAAGAGACAGAATCATGCCTGCTCGACTATGAGGGCGTCGTCGAGAAGGGGTCGATGCTCGGCTCGGGCGGCGTGATCGTCTTCGACGACTCGGCGG
Source organism: Gemmatimonadota bacterium (assembly GCA_003221895.1). Lineage (GTDB taxonomy): Bacteria > Gemmatimonadota > Gemmatimonadetes > Gemmatimonadales > GWC2-71-9 > 20CM-2-65-7. Next base: position 28,861 of record QHUJ01000131.1, on the reverse strand, counting down.
ATATGGTCTACCAGATCATGCGGCTGGCGCGCTTCTACGCCCACGAGTCGTGCGCGCAGTGCACGCAGTGCCGCGAGGGCACGGCGTGGACCACGAAGATCATGGAGCGGATCCTGTCGGGGCAGGGAAAGACCAAGGATCTCGATTTGCTGCTCGACTTATCGGAGAACATGACAGGGAAGACGATCTGTGTACTCTCGGATTCGTGCGCGGCGCCGATCGTGAGCGGCATCAAGAAATTCCGCGGCGAATTCGAAGCGTATTTGGCGGGCAAGCGTCAACCGGTGATGGTGGGCTGATGGCTGACGGCATGATCAATCTGACGATCGACGGCGCCCCGGTCTCCGTGCCTCCTGGGACGCTCGTGATCGAGGCCGCGAAACAGGCGGGCGTGCTCGTGCCGCACTACTGCTATCATCCCGGGTTGCCGGTCGCCGGCGTGTGCCGCATGTGCCTCGTGGAGATCGAGAAGGCGCCGAAGCTCCAAATCGCCTGCGCGACGACGGTGACCGAGGGCATGGTGGTGAAGACGCAGACCGCGCCGTCGAAGAGCGCGCGCCAGAGCGTGCTCGAACTCCTGCTCATCAATCACCCGCTCGATTGCCCCATCTGCGATCAGGCGGGCGAATGCGAGCTGCAGGACTTCGTCTTCCAGGAGGGACGCGACGGCACACGCTACGGCGAGTATGCCAAGCGTTTCAATCCCGTCGAAGACTTCGGTCCCGATGTCCTGTACGTGCCGAACCGCTGCATTCTCTGCACGCGCTGTGTGCGCTTCATGGAGGATGTCGCCAAGGAGCCGGTCCTCAACGTGTCTGAACGCGGCGACCGCGCGTTCATCGGCATTCATCCCGAGGCCCGCCTCGACCACCCCTGGGCGGGGAACGTCGTGGACCTCTGCCCGGTCGGCTCGCTCCTGTCCAAAGACTTCCTGCACAAGGCCCGCGCCTGGGAGCTCGACAAGACGGCGTCGATCTGCACCGGCTGCTCGCAGGGCTGCAACATCACCCTCGACACGCGGGACGAGGTCGTGGTGCGCGTCCGGCCGCGCCCCAATCTCGAGGTCAACCGCTACTTCATCTGCGATCACGGCCGCATGCACTACAAATGGATGAATCGCGGCGACCGCATCGAGGCTCCGCTCATCCGGCGCGATGGCGAGCTCAAGGCCACAGATTGGGACGAGGCGCTCGACCGAGTCGCCGGGATACTGCGCGGCGCGTCGGGAACCGCCGTCGCGCTCGTCTCACCCGGCGCTTCGTCGGAGGCCCTCGCCCTCGCCAAGCGCCTGCTCTCAGGCTTCAGCTGGACCGGCGCATTTCAGGTCGTGATGGGTGAGGAGGCGCCGCTGCCGGGCGTACCCAACCTCGCGCTGCGGGCCGAGCGTGCCCCCAACGCGAAGGGCGCCGAGAATCTCGGGTACTCGCGAGACTACGCGCGGGCGCTCGAGGCGGCGAAAACGGCCGCGGTCGTGCTGGTGCTCGACGACCCCGACTGCGCCGTGGAGGCGAGCGGCGCGTTGATCTATCTCGGCTCTGTCCTGGGCGCCGATGCGCCATGCCGGCGGGCGGACGTCATTCTCCCCATCGCCAACGTGGCGGAAGAGGAAGGCACCTTCACGAATTGCGACGGCCGCGATCAGCGCTACTACCAGGCCAAGCCGGCGCCCGGCATGGCGCAGCCGGCCGCCTGGGTGCTGGGTGAGCTGACGGCGGCCCTTGGCCTCGCGGAGCTGACGCGATGACCTTCTTCATCGTCGCCTCGGCGATCAAGGTCTTCGTCGTCTTCAATCTGATCTTGGTCGGCGTCGCGCTGCTCACCCTGCTCGAGCGGCGCGTGTGCGCGTGGATGCAGGACCGCCTCGGTCCCAATCGCGTCGGACCGCAGGGGATTCTGCAGCCCGCGGCGGACGGCCTGAAGAACTTCTTGAAGGAAGAGACGTCGCCGGCCATGGCCGACAAAGCGCTCTTCACGCTCGCCCCGCTCGTGTCGTTCGTTCCGGCGCTGCTGACGTTTGGCGTGATCCCGTTCGCGTCTCCGTTGCCCACGCCCTGGGGCGTCGTGCCGATGGTCGTCGCCGATCTGCCCATCGGCTTCCTCTATATTCTGGCGATCAGCTCGCTCGGCGTGTACGGGATCGTGCTGGCGGGATGGGCGTCCAACAACAAATACGCGCTGCTCGGCGGGCTGCGCGCCTCCGCGCAGATGATCTCGTACGAGATCGCGCTCGGGATGAGCACCGTCGCGGTACTCCTGCTCGCCGGCAACGTGACGCTTTCGCGCGTGATCGCCCAGCAGCAGCACGCGCACGCCTGGTTCATCGTCCCCTTGACGCTGTCGTTCGTGATCTTCTTCGTGAGCGCGCTGGCGGAGACGAACCGGCTGCCCTTCGACTTGCCGGAGGCGGAAGCCGAGCTCATCGCCGGCTACCACACCGAATACAGCTCGATGAAGTTCTCGATGTTCTATATCGCCGAATACTCGAACATGGTGACGGCATCGGCGCTGATGGCGACGCTCTTCTTTGGCGGCTGGGACATTCCGTTCACGAGCTGGGACTCGACCGGTGATCCGAGCGTCGCGAAGACGGTGCTGACGCTCATCGCGTTCGGTCTCAAGACGTTCGTATTCCTCTTCACGTTCATCTGGGTGCGGTGGACGTTGCCGCGCTTCCGCTACGATCAGCTCATGGCACTCGGCTGGAAGGTGCTGCTGCCGCTCGTGCTCCTCTATATCACGGTGCTGGCCGTCGCGATCTGGTTCCTCCGCATGCAGCTGGACTGGGATTACGGCCCGGCCATGGCCTACACGCTCGGTGGGCTGAATCTCATCCTGCTCGTCGCGCTGGTCTGGTGGCTCGACCGCGGCCGCATCATCTCCGGCTCGGTTGCCGAGGAGGCGGCCTGATGGCGATCGGCGTGAAGGTCATGAAGCGGCCGACACAGCAGACGTCCTATCTGCGCGCCACCCTGAAGGGGATGGCGCTGACGTTCAGCCATCTGCTGCGCCCCAAAGTGACGATGCAGTACCCCGAGGAGAAATCGTCGAAGGACTGGACGCTCTCGTCCCGCTGGCGGGGCACGCATCGCATGCTCACCGACGAGCAGGGCCGCGCCAAATGCGTCGCCTGCGGCCTGTGCCCACAGATTTGCCCCGCGAATTGCATCAAGCTCGTACCGGGCGAGGACGAAGCGGGACACCGCTATCCGCTGATCTACGAGATCGACGAGTTCCGCTGCATCTTCTGCGGCTACTGCCAGGAAGTGTGCCCCGAAGAGGCGATTCACGTCGGCGTGCACTACGAGAACTCGGAATACTCGCGCGACCGGTTCGTCTATGATCTCGAGCGGTTGACGGCGCAGACGCATCCCGTTTCGACATTGTGGGATCCATCAGATCCAAAGGGTGAGTAGTTGACCCTCACAGTCTTCTGGATTTTCGGCGTGATGGCGATCGCGAGCGCGCTGCTGTGCATCACGCGCCGGAACCCGGTCTCGAGCGCGCTCTGGCTCGTCGTCACCCTGTTCGCCCTGGCGGCGATGTTCGTCCTGCTCGACGCCCAGTTCATCGCGGCACTGCAAGTGCTGGTCTATGCGGGTGCCATCATGGTGCTCTTTCTGTTCGTGATCATGCTGTTGAACCTCGGACGCCCCGGCCCCACCGACATCAAGGGCCCGGCCGGAGTGGCCATCGCCGCCGTGCTCGCGGGGTTGTTGATGTTTCAACTGCGGGTGCTGGGAAGCGCTCCGCCGCCGGATGCGATTCAATTGCCGGCCGGAACGCTCGCCGAGCTCCAGACGCGGCAGGGCATGGTCGGGGCCGTCGCCAATCCCCTGTTCGACGCGTATTTGATCCCCTTCGAGCTCGCCAGCTTGCTGCTCCTCGCGGCCATCGTGGGCGCCGTCGTGCTCGCGAAACGGAAGCTCTAACAATGCTCCTCAGTCCCGCGCTCGCCATTTCCGCCGTGCTCTTCACGCTCGGCGTCGCGGGCGTACTGCTGCGCCGTAACGCGATCGTGATCTTCATGTGCGTCGAGTTGATGCTCAACGCCGTCAACTTGACGTTTGTGGCCCTGGCACAGCGGCTCGGGATCGGTGGGCAGATCTTTGTCCTCTTCGTGATGGCCGTGGCGGCGGCCGAGGCAGGGGTGGGGCTTGCGATCATTCTTGCCGTCTTCCGGCACAAGCAGTCCGTCAGCCTTCAGAACATGAATCTCCTCAAAGACTGATGACCGGTACGGCCGCCGATCTCATCTGGATCGCGCCCGCACTGGCGCTCCTTGGCTTCGTGCTGAACGGCACGCTCGCCTTGGTGCGGCCCACCGCCAAGACGCTCGTCTCCATCATCGGGGCCGGCGTGCTGCTGGCGGCCTTTGGGGTGTCGGTCACCGTTTTCCGGGCCTTCGCAGACTTGCACGCCGACGCGCCGGTCGTGTTCCGGTACTGGTCGTGGATTCCGGTCGGGACGCTGCAGGTCGACTTCGCGCTGCAGGTGGACCAGCTCTCGATTGTCATGCTGCTCATCGTGACCGGCGTGGGCTCGCTGATTCATCTCTTCAGCATCGGCTACATGAAGGATGACCCGGGATACGCCCGCTACTTCGCCTATCTCAATCTCTTCATCTTCTTCATGCTGGTGCTCGTGCTCGGCGCCAACTTCCCCGTGATGTTCGTCGGGTGGGAAGGCGTGGGCTTGTGCAGCTATCTGCTCATCGGCTTCTGGTTCAGCGAGAAGGCCAATGCCGATGCCGGCCGCAAGGCGTTCATCATGAACCGCATCGGCGACTTCGGATTCATGGTCGCGATGTTCATGATCTTCTGGTCGACCGGCTCACTCGACTTCGGTGCGGTCTTCACGCATGCGCCTACGGCGCTGGTACCCGGCGGGGGGGCGATCACGGCGATCACCCTGTTCCTGTTCCTCGGCTGCACCGGCAAGTCGGCGCAAATCCCGCTCTACACCTGGCTGCCCGACGCGATGGCCGGCCCGACGCCGGTTTCCGCCCTGATCCACGCCGCGACGATGGTGACCGCCGGCGTGTATCTCGTCGCGCGCTGCAATGTGCTCTTCGCCATGGCACCGCTGTCGAGCGCGGTCGTCGCGGGAGTCGGCGCGCTCACGGCGCTGTTCGCCGCGACCATCGCCCTCAAGCAATGGGACATCAAGCGCGTCCTGGCCTATTCTACGATCTCGCAGCTCGGGTACATGTTCCTCGGGGTCGGCACCGGCGCGATCAGCGCCGGAATCTTCCACCTGACGACGCACGCCTTCTTCAAAGCGCTGCTGTTCCTGGGGTCCGGCAGCGTGATCTACGCGATGCATCACGCGTATCACACCACGCACTCGCATGAGGACGCACAGGACATGCGGAACATGGGTGGGCTGGCGCGTTACCTGCCGTGGACCACCGCGCTCATGTGGATCGCGACCCTGGCGATCGCGGGCATCCCGCCGCTGTCGGGCTTCTTCTCGAAGGACGAAATCCTCACCGCGGCCTTCGCGCGGGGCACGACCAATCCGGCATGGCTCGTGTTCTGGGTTTTCGGCCTGGCTGCCGCGCTGCTCACGGCCTTCTACATGACGCGGCTGATGCTGTACACCTTCCACGGCCCCAATCGCACGGGCGAGAAGGAGCGGGAGCACCTCCACGAAGCCCCCTGGATCATGACGGGGCCGCTCCTCGTGCTGGGCATCCTCTCGGCGGCGGGCGGTCTGCTGAACGTGCCGGAGCTGTACCACGGCAGCGCGCGACTGCATCAGTGGCTCGAGCCGGTCACGCAACCCGGCGCGGCCATGGTCCCCGAGGCGCATCTGAGCACCGCGACCGAATGGATGCTCGTGGGAGTCGCGGTGCTGATCGCGGTGCTCGGCATTGTGGGTGCGTGGCGACTGCTCAACCCGGCGGCGCTCGTCCCGGCGCGCGACGCTCCTGCGGAGCGGGGTTTTGCCCGGATCCTGCGGCACAAGTGGTACGTGGACGAGATCTATGACGCGCTGATCGTGCGCCCCCTGGTCTGGTTGTCGACCGAAATCCTCTGGAAGCGCATCGACCAGCAGGCGATCGACGGGGCCACCGTCAACGGCGTGGCCCGCGGCGCGCGCGCGCTCGGGTGGGCCAATCGCTGGCTGCAAACGGGGCAGGTGGGTGTGTACGTCGCGGTGTTCGTGATCGGCGTGCTGCTCATTATCTGGCGGTCGGTCGGATGACCTACGGCCGCTGGGTCATCACGCTGCTGCTCACCTGGCCGCTGCTGGCGGGTCTGATCGTGCTGTTCGTTCCGGCCAGGCTGGCCAAGCAGGTCGCGTTCGCTGCCAGTCTGATCGAGTTCGTGATTTCGGTGCCGCTCTGGTGGGCGTTCGTTCCGAGCGGCGGCATGCAGTTCATGGTTGACCTGCCCTGGATCCCGGCGTGGGGCATTCACTACACGGTCGGACTCGACGGCATTTCGCTGTTCCTGGTACTGCTCACCACGTTCCTGATGCCGCTCTCCGTGCTCGGCAGCTGGTCGTACATCACGAAGCGCGAGAACGGCTTCTATGCACTGTTGCTGGTTCTGACGACAGGGATGATCGGCGTGTTCGTGGCGCTCGATCTCTTCTTCTTCTATGTCATGTGGGAAGTGATGTTGATCCCGATGTATTTCATCATCGGGGTGTGGGGCGGCGAGAATCGGCTGTACGCGGCGATCAAGTTCTTCATCTATACGTTCTTCGGCTCGCTGCTCATGCTCGTGGCGATCCTCGTGCTCTACCTGCACACCGGACGCGCCACGGGCCTCTACTCGTTCTCGTACGCCCATCTGCTGAGTCAGATCGGCACGCTCGGACCGGCGGCCTGGTGGCTGTTCGCCGCGTTCTTCCTCGCGTTCGCGATCAAGGTGCCGCTGTTCCCGCTGCACACGTGGCTTCCGGACGCGCACGTCGAAGCGCCGACGGCCGGCTCCGTGCTTCTGGCGGGCATCCTGCTGAAAATGGGGACCTACGGCTTCCTCCGGTTCGCGGTGCCGTTTTTCCCCGGCGTGGCGCTCAACGAGGTGGTGCAGCTGGTGATCGTGGGGCTCGCGCTGATCGGCATCATCTACGGCGGCCTCGTCGCGATGGTCCAGCCCGACTTCAAAAAGCTGATCGCCTACTCGTCGGTCGCGCACCTCGGCTTCGTCGTGCTGGGGATCTGGGCGATGACGCTGCAAAGCGTGCAGGGCGCCTTGCTCGTGATGATCAATCACGGGATTTCGACGGGGGCGCTGTTCTTCCTCGTGGGAATGATCTACGAGCGGCGGCACAGCCGGCTCATTGCAGCCTACGGCGGGATCGCGCGCGTCGTGCCGCTGTTCTCCGCGATCCTCACCGTGGTATCGCTCTCCTCGATCGCGCTGCCGGGGACCAACGGTTTCGTCGGTGAGTTTCTGGTGCTGCTCGGCTCGTTCCGCACCTACCCGGTCATCACGGCGCTGGCCACCACCGGCGTCATTGTAGCCGCGGCGTATCTCCTGACCGCGTTGCAGCGCGTGATCTACAATCCGCTGACGGATCACGAGAACGAGAAGCTGACCGATCTGTCGGTGCGCGAGCTCGCGGTACTGGTCCCGCTGCTCGTTTGCATTCTGTGGCTCGGCATCTATCCGCAACCGTTCCTGCGGCGGATGGAGCCCTCGGCGCGGCAGCTGATCGAGCAGGTGCGCCCCGGCGCGACGCAAGGCCAACCGCCATTCGCGACCGGGGAAGGTGGCGGGGGCGGTGGGGGGGAGAGGGGAGGAACCCCGCAATGAGACTGGACCCGTCGGTGTATCGCGATCTGCTCCTGTCGATCCTCCCCGAGCTCGTGATGACGGGCTGGGCGCTGGTGCTGCTCCTCGTGGTGGCCTGGCGGCACAAGACGACGCGCGATCTACGCATCGCAGGATGGGTGACGCTGGCGGCACTCGGTTCCACCGCCATCGCGATCTGGTGGCTGTGGTGGAATCACACCGAGATCCAAGGGCTCGCGGTCATGATCGCGGCGGACGATTTCCGCTGGGTGGCCGACTGGGTGTTTCTGGGCGCGGCCGCGCTGACCGTGCTGATCTCGTTCTTCTACCTCGAGCGCGAGAAGCTGCTCGCTCCCGAGTACTATGTCCTGCTCCTCTTCGCGACGCTTGGTGCGATGGTAATGGCAGCCGGGTCCGACCTGATGGTCATCTTCCTGGGCCTCGAGCTGATGTCGGTCGCAGTCTATGTCCTGGCGGGATTCGATCGGCGGCGGGCACGCTCCGCCGAGGCCGCGCTCAAGTACTTCCTGCTCGGCGCATTCGCGTCCGGTTTCCTGCTGTACGGCATCGCGCTGGTGTACGGCGCCACCGCCACCACGAACTTTGCGCTCATCGGCGCGCAGGTGAGCATCGACGGCACCTCGATCATGCTGCTCATGGGGCTTGCCTTGCTCATCGTGGGATTTGGATTCAAGGTCGCGGCGGTGCCGTTCCACATGTGGGCGCCCGACGTGTACGACGGCGCGCCGACGCCCGTGACCGCATTCATGGCGACCGCCGTCAAAGCCGCGGCCTTCGCCGCGCTGTTCCGGCTGCTCAACAGCGCGTTCGCCGGCGTGGCCGTGTGGCACGATATCCTGTGGTGGCTGGCGGCCATCACCATGATCGGGGGCAACCTCTTTGCGCTTGGGCAGCGCTCGCTCAAGCGGATGCTCGCGTATTCGTCCGTGGCGCACGCCGGCTACCTGCTCGTGGCGGTGACCGCGGGTGGCCCGCAGGGATCGAGCGCCTTCCTGGTGTATGCGGTGGCCTACACCATGATGTCGCTGGGCGCCTTTGCCGTGCTGTCGGCCAAGGGCCGTGGCGGCGAGAGCGATGTCCTGATCGACGACCTGGCGGGGCTCGCCGGGAAGCGTCCCTGGCTCGCCCTGGCGATGTCGGTCTGCATGCTGTCGCTGCTGGGATTTCCCGGGACGGCGGGCTTCATCGGCAAGTGGTACATCCTCATCGCCGCCACGAGCGCCGGGCAAAACATCCTGGCGGCGATTCTGGTGCTCACCAGCGTCGTCTCCGCGGGATACTATCTTCCCGTCATTATGGCGATGTACATGAAACCCGAGCCGATCGAGGCGGCGCACGTGGACGTGTTTCTCGATCGCTGGGCACGCGCCGCGGTCACCGCCGTGGTCGTCGGGCTGCTATTGTTCGGGGTGTGGCCCAACAGACTGTTCGAGCTGGCTCGCACGGCGGGCGCCAGTATCCAGCGAACCACAACCACCACCACGACTGCGCTTCCGCCGACCTCCCCCCCCCCCGCGACCCCCACTCACTGATCGCGGGCTGATCGTATGAAGCTTGCCGCCACAATCTTCCGCCAGTATGACATTCGCGGCATCGTGGGCCAGGAGCTCACGCCCGCCGCCGCACGCGCCGTGGGCCAGGCGTACACCACCTTCGCGTGGGACCGGCTGCGCAACGGCAAACCGCCACGCGTCGCCGTGGGACGCGACAACCGGCCGTCGGGAAGCGCGCTCGCACAGGGCCTCCGGGAAGGCATCGTCGCGGCCGGTGGCCTCGCGATCGATGTCGGTGAGGTACCCACCCCGGCGCTGTATTTCGCGACCAAGACACTGGACGTGGACGGCGGGATTCAGATTACCGGCTCGCACAACCCGCCCGAGTTCAACGGCTTCAAGATGGTGCTCGCTCACGACGCGGTCTTCGGGGACGACATCCAACTGCTGCACAAGTTGATCGACGACGGGAAGCTCACGACCAAGCCCGGCGGCAAGGAAGGCGTACACGAAGCGCTGCTCACGGCGTACTCGAAAGCCATCGTCAAGCGCAACACGCCGCTGGCGCGCCGGGTGAGAGTCGTCGTCGATTGCGGCAACGGCGTCACCAGCCTGATCGCGGTCCAGACCCTGCGCGATCTCGGCGCCGACGTCATCGCCCTCTTTGCCGAATCGGACGGGACATTCCCGAACCACCATCCGGATCCGACCGTTCTCGAGAACCTCCAGGATCTCCAGGACGCCGTGAAACGGGAGAAGGCCGAGCTGGGAATCGCCTTCGACGGCGACGGCGATCGCATCGGGGCGGTGGATGAGAAAGGCACCCCCGTGCTCGGCGATCAGCTGCTCGTGCTGTTCGGGCGCGACCTGGTGAAACGCATGGGGCCGGGCAAGCCGGTGATTTTCGACGTCAAATGCTCCGAGGTCCTCCCGCAGATGCTGAAGCGGGCGGGATTAGAGCCCGTGATGTGGAAGACGGGGCACTCGTTCATCAAGATGAAGATGAAAGAACTGGGCGCGCCGCTCGCGGGCGAAATGAGCGGGCACATGTTCTTCGGCGGCGACTGGTATGGCTTCGATGACGCGCTCTTTGCGGCCGCCCGGCTGCTGGCTTACGTGGCACGCGAGGGTGGCCCCCTGTCGCGCCTGCTCGCTGATCTGCCCAAGACGTTTACGACGCCCGAGCTGCGCGTCGATTGCCCCGACGAGAAGAAGTTCGCTGTAGTGGAAGCCGCCGCCGCCCACTTCAAGAAGATCTATCCGGTCTTCACGCTCGACGGCGTCCGCATCACGTTCCCGGACGGATGGGGGCTGTTGCGCGCGTCCAATACGCAGCCGGTGCTGGTCATGCGCTTCGAAGCGACGCGCCAGCGGTCCCTCGAAGCGTATCGCGCGGAAGTCGAGGGCTGGCTGACCGAGCACGGCATGAAGGCGTGACCCGCTCTGGTCGTCGCCGGCTCTACGTGACCGGCGCCATCCTGCTCGTGGTCGCCCTGGTGGGCGGCCGGTGGCTGGCCGTGGAGACGGCGGATCGGGCGTGGGACAGAACATTTGCGGGTGGGACGGCGTTGATCGACGCCCGCAACCTGGCGTTGATGCTGCAGACCCTCGCCCTCGTTGCGGCCGTGACCTGGGCGACCGGCAACCTTCTCGTGGTCTATCGCGCGATCGGCTCGGTGCAGATGCCGCGCCGCCTGGGCGACCTTGAGATCGTGGAAGCGGTCTCGCATAAGGTGCTGTTCGGCGGCACTCTCCTGCTCGGTCTCATCCTCGGCGTTCTGTTCTCTCTGGGAACCGGCGACTGGTGGCGATACGTCGCGCTCGCGTCGTCGCCGCCGCACTTCGGGCTGGTCGACGACAGGCTGCGGCTCGACGCCGGTTACTACGTGGGCGTGCTGCCCTGGCGGTCGGCACTGCAGAATCGCGCGCTGGTGCTGGCACTCGGCACGCTCGCCATTGTGGCGTTGCTGTACAGCGTCATCGGCTCGCTGCGGATGCGCCGCGGCCGGATCCGCGCGAGCGACTACGCGCGCTCGCATTGCGGCGTGCTGCTCGCGGTCGTCGCTCTCGTCATCACCTGGGGCGCCCTCCTCGATCCCGCGGAGGTCATCGCGGGCATGCACGGCAGCGTCGACCACGCCGCGCTGGGCGCGCGGATTCCCGGCGCCAGGGTCGTCGCCGCGATATCGATCCTGACCGCCGGAATCTCGTTGCTCTGGGCCTGGCGCGATCGGCCCAATCTCATTCTCGCCGGGTGGGTCGCGCTGCTGGTGGCGGTCGCGGCCGGCTACTTCGTGATCCCGGGCGTGGTGCGGGCATCGGTCGGACCGGAGAGCCCGGCGTTCGTGCAGCGTCGCGCTGCCTTCGAACGCGTGGCCTTCGGTCTCACCGACATCGATGAGCGGCCCCTTCCGGCCTTTCCCTCGGGGGAGGCCGCGATTCGCAGCCTGCCGGTGTGGGACGCCGCCCATGTCGCCAGCGCCGTGAACGCGCCGGCCACCGCCGTGACCCTGCGGCTGGGCAGCCCGGGGGAGAGTGCGACCTGGTTGATCGCACCGACGAACACCCGGGCGCCGGTGCGCATGGCGCTCGAGACCGACACCGGACTGGCGGTCACCGCAGTGCCCATCGCCGACGCCGCGACCGCCCCGCTGTTCGGACCCGGAGTCGAGGGACCACTGGTCGCCTCGAACGACACCGCTGCCGGCGCGCGCGCCCGTGGCGTCCCGATCAGCGGCGCGTGGCGGCGTTTCGCAATCGCCTGGACGATCCAGGATTGGGGATTGCTCCGCACCGAGATGGACGATCACGCCTTGCTGTGGCGACGCGACGTGACCGAGCGGCTCGAGCGTCTCGCCCCGTTTGCCAGCTTTCGAGCGCCGACTCCCGTCATCCGCAGCGGCGCCTTGTGGTGGGTGAGCTGGGGTTACGTGTCGCAGGCCGGGTTTCCGTACACACGTCCGCTGACGTGGGACGATGGCGACGTGCGGTACCTGCGGGCGGGATTGGTAGGAGCGGTCCGAGTCGCGACGGGAGAGACGCACGTCTGGCTTGCGCCCGGACATGATTCGCTTACTGCCGCGTGGGGACGGCGCTTCGATCCGCTGATCGAGCGCGCGGAGCGGCTGCCGCCGGATCTGCGCGCGCAGCTCGCCTATCCGGCGGCGGCGTTCGACGCTGTCGTGTCGCAGCTGCTGCGCGTGAGCATGGATTCCGCGGACCCGGAGGCCGCATGGTCCAGCCGGCCGCGCGAGCCGTTCCAGCTGGTCGGTCCGGGCGGAGAGCTGTGGACCGGCGTGGCGTTCGAGCAGGGCACGCTCGTGTCACGCCGCTTCGTTGGTCTGTGCGCGGGTGCCGTCACGACGCGGGGACTCGAGTTGCATTTGTCGAAGCCGGCTGCCGATGACCCGGAGCACCTGCCGGGAGAGCTGGTCGGCTCGGCAACGTTAAGGCCGGGACAACTCCGCATTTGGCCGACCGCCGGCTCGCTGGTCACCGTCCAGGCGCAGATCGTCGATCCCATGGACGCGCGCACCCCACCGCCGCCCAGCATCGCGGATGTGTATGTGTCCCTCGATTCGCGGAGTGGACACGGGCCCACGGCGAGGGCGGCATTGCGCGGCGGCGAAGTTGTGGCGACCGACACGAGCGTGGCTGCGCGCTGGGAGCGCGCTCGCCGGCTCGCGGTCCGCGCCGACTCCGCTCTCAGCGCGGGAGATCTCGAGTTGTTCGGCAAGCTCTGGCGCGCCCTGATGGGCGAGCTTGCTCCGACTCCACGCCGCCGCTAGGTTGCGCCGCCGTGCCTGCGCCAGGAACGATAGTCGTCGCGCTCGGAGGCAACGCCGTCGCGCCGCCAGGTGAGCGGCCGACGATCAGCAATCAATTCCGTCACACGCGCGCGAGTCTCGCGCCGATCGTGGATCTCGCGGCGGCCGGGTGGAACATCGTCCTCGTGCACGGCAACGGCCCGCAGGTGGGCGACGAGCTGGCACGCAACGAGATTGCCGCCGACCAGGTCGAGCCCTTACCCCTCGGGGTGCTGGTCGCGGGCACCGCCGGCTGGATGGGATACATGATTCAGCAGTCGCTCCAGAACGCGCTCGAGCGCGCCGGCGTCCAGCGTTCGGTGGTCACCATGATCACGCAAACGCTCTGCCATGCGGACGATCCCGACCTGCGGACGCCGTCCAAGCCGGTCGGGCACACGCTCGATCCGGCGCGCGAGGCGCGGCTCCTGGCGCGCGGCCTTCCCGTGCGCGATGGCCGCCGCCTCGCGCCCAGCCCCCGCCCGATCGGCATCGTGGAGAGCCAGATGGTGCACGATCTCTCGGTTGCCGGATACATCGTGATCGCCGGCGGAGGCGGCGGCCCGCCGGTCTACCGGGACCCGCGCCTGGGCCTCGAGGGGATCGACGCCGTCGCCGACAAGGATCGCGTCGCCGCCATTCTGGGGCGGGATATCGGGGCCGAAGTGCTATTGATTCTCACCAATGTCAGTGCTGTTTACCGGAGTTACGGAACGCCGCACCAGGAAGCGATTGGGCGGCTCACGCTGGCGCAGGCGGACCATCTGCTCGCGGGGAAGGACTTGGGCACCGGCAGCATGCGTCCCAAGGTAGAAGCGGCCGCTGATTTCGTGCGCACCGGAGGTGAGCGCGCGATCATCGCCGAGTTGGCCGAAGGGCTCGCCGCGCTGCAGGGCTCGGCCGGAACCACGATTACGAAGGAGCACGAGTGAATCTGCACGAGTACCAGGCGCGCGAGATCCTGCGCCGTTACGGCATCCCTGTACCACCCGGCGAGGTGGCCTCGACGCCCGCGGAGGCGCGCGCCATCGCCGAGCGCTTGGGTGGCAAGGTTGTCGTGAAGGCGCAGGTGCACGCGGGCGGCCGGGGCAAGGCGGGTGGCGTGAAGCTCGCCAAAACGGCGGCCGAAGCGGAAACGCATGCCAAGGCGATCCTCGGCATGACGATCAAGGGCCTGACCGTGCAGAAGGTTTTGATCGCGCCGGCCGCCGAAATCGCGTCGGAGAGTTACGTCGGCATCATTGTCGATCGCACATCACAACGGCCGGTGCTGATGGTGAGCCCGGCGGGCGGCATCGACATCGAAGAGGTCGCGGCAAAGACACCCGAGAAGATCCACCGGCGTGCCGTCGATCCGCGCTACGGGCTGCTGTCTCATCAAGCCATGATGCTCGGCTTTGCGCTGTACAAGGATGTGAAGCAGGCGCGCGCCGCCGCCGACATCATGCAGAAGCTCTACGCCGCCGTGTATGGCGTCGGCGCATCGCTCGCGGAGATCAATCCGCTCGTCACCACGCCGGATGGCGCGGTACAGGCGCTCGACGCCAAGATTGCGATCGACGACAACGAGCTCGAACGACGCCCCGATATCGCCGCGCTGCGTGACGTGTCGTCGGAGGCGCCCGAGGAGGTCGCCGCGCGTGAGGCGGGGTTGACGTTCATCAAGCTGGAGGGAACAGTCGGCTGTTGCGTGAACGGGGCGGGACTCGCCATGGCCACGATGGATCTGGTGAAGTACTACGGGGGCGAGCCCGCGAATTTCCTCGATATCGGCGGCAGCTCCAATCCCCAGAAGGTCGTGAGCGCGCTCCGCATCATCACCTCCGATCCGCGCGTGAAGGTCATTCTCTTCAATATTTTCGGCGGTATCACGCGCGGCGACGATGTCGCCAACGGCATCGTGCAGGCGACGCGCGAGTTCACCTTGAAGGTGCCGATCGTCATTCGCCTCACGGGCACGAACGAGCAGCTGGGAGTCGAGATTCTCCGCAAGGCCGGTTTCTCGGCCCTCACGGACATGGATGATGCAGTCAAACAGGCGGTGGCACTTCTGAAGGGCAGGGCCGCGTGAGCGTCTTCATCGATAACGCCACACGGCTCGTGGTCCAGGGCATCACGGGACGAGATGGATCGTTTCATGCCAAGCAAATGATGGAATACGGCACTCAGGTTGTCGCCGGTGTCACACCGGGGAAGGGTGGGCAACGCTTCGAGAACGCCGTGCCGGTGTTCAATACCGTAGCCGAGGCGGTCGCCGCGACCAAAGCCAACACAGCAGTTATTTACGTCCCCGCGGCTGTGGCGGCATCCGCCATCTTCGAAGCCGCCGACGCCGGCATCGGGTTGGTCATTGGCATTACCGAGGGGATTCCGGTGCTGGACATGACGCGGGTTCTCCCGTTCGTCCGCGAGCGCGGCGCGCGCTTGATTGGCCCGAACTGCCCCGGCCTCATCTCGCCGGCGAAGAGCAAGGTCGGCATCATTCCCGGGAACATCTGCAAGCCCGGCAACGTCGGCGTCGTGTCGCGCAGCGGCACGCTGACCTACGAGATCGTTCACCAGCTGTCGACCCACGGCCTGGGGCAATCGACGTGCATCGGCATCGGGGGCGATCCGCTGATCGGCACGAACTTCATCGACTGCCTGACGGCGTTCCAGGCCGACGCCGAGACTGATGCGATCGTCATGATCGGCGAGATCGGCGGAACCGATGAGCAGCAGGCAGCGGAATTCGCGAAACGCGAGGTGAAGAAGCCCATCGTGGGATTCATCGCCGGTCAGACGGCGCCGCCCGGACGACGGATGGGCCACGCCGGTGCCATCATTGCAGGCTCATCGGGCACGGCCGCCGAAAAGATGGCCGCGTTCGAGAAGGCCGGCATCAGTGTGATG
This sequence comes from Gemmatimonadota bacterium, assembly GCA_003221895.1. Lineage (GTDB taxonomy): Bacteria > Gemmatimonadota > Gemmatimonadetes > Gemmatimonadales > GWC2-71-9 > 20CM-2-65-7. Next base: position 12,901 of record QHUJ01000131.1, on the reverse strand, counting down.
AAGCGGCCCGCAGACGTCGTTCCGCTGCTGAAGGAGCGGATGTGAAGTTGCAAGACGTCGTCGAGCTGCAGCACGTCGTGGTCCCGCTCACGGCGCAGACCGTGCGCGAGGCGACGGAACGCCTCGCCGAGCGGCTGATCGCAAGCGGCGTCGTGACGGAGGCCAACCGGCTCAACGCGGTGATTCGCAATGCGTGGCCGGAAGACATGGTGAGCGTGGGCGAGCACGCCTTTCTGCCGCACTTCCGCACCGAGGCGGCCCGCAAACTCGCGACGGCGGTCGGGGTATCGCTGAAGCCCATCCGCTGGGAAAAGGACGTGAACCGCACGGCGCGGATCGTCATCCTGATCGTGGCGCCACCGCGGGAGACCCCGACCTATCTCCAGGTCGTCGGCGCCTTCGCCCGCCTGCTGTCGGATCCCGCGACGGTGCTCGCCGTGCTCGCCGCCAAGACGCCGGAGCAGCTGATCCAGATCGGCGCGCTGCAGGGTGTGGAGCTGCCGACGCACCTCACCGTCCGCGACCTGATGACGCCGCACGTGTTGTCGGCGGGGCCGGAACAGAGCCTCGGCGACGTGGCGCGCATGATGATGGACAAGGACGTGCGCGCCTTGCCGGTCGTCGACGACAACGGCTCGCTGGTCGGCATGGTCACCCACCGCGAGCTCCTGAAGTATCTGATCCCCGATTACCTGCAGAAAACGAAAAGCGGGAAATTCCGTGCGATGCCTGCCGCCATGGCCGCCGGGCATCAATCATCCGGCGGCCCGCGTGCGTTGCCGGTGAAGGATGTCATGTCGCGCGCGGTGTTGTGTGTCTCGGAGGAGCAGACGCTCAGCGATGTGGCGAATCTGATGAACAACAAGGACGTGGATCGTTTTCCCGTGGTTCGCGAGGGGATCGTCGTCGGGTTTCTCACCCGCGCGGACCTTATCCGTCGCCTCGTCGCGAACCCCTAACACCCCACACCCAACACCGGTCACGATAACCGATGCTGACGCTAGCCATCATCAAGCCCGATGCCGTGACCGCCGGTCACACGGGCAAGATCATCGCCCACCTCGAGGCCGAAGGCTTCCGGATCCGGGCCGCAGAGATGGTCAACCTCACCCAGGAACGGGCGGAGCAGTTTTACGACGTGCATCGCGAGCGGCCGTTCTTCCGGCCCCTCGTCACGTTCATGACGTCGGGGCCGGCACTGGCCCTCGCGCTCGAACGCGAGAATGCCGTCTCGCATCTCCGGGACGTGATTGGCGCGACTGACCCAGCTCAGGCGAAGCCCGGGACCATCCGGCGCCTCTACGCCCAGTCCAAGGAGCGCAACGCGATCCACGCGTCCGACTCACCCGACAACGCGGCACGGGAAGTCAGCTTTTTCTTCCCGCTTTACGGACCAACCTGATGCCGTTGACGCAAGTGCCACAAGGGTTTAGGTTCGCTCACCATGTTGCGAGTGGATTTGCGAGAGTTGACCCGGGCAGGGGCCGTCGCAACCCATGGCGAACTCCAGCAGGGCGACCCGGCGTTGGAAGGAACCGATATTGCGCTGCGCGAACCGGTAGCGATCGATGGGCGGTTGCAGTCGATCGGCGAGGGACGGTTCTACTGGCAGGGCAGGCTGCGCACGGTGGTCCAGGGGGAGTGCCGCCGCTGTCTCACTCCGGTCGCCACACCCCTTAATCTGGAGGTTGGAGCGCTGTTCACAGAGGACCCCGAGGCCGAGGATCCTGACTCCTATCCCGTGCCCCCGGAGGCCACCGAGATCGACGTTACCCCGGTCATCCGCGAGGAGCTGGTGCTGGCCCCGCGGTATGCCCTGTGCCGGGAGGACTGTAGGGGGTTGTGCCCGCAGTGCGGGAAGGACCTGAACGCCGGACCGTGTGATTGTGTGCCTGCAACCGATGCCCGCTGGCAGCCGCTCAAGGGGCTAAAAGACAAGCTCCGCTCTTAACCAAAGGACGATCGGAATGGCAGTACCGAAGCGCAGAACCTCGAAGCGCAAGAAGCGCGCGCGCCGCACACACTACAAGGCGGTCCTTCCCACGCTGCAGCCCTGTCCGCGCTGTGGCGACATGAAGCAGCCCCATCGTGTCTGCCCGACCTGCGGGTATTACAACGGCGAGCAGCGGGTGACCGTCGAGGACTAAATGATCCGCATCGCGTTGGACGCGATGGGTAGCGACAACGCCCCACAGGTCGAAGTGGAAGGCACGGTGCAGGCGCTGAAGGAGCTGCCGCCCGAGTTCCACGTTCAGCTGGTGGGACGGAAAGCAGACATCGAGGCAGCGCTGGCGAAGCATCCTGGCGCCGAACGCAGACGCATCGAGATCGTCGACGCGCCGGAAGTCGTCGGCATGGGGGACAAACCCCTCGCCGCGATCAGAGGCAAGCCGCGGTCCTCGATCGCGGTCGGTTTGGGGCTCCAGAAAAAGGCAAAGTCCGACGCGTTCATCTCGGCGGGGAATACCGGAGCCGTCATGGCCGCCGCAACGCTGTTGTTGCGCCTGCACCCCGGCGTCCAGCGCGCCGCGATCGGTGCACTCTTTCCCAGCGCCGGCCAGCCGGTACTGGTCGTGGACGGCGGCGCCAGCATCGACTGCGACGCTCGGGAGCTCGTGGGCTTCGCGCATCTGGGGTCGGTGTACGCGCGCGACGTCCTCGGCCGCGCCAATCCCACGGTGGGACTGCTGAACATCGGCGAGGAAGACGAGAAGGGGAATGCGGTCGTCAAAGAAGCGCATCAACTCCTGAAGAAAACCCCCGGCATCAACTACATCGGCAACGTCGAAGGCCGCGATATCCCCGTGGGCGAGGCGCGCGGGCAGCGGTTGGACGTCGTCGCCTGCGACGGTTTTGTCGGGAACGTCGTATTGAAGTTCTACGAATCCGCCGGTCGCGTGTTCGTCTCGCTGATCAAGCGCGAAGCCCCGGACGTGCTGCAACGCCCCGAGATGGGCAATGTCCTCAAGGTCCTCGACTACGCCACCTACGGCGGTGCCCCGCTGCTCGGCGTCAAGGGCGTCGTGATCATCTGTCACGGCGCGTCACCCGCCCTGGCCATCAAGAACGCGATTCGCGTCGCCGTGCAGGCCGTGAGTAGTCACCTCTCCGACGACATCGCCGCTGAGTTCGCCGTGGGCAAGGTGCCCGCATGAAGCGCCCGTTCGCCGAGCTGTGGGGAACGGGCAGCTACGCGCCCCCGCGCGTGATGACGAACGACGAGTTCTCCAAAATTCTCGACACCTCGGACGAGTGGATTCAGGAGCGCACCGGCATTCGGGAGCGCCGCGTCTCCAGCAAGGAAGAGACGAACGCCTGCATGGGGAAGGCTGCCGCGCTGCAGGTCCTGAACGAGACGGGCCTCACGCCCCTCGACATCGACGCCATCATCTACGCGACGGCCTCGCCGGACCGGTTGCTGCCCTCGCAAGCCTGCGACCTGCAGGCCACACTCGGCGCCAAGAATGCCGCCGCCTTCGACGTCGGCGCGGCCTGCTCCGGTTTCGTATATGCGTTGACGACGGCGGAAGGTATCATCGCGGCGGAGCAGGCGAAGCACGTGCTCGTGATCGCCGCCGAGAAGCTCACGAGCATCATGGACTGGAGCGATCGCACAACCGCGGTTTTGTTTGGCGACGGCGCGGGCGCGACGATCGTGCGCAACAGCACGAACGGGCGCGGCATTCTGTCGACGTACCTCAAGTCGGACGGCACGCTCGCCGAGCTGTTGTACCGGCCGGGCGGCGGTGCCTCGCATCCGCCGAGTGAAGAGCTGCTCAAGGACCACAGCTACTACATCAAGATGGCGGGTCGCGAAGTCTTCAAAGCCGCCGTCCTCTCGATGGCGGATGCCTGTGACCACGCGCTCGAGCGCGCCGGACTGACCGCTGACCAAATCGATCTGCTCATTCCCCACCAGGCCAACATCCGCATCATCGAAGCCACCGCGAAGCACGCCGGCATGCCGATGGACAGGGTCTACGTGAACGTCGATCGCTTCGGCAACACGTCCGCGGCGTCCATCGCCATCGCGCTCGATGAGGCGGTGAAATGCGGCCGCCTGCAGCCGGGGATGAAGGTGATGTTCTGTGCGTTCGGCGCCGGCTTCACCTGGGGTAGCATGGTCGTGCGGTGGTAAGCACGATCTGGCTCTGCCCCGGTCAGGGCGCGCAACAAGTCGGAATGGGGAAGGATCTGGCGGAGCAGTTTCCGGCGGCGCGTGCAGTATTCGACTCGATCGATGCAGCCCTCGCCACTCCTCTCTCCACACTCATGTTCGCAGGGCCGGAGGAAGACTTGACGGCCACGCAGAATGCGCAGCCCGCCATTCTTGCGCACACTGCAGCGGTGTTTGCGATCGTGCGCGACAGGGTCGGGGCGGGGACGGTCGTCGCGGCGGCCGGACATTCGCTGGGCGAGTACACCGCCTACGTCACCGCCGGCGCGCTGAGCGCTTCCGAAGCGGCGAAGCTGGTGCGCCGCCGCGGTGAGCTCATGCAGAAGGCCGGCGAGGAACGGCCAGGCACCATGGCCGCCGTGCTGGGGCTCGCGACCAAAGACGTCGAAGCGGCCTGCGAGGAAACATCGCAGCAGGCAAGCATCGCCGTCGTCGCAAACATCAACGCGCCCGACCAGACGGTGATCTCTGGTGATCCGGATGCCGTCACGCGGGCGGGGGAAGCCTGTAAGAAACGGGGGGCGAAGCGCGTCATAGCACTCAAGGTCAGCGGCGCGTTTCACTCGCCCTTGATGGGATCGGCGAAGAATCATTTGCAATTGGCTCTCGAGCGCGCCGCCTTCCGCGATCCGGCCTTTCCGGTGGTGGCCAACGCGACCGCGGAGTCGGTGAAGGACGCCGCGCGCGCACGGCGGCTGCTCTCGGATCAGCTCACGGCGGCGGTCCGGTGGGTAGAATGCATGCAGCATGCCGCGCGCATGGGTGGTGAAGGCGCGCGCTTTGTCGAGATCGGCCCGGGCGCCGTGCTCGCGGGCCTCTTGAAGCGAATCGTACCCGAAGCGAACGTGGTTAGCCTGGGAACAGCGGCTGAGGTGACCAAGTTTATGGAAGCAGCGTGACGATGGCTCGACGGGAGTTAATCGACCCCGCGGTACAGAGCGGGACTCGCATGCAACCCGATCTCACCGGAAAGGTCGCGCTCGTCACCGGCGGGACGCGGGGGATCGGCCACGACATCTGCCGCGCTTTCGTCGACGCGGGCGCCAGGGTCGCGCTCTGCTCCCGCGACGGCGCGGCCGCAGAGCAAGCCGCGAACGCGTTCGGTGAGGGCACGCGCGGCTACGCCTGCGACGTCGGCGTGGGAAGCCAGGTCGAAGCGTTCGCCAAAGCGGTGGAAAAGGACTTCGGGCAGATCGACGTGCTGGTCAACAACGCGGGATTCACGAAAGACAACCTGCTGTTTCTGCTGAGCGAAGCCGATTGGGACTCCGTGATCAACACGAACCTCAAAGGCGCGTTTCTGATGACGAAGTACGCGGCGCGCGGCATGATCAAGCGACGCTGGGGCCGCGTCATCAACATCACGAGCGTGGTGGGGCTGAACGGCAACAAGGGACAATCCAACTATTCCGCGTCCAAGGCCGGGATCATCGGGTTTACCAAGTCGGTGGCCAAGGAGCTTGCCTCGCGCAACGTGCTGGTGAACGCCATCGCGCCAGGCTATGTCGAGACGGAGCTTACGCAGGGCATCTCGCCGGAAGCCAAGAAGTACTTTCTGGACAACATTCCCCTAGGACGGCTGGGGCAGGGGTCCGACATCGCGGGCGCCGTCCTCTTTCTCGCCTCCGACTTGGCCAGCTACATTACGGGGCAGGTCCTGGTCGTCGATGGCGGAATGGTGATGTGAGTCACCTTACCTTCCTTGAGGGTTACCCATGGCAATGGACATGAAGCAGCTCGAAGAGAAGGTCAAAGACATCATCGTCGAGGAGCTGGGCGTCGAGCGCGATAAGCTCACCAACGACGCGAGCTTCATGGAGGACCTGGGGGCCGACAGCCTCGACACGGTCGAGCTCGTCATGGCGTTCGAGAAGGAATTCGACATCGACATCCCCGACGAGGAAGCGGAGAAGCTCCGCACCGTGGGGGCGGCGATGAGCTATTTGCACGAAAAGATGGGGAAAGGCAAATAGTGACACGCCGGGTGGCGGTCACGGGGATGGGGCTCGTGACGCCGGTAGGAAACGACGTCGCAAGCACCTGGGCCGCCCTCGTGGCCGGGAAGTCGGGGGCGGGGCCGATCACCAAGTTCGATTCGGCGCAGCTGCCGGTGCATTTCGCCTGCGAAGTGAAGGGGTACGACCCCCTGCAGTACATCGATAAGAAGGAAGCCCGCCGTTACGATCTGTTCTCCCAATTCGCGATGGGCGCGGCTGTCCAGGCCGTGCGCGATGCGTGCCTGGAAAAGAGCCCACTCGACCCCAAACGCATCGGCGTGATCATCGGCAGCGGCACGGGCGGCATCGCGACGTTCGAAGAGAACATGCGGACCTTCCTCGAGAAGGGCCCGGGACGCGTTTCCCCTTTCTTCGTTCCGATGTTCATGGCGAACGTGGCGTCGGCGATCGTGTCGATGCGGTTCGGCTTCCAGGGACCGTGCTACTGCACGGTCTCCGCGTGCGCGTCGTCCGGCCACGCCCTCGGCGACGCTTTCGATTTGATCCGCGAGAACAAGGCCGACGTGATGGTCGCCGGCGGCTCGGAAGCGGCGATCACCCCGCTCGCCCTCGCGAGCTTTGCGAATATGAAGGCGCTGTCGGAGCGCAACGACGATCCCCAGACCGCCAGCCGGCCGTTCGACAAGGAGCGGGACGGCTTCGTGATGGGCGACGGCGCGGCGGTGGTCATCCTGGAAGAGTGGGAGCGCGCCAAGGCCCGCGGCGCGAAGATCATGGCCGAGATGGTGGGCTACGGCGCCACCGCGGACGCGTATCACATCACCGCGCCGGCGCCGGACGGCTCCGGAGCGCAGGAGGCGATGCGGCTCGCGATGCAGAACGCCGACATTCGCCCCGACGAGGTCGGCTACATCAATGCGCACGGCACGTCCACGCCGCACGGGGACGCCGCGGAAACCGCGGCGGTGAAGGCGGTGTTCGGCGAGCACGCCCGCAAGCTGATTTTCGGCTCCACGAAGTCGATGACGGGCCACCTGCTCGGCGCCGCCGGCGCGTTCGAGTTCGCGATCTGCGCGCTCGCGTTGCAGAGCGGCGTCATTCCGCCTACGATCAATCAGTTCCACGCCGATCCGGCGTGCGATCTCGACTCCGCGCCGAACCATGCAGTGGAGCGGCAGGTGAACGTCGCGCTGTCCAACTCCTTCGGGTTCGGCGGACACAACGTGACGCTGGCGGTCAAGAGGGTGCCATGAACCTCCGACCTATTGCCGACAAGGTCGAACGGGGCGAACGGTTGACGCGCGAGGATGGCCTCGCGCTTTTCGCATCTAACGACCTGCTGACAATCGGGCGACTCGCGACCCTCGCCAACGCGCGCAAGAACGGCGAGCGCGTCTACTTCGCCGCCAACCAGCACATCAATCCGACCAATGTCTGCATCCTGCGCAACACCTGCGTGTTCTGCTCGTTCGCGCGGATGCCGAAAGAAGACGGGGCCTACACGCGCAGTCTCGACGAAGTGTTCGCCGAGGCGGACGCCGCGCGCGACAATCCGACGCGCGAATTCCACATCGTCGGCGGCCTGCATCCCAAGCTCGCGCTGTCGTATTACCTCGACATGTTCCGCGGCCTGAAGCAACGCCACCCCGATGTCATGATCAAAGCGCTGACCGCCGTCGAGGTGGCGCATCTCGCCCGGATCGAGGGCATGAGCACACGCGACGTGTTGCTCGCGATGAAAGACGCCGGCGTCAGCACGCTCCCCGGCGGAGGCGCCGAGGTGTTTTCACCGGCCGCCCGCGCTACGATCGCCGACCGCAAGCTGACCGGCGACGAGTGGCTCGCCGTGCACCGCGAAGCGCACCAGCTCGGCATCCCGTCCAACTGCACGATGCTGTACGGCCATGTCGAGACGCTCGAGGATCGCGTCGATCATTTGTTGGCGCTGCGCGCGCTCCAGGATGAGACCGGCGGGTTTCTCACCTACATCCCGCTGGCCTATCATCCCGACCACAACGAATTGGGCGAGACCCTGGGGCGCACGGGCACAGCCACGACCGGGTTCGACGATCTCAAGAACATTGCTGTGGGGCGGCTGCTGCTCGACAACATTCCCCATGTGAAGACGCACTGGCCGATGGTGACGCCGTTCATTTCGCAGGTCGCGTTGACGTTCGGCTGCGACGACCTCGAGGGCACGGTCGTGTTCGAGCGCGTCTATCACGAAGCCGGCGCGCACACGGCGATGTGGCTGTCCTACGATCAGATCGTGACGCTGATCCGCGGGGCGGGCAAGGAGCCGGTCGAGCGCGACTCGCTGTACCAGACCGTGCGCACGTTCGAGGGCTACGAGCCCGAGCCGCAGGCTGCGTCGGCGCGACCGCAGGGCCCCGCGCCACAGGGAGCGTTGTTCCAGATCGCGCACAGACCGCACGCGGCAGCGCGGGGCAAGCAACCGGCGGTCACCGTCGTGGATGGTGCTGAATGAGGATCGGCCGCATCGGCTACATCAACTGCGCACCGGTCTACAGCGCGATCGACCGGGGAATCGTCTCGCTTCCCACGGGCGCCGAGCTGGTCACCGGCACGCCGTCCGAGCTCAACGACTTGCTCGTCGCCGGCGAGCTCGATCTCAGCGTGATTAGCGCCGTCGAATACGCTCGCCATGCGAAAGAGCTCGTGCTCCTGCCCGATCTCGCGATCTCCTGCGACGGACCAGTGCGGAGCGTGGCGCTCTTCAGCAGACGGCCCGTCGGACAGTTGGACGGTCGGACGGTGCTCCTCTCGGCGTCGTCGCGCACTTCCGTCGCGCTGCTCGAGCTGCTGTGTCGCGACGTATGGAAGATCAAACCGCGCTTCGCGGATGCCCGTGCGGAAGCGCAGGACCTCGAGGCCCTCGCGGCGCTGCCGCACGACGCCGTGCTCGTCATCGGCGATGCGGCGCTGCAGCTGGCCGCAGCCGGGACATACGCACACCGCTACGACCTCGGCGAGGAGTGGAAGCGGTGGACCGGGCTGCCGTTCGTGTTCGCCGTCTGGGCTGCACGACGCGCCGCTCGCAGTGCCAGTATTTCGTTCGCCTGCGAAGCGCTGTTCGCGTCCCGTTCCTGGGGACTCGCCCACCTCGACGAGCTCGCCGCTGCGGCGGCGCAAACCACCGGCGTTTCACTGACGGCCTGTCGTGCGTATTTGAGCGGTCTCGACTATGCCCTCTCATCCAAACATCTCGCCGGGCTGACCGATTTCTTCCGGCGGCTCGCCGCCCTGGGGCTCGTGCCCGACGGGTCGCTGCAGTTCGTGCAGGTGGCCTGATGGTCGATCGCGCGAGCTCCGAATTCCGCTCCTACCTGGAGCTGTACGAGAACGCCTCACTGCTCGAGCTGGGGCGACTCGCCGACGACGTGCGTTGGAAGCTGCATCCCGAAAACGTCGTCACGTACATCATCGATCGGAACATCAACTACACGAACGTCTGCGTCGCCGACTGCAAGTTCTGCGCGTTCTATCGGCGTCCCAAGCATCCCGAGGGATATCTGCTGTCGTACGAGGAAATCGGACGCAAGATCGACGAGCTGAAGTCGATCGGCGGTGTACAGATCCTGATGCAGGGAGGTCACAACCCCTACATCCCGTTCGAGTGGTATCTCGATCTGCTGCGGTACATCAAGCGGCATCATCCGATTCACATCCACGGCTTTTCGCCGTCGGAAGTCGACTTCTTCGCCGGCCGGTTCGGGATGACCATCGAGGACGTGATGAAGGAGCTGATGGCTGCCGGGCTCGATTCGATTCCCGGCGGCGGCGGCGAGATCCTGGTGCAAAACATCCGCGACCAGGTCGCGCGCAAGAAAGCCGGCGCCGACCGCTGGCTCGAGGTGATGGAGATTGCGCATCGCCTCGGTCTCCGCACCTCCGTGACGATGATGTACGGCCTGGGCGAATCTCTCGCCGATCGCATCGAGCATCTCTTCCGCGTGCGCGACGTGCAGCGCCGCACGCGCGGCTTCACGGCGTTCATCTGCTGGCCGCTGCAACCCGAGAACTCCGAGCTTGCCCATCTGCCCAAGACGGACGCCGTGACGTACCTCAAGACGCAGGCGATTGCGCGCGTCGTGCTCGAAGACGTGCCGAACATTCAAGCCTCGTGGGTGACGATGGGCATGAAGATCGGCCAGGTCGCGCTCCGCTTCGGCGCCAACGATTTCGGCTCCCTGATGATGGAGGAGAACGTCGTCTCGGCGGCGAACACGACGCACCGCACCACGCTGAGCGAGATGCAGCGGCTCATCGCCGATGCCGGCTACACCGCGAAGAAGCGCAGGCAGGACTACACCATCCTCGAAGACGCCGCCTGACATGCCAGATGTGCTGATCATCGTCGGCTCGGAGTCGGACAAGCCGCGCATCGAGCCGGCGTTTGAGATTATCACGAAGGCCGGCTTCTCCTACGAGTTCTATGCGTCGTCGGCGCATCGCCAACCCGAACAGACCGGCGATCTGGTGAAGAACGCGCGTAAAAAGGGATTCAAGGTGGTCATCGCCGGCGCGGGGTTGTCAGCCGCGCTGCCGGGGTTCGCGGCGTCGTTGACCGATCTTCCTGTCATCGGCGTGCCGTTCGCCGTCGGGCCGCTCAATGGACTCGACGCGCTGCTCGCGACGGTGCAGGTGCCGCCGGGCGTCCCGGTCGCGACGGTGGGGATCGATAACGCGAAGAACGCGGCACACCTGGCGATTCGGATTCTGAAGGGCTGAACGTCAGCCCCTGATCATTTCAGAGGGCTATAGTTGGTCGCCACCATGAACGTGTTATCGACGTCGACGCTCACCTGCATGTCGGTGCGCGTTTTCACCCACTCCGGATCCGCGTTAAACGCGGCCCACGCCGCATCCCTCGCAGCCGCATCGCGGTAGGCCAGTATGTACACGAGTTGATCGAGCCTGGCGACGGGCTGCCAGAATCCGACGACGGTCATTCCGTGCTTTTGGAACAGCGCGATCGTATGGTCCCGAAAACGGGCGTGCAGCACGTCGGCCGAGCTGCCTGCTCGCACCGTGTACGTGCGGAGCTCGAAGCAGCGCGACTCTGCTGCCGTGTTCTTGATGTCAACGCCGGGACCGCACGCTGGCGTCGCGGCCCGCACCGGTAACGCGCGCCGGGGCGACGGGACATCGTGCGATGACGGAGCGGCGGTCGAGCCGAGCATGGCGATCGTCAGGTATATGAGCCGTGTGTTCATCGCATCTCCTGGTGTGTGAATTGGCTTTTCCCCGCGCGGCCCTCGCCTTACGGCTCAGCGCGGCAGTAGCCCACGCTGTTGCAATGCGCTGCGCAATTGCTCGGGCGACTCGAATCGAATCGTCTCGAATCCCAACGACCTGGCTGTGGTGATGTTCTCTTCTGAATCATCAATAAACACGCACTCGCCGGCCGATCGGCCGATCCGCTCGAGCAACGCCTGGAAGATCCTGGAGTCCGGCTTGATCAGTTTGACATCGCCGGACAGCAGGATCGTTGCGAACAGCTGAAAGAAGGAGTACTTGGCACGCACCGCGGCGAATTTCTCGCTGGACCAATTGCTCAGCCCGTGCAGCTCCAATCCGGCTTGCTGCAGCGGCAGCAGCAGGTCAACCGTCCCTTGCAGCGGCCCGGCGATGGATTCCTCCCATCGCTCGTCATATGCCTGGATGAGATCGGCGTAGGAGGGGAACCGGTTCACGAGCTCGGTGACGGCCAGCGAGAAGGCGCGGCCGGCATCCTGCTGCTGATTCCATTCGGTGAAGCCGATCTCGGCGAGAAAGCGCTCCATCGCCGTGTCGTCGCCGGGGAACAGCTTGCGATAGAGGTAGCGCGGATTCCAGTCCATCAGCACGCCGCCGAAATCGAAGACGATCGCGCGTATGCGAGTCGGGAGCATCGTTCTTTAGAACAGCCCTACCTTCCCCCTGACCGACTCGATCAACTTGCTCGGGTCGTATCCAACTCCCTGTCTAAAAACCAGCGTGACGTGTCGGATGTCGGAGATCGTAGCCGCGGGATTGCCATCGATCACGACGAGATCCGCCTGCTTGCCCGCCGCAAGGGAGCCGACGCGATCTGCTCGGCCGAGGTACGTCGCGCCGTTCAGCGTACAGACCTTGATCGCCTCAAGCGGCGTCAGGCCGCTCTCGACGAGCAGCTCGGCCTCGCGTTGGTCGGAGTAGCCGGGGATCACGCCGCCACCGCCCGTCGGGTCCGTCCCCGCCAAGAGCAGCCCGCCAGCGCGGAAGAACGCCACCTCCATCGCTCGATCGAGCGCCAGCAGCTTGCCGAACGGCGACGTCGTGCTCTGCTGCACGCGCGCGTATTGCTGGTCGTACTGCGCCTTGAGGACGGGATCGAGCACGTCGAGCCCTGGGGGCACCGGCTGCCCGGGCGTGAAGGTCTCGAACACGGTCTGCGTCGACGTCACCGCGACGTGATGGGCGATGAGGTGCTGCACGAGCGAGGTGAACTCGGGCGATTTCGGATCGACTCCGCCGAGGGCCGTCATCGCCACGTTCTGGCCGGGACAGACGTCCGGCTGCTTCTCCTTGACAAAATCGGTGGCGACGAAGAAGCCGTGCTCCAGGTCGTCGATGCCGAGATCGGCGGCTTCCCGGTAGCTGACCGAACAGAGATGGCCCGTGATCTTGAGTCCGCGCCGGTGCGCTTCATCCACTGCCGCGGCGAGCTCGGCGCGGGTGATGTTCATATACGCTTTGAACGAGGTCGCGCCCGCGTCCGCCC
>QHUJ01000182.1 GCA_003221895.1 Gemmatimonadota bacterium | reverse complement strand
ATATGTTCGCGGTCCCTTGACGACTTCTTCAGCGGCGGGGGAAAGAATATGTCACTTCTTGTTGAGGGCGTGACGTGGCGTCACATGCTTCGCAAATCGTCGCTCGGGCGACTGTTGCCCCGACCGATCCATGCTGGCCGGTTGGGTCAGCACGGGCTATACTAGCCGCTCCCCAAGAGCGGCGAGAGCCCGCCGCTAATTCTGCGAATTGTGTCTCTAACGTTGTGATGGAACGGATCGCCGTGGAGCCCTTGCCCAGCGCCATCCGACCGCTGCCCCGTTTTGCGACGTCAGGTCTCGTGCCTCACGCTGCTGCCGCGGGAGTGCCCAGTCCCATTCGATCCCGATCGTCGCGCCACGCGCGAGCGCCGTAGCAACCGGACGTTCTCGTCCGTTTCACAAAGTAGACGTGTTCTGGGTCACGCGATCGCCGCTCACGAAGGAGATGCTTTGCACTACCTGATTACGGGAGGGGCGGGGTTCATCGGGTCGCATCTCGCGGAGGGACTCCTGGCGCGGGGGGATGCGGTCACCGTGCTGGATGACCTTTCCACAGGTGCGATTCGGAACATCCGTCACCTCAAGGGACAACCCGGGTTCAGCTACGTCGTGGGGACCGTGGAAAACATCCCGCTCCTCGCCGAGCTGGTGGACAACGCCGATAAGGTATTCCACTTGGCGGCCGCGGTCGGGGTGCGGCTGATCGTCGAGAGCCCGGTGCGCACGATCGAGACCAACGTCAAGACGACGGAGCATGTGCTCGCCGCCGCGTGCAAGAAGAAGAAAAAAGTCTTCGTCGCATCGACGTCGGAGGTATACGGCAAGAGCGTCGCGGTGCCGTTCCGCGAGGACGGAGACCTGGTGCTCGGCGCGACGAGCCGCGGCCGGTGGAGCTACGCCTGCTCGAAAGCGATCGACGAGTTTCTCGCGATTGCCTACTGGCGTGAGCGGCATTGCCCGACGGTGATCGGCCGCTGCTTCAACACCGTGGGGCCGAGACAGACAGGGCACTACGGCATGGTCGTCCCGCGCTTTGTGAAGCAGGCGCTGCGGGACGAGCCGCTCACGGTGTACGGCGACGGCCGGCAGACGCGCTGCTTCACGCACGTAAGCGATGCCGTGCGCGCGATGATCGGGTTGATGGATTCCGATCACACGGTGGGTGAGGTCTACAACCTCGGCAGCGAGCGGGAGACCACCATCCTCGCGCTCGCCGAGCGGATCAAGGAGCTGACGGAGTCGAAATCGCCGATCACGTTCACGCCGTACACCGAAGCCTACGGCGACAACTTCGAGGACATGCCCCGGCGCGTGCCGTCGCTCGACAAGATTCGGGCGGCGATCAGCTGGGAGCCGAGGATCGAGCTCGATGACACGCTGCAGGCGGTGATCGACTACGAGCGGGCGCTGGAACCGCAGCCGGCATGAGTCCCGCCTGGGCGGCGGTCCTTGTCGGGGCGCTCTCCCTTTCAGTTGCGCTGCTCATCACGCCGGCGGTACGGGCATTGGCAAGAAGCCTCGGGCTCATCGCGCATCCCACCGCAGATCGTTGGCACCAGCACCCCACGGCGTTGATGGGCGGTATCGCCATCGCCGGGGGAACGCTCGTCGGCGTCGTGGCCTGGTTCACAATCACGGCACTCGGTTGGGACACGGGCTCGGCTGGAGGACCGCTCTTGCCGCGGGCCGTCGGGGCGAGCGCGGCGTTCATGTTCGGTGTTGGACTCGTCGACGACCTCGTACGGCTGCGCCCGCAGCTCAAGTTCATTCTGCAGCTCCTCGCGGCGGTTGTACTCGTCGGGGCGGGAGCGACGCTTGCGCTCACGCCCTGGCTTCTCGTCAACGTGCTCGCCACCGTGTTCTGGTTCGTCGCCCTGACCAACGCGTTCAACCTGCTGGACAACATGGATGGCGTCGCGGGGGGGGTCGGTGCGATCGCTGCGCTGTTTCTCGGCGTCACGTTCGCGTTTCAGGGCGCGTGGTTGCATGCGGCCGTGGCGTGGTCGCTCGCCGGCGCCGCGCTCGGATTCCTGCGCTACAACTTCCATCCCGCAAGCATTTTCATGGGCGATGCCGGCAGCCTGCTCATTGGGTCGCTCCTCGCGGGACTCGTGATGACGTCGCCCGCGTCGGTCTCCGGCAGTCTCGTCGCTGTGTTGTTCGTACCGCTCGCCATTGTCGCCGTCCCGGTCGTGGACACGGCGCTCGTGACCGTCACCCGGACCCTGGCGTCCCGCGCGATCTCGCAGGGGGGACGGGATCACAGTACACACCGGCTCGTCGCTTTGGGACTCGCCGAACATCAGGTTGCGCTCCTGCTGTATGGATTCGCGGCGGTGGGGGGCGCGGTCGCTTTGCTCCTGATGCGGCTCGATTTGGCGCTCGGCCTCATGCTCGGCACGATCTTTCTGGTCGCACTGAGCTTGTTGGCCGCGTACCTGGGGCGACTGCAGGTCGGTTACCCCGACAAGGCAGCGGGTTGGAAACCGGCGACGGTGGTTGCGACGGAGCTGCTCTACAAACGTCGCCTCGCCGCCATGCTGCTCGACGTCGTGCTCGTGTCGCTCGCGTACTACGGAGCCTTCCGCTTGCGGTTCGAGGGCGGGGCCGCACCGCCGGGCTATATGGATGCCTACCAGGCTACGCTCGGGCTCGTGATCGCCGTGAAGGTGATCATGTTCGGTTTGTTCGGCGTCTACCGTGGGGCCTGGCGCTATACGAGCATGGTGGACCTGTACCGGACGCTGCTCGCGATCGCGTGCAGCTCCACATTGCTGTACTGGTATGTGCAGTGGCGGGTGCCGACCCTGAGCGGGTCAAACGTTCTCTACATTGATGCACTGCTCACCGCGGCGCTTATTCTGTCGGCGCGGCTCTCGTTCCGTTCCCTCGAGTTCATGCGGCGGCGGCTGCGCTCCGACGGGGAGCGGGTCGCGATCTATGGAGCGGGCGACGGCGGCGAGCTCGCGGTCAGAGAGCTGCTCAATAACAGCGAACGACATCTTCAGCCGTTCTGCTTCCTGGACGACGAT
>QHUJ01000197.1 GCA_003221895.1 Gemmatimonadota bacterium | reverse complement strand
CCGAGCAGGCGAAGATCGTGAGCTCGCCGCGGATCTTTCAGGATCTCGTCGCGCCGGCGCGTCACGCTGAGACACCCGAGGACATCGCCGAGCAAAAGCGTGAGGCCGATTCGGCGCGCGCGGCGGGCGGCTTCGTGGTCACGTTTGAAAGCCAGGACATCATTCTCGGCCGCGGTTTCGTCACGGCGAACCTCGACAGCATCGTAAAGGCCCGGGGGGGCACCGGCACGCCGACCGCCGCCGATACCGCGACGCTGCACGCGAACGTCGACACGATCTTCAAGCTCCGCGTTGACGCCAATCGCCGGCGCCAGGGAGTGAACCCAAAGAGCGGCCCGACGCAGTGCCACGACATCACCGTCTATCCCGCGATCGGGCTCGCCGGCGGCGCGTGCGCTGGGTACGGGCTGTTGTTGGATATTCGCGACGCCGCCAACCCGCAGCGGGTGGCGGCCGTGGCGGATTCGAACTTCTCCTTCTGGCATTCGGCCACGTTCAACAACGACGGCAGCAAGGTCCTCTTCACCGATGAATGGGGCGGGGGACTGCAGCCGCGGTGCCGCTCGACCGACAAGCCGGAATGGGGTGCCGACGCGATCTTCACGCGCGACGGCAATAACCTGGCCTTCAAGACCTATTACAAGCTGCCGGTGCCGCAAACGAAGTTTGAAAACTGCGTGGCGCACAACGGCACGCTCGTTCCGATCCCCGGCCGCGACGTCATGGTGCAGGGCTGGTACCAGGGCGGTGTCTCGGTCTTCGATTGGACCGATCCATCGCATCCCCAGGAAATCGCGTTCTTCGACCGTGGCCCGATGGATTCCACGAAACTCGTCGGCGCCGGGTCGTGGTCGGCGTACTGGTACAACGGCTACATCATCAGCTCCGAGATCGCGCGCGGGCTCGACATTTTCGAGCTGACGCCGAACACGCTGCTCACGCAAAACGAGATCGACGCGGCGAAGCTCGTTCGCTTCGATTATCTGAATGCGCAGGACCAGCAGAAGCTGGTGTGGCCCGCAAGCTTCGTCGTCGCGCGGGCCTACCTCGACCAGCTCGCCCGGTCGAACGGTTTACCGAAGGCCAAGATCAACGACGCCCGTGATGCGTTGTCGCAAGCCGAGAAGGCGACGGGCCCGGCGCGGTCCACGGCGTTGACGCAGCTGGCGACGCGACTGAAGACGGACGCGACAACGTCGACCGATCAGGCCAAGATGCAGCTGCTCATCGGCGCGGTAACCGATTTGAGCAAGTAGCCCACCGCGGTTGACTAAGCGGATCAGCGGGGTTCACGTTGTCTCGTGAGCCCCGCTCGTTCTTCCCGGAAGCGCTACCAGGAGTTCGTTCAGGATTACAAACAGCACCGCCTCGATGACGTCGCCGAGGCGGACGGTGGCCAGCCGGTCGCTCAGCCGCGCACCGCCGGGGGGGCCGGGGGGGGGGCACGCCGCGCGTACGTGCGGGACTACCTGCGCTGGCTGCGGCCCCATTGGTACGAGCTGGGCGTCGTCTTTGTCCTCGCCCTCGCGGTCGCGGGCCTGCAGATGGTCGAGCCGCTATTCATACGGTTCATCGTCGATAAGGTCATTCTCAACCAGACGCTCGATCTCTCCTCCCGCCTCACACGACTCAATCTCACCGGGCTCGTGTTCCTCGGCGTAGTCATCCTGTCCCACGTCGGTGGAGGGTTCAAGGACTACCGCCAGCGCATTCTCAACGTACGGGTGATGCTATCGCTCCGGCGTTCGCTGTATGAGCGCCTGCTGCACCTGCCGTTACCACGCCTGTGGGACATGAAGACCGGCGGCATCCTGTCGCGTCTCACCGGTGACGTCGAGACGACGACGGGACTGCTGCAGATGGCAATCGTTTCGCCGGCCATCTCCGTTATCCGTCTCATCATCGCCATCGGCATTCTGTTGACGCTCAACTGGCAGCTTGCCATCACTGCGCTTGCGATTATCCCCGGTGTAATGGTGTTGAGCCTCATCTTCACGCGGCGCATCCGGCCGATTTACCGCTCGGTCCGCAAGGATGTTGAGATCGTGGACGGGCGGGTCGGCGAAACATTCTCCGGCATTCGCGTGGTTCGTGCGTTCCGCCAGGAGATTCAGGAGCTGATCAGCTTCATGCTGGGCCGGCACACGGTGCTGCGCAAAGAGCTGTTTGCGCACCGCCGCGAATTGCTGCTGTGGACGTCGTGGGGATTGCTCGAGGCGGGGATCAGCGTCGTGATCGTCTGGTTCGGCGGCTATCTGAACATCGTGGGCCGGGCGTCCGTCGGCGATATCATGGCGTTTCAGTGGTACATGTTCCTGCTGCTCAATCCCGTGTGGAACATCGTCAACTCGTTTTCTGAAATGCAGCGCTCGCTCGCGGCCATGGAGCGGGTCTTCGAAGTGCTGGCCATGGAGGATGACATGCCGGACAGGCCCGGTGCCGGGGAAGCGCCGGCCGTGGTGCGGGAGCTGCGGTTCGACGACGTGGCGTTCGAGTATCGCGAAGGCCAGCCGGTGGTGCGCGATTTCAGCGTGACGGTGCCCGGTGGCTCCGTCATCGCGCTCGTAGGTCGCAGCGGCGCCGGAAAAACGACGGTGACCGATCTCGTGGCCCGGTTCCACGATCCCACTCGGGGCCGGCTGCTGCTCAACGGCAACGACATTCGCGATCTCAAGCTGCGGAGTTACCGCGACCTGTTGGCGATCGTGCAGCAGGAGGTGTTCCTGTTCGATGGCTCGGTGCGCGACAACATCGCCTACGGCCGCCACGATGCCATGGACGCGGATGTCGCAAACGCCGCGCGGCGGGCGAATGCGCACGAGTTCATCGCCCGCCTGCCGAACGGCTACGACACGTTCATCGGCGAGCGGGGCGTCAAGCTGTCGGGCGGCCAGCAGCAGCGCCTGGCAATCGCCCGGGCGATCCTCGCGTCACCGCAGATTCTGATTCTCGATGAAGCGACCAGCAATCTCGACACCGAAAGCGAGCAGCTGATCCAGGCGTCCATGGCCGACCTGCTCGCCAACCGGACCACCTTCGTCATTGCCCACCGCCTGTCGACCATTCACCGGGCCGACTTGATTCTGCTGATGGAGAATGGCGCCGTCGTGGAACGCGGGACACACGAAGAGCTGATGCGGGCGCGGGGGTTGTATCACGACATGGTGCGCCGCCAGATGGAGTCACACGCCCGCGATGGCGACGAAGTGCTGCGCTAGGTGCGTTCTCGGCGAGTCGTGGCGGGACCGGTCTTGACGCGGGACCGGGCGCGGGGAACGATTGAGGCCTCCCCTTTCCCCTCGGGAGCCTCACATGACGGCGTTGTCCGCGCTGTGGCTGCCAATTCTGTTGTCGACGGTGGCGGTGTTCGTCGCCAGTTCGATCATTCACATGACGCCGTTGTGGCACAAGACGGATTATCCTCGGCTGCCGAACGAGGACCGCGTCCTCGACGCGTTGCGGCCCATCGGGGTCCCGCCCGGCGACTACATGATGCCGCGCCCGGCGAACTCGGCGGAAATGCGCTCACCCGAGTTCAAGGAAAAACTGAAGCGCGGGCCCGCCGTGATGATGACCGTCATGCCGCCATGGAGCGGCTCCATGGTGGGGAATCTCTCCCAGTGGTTCGTCTACTGCCTCGTGGTCAATCTGTTCGCCGCCTATCTCGCCGGCGCGGCCCTGCCGCACGGTGCGGCGTTCACGCAGATCTGCCGGTTCGCGGGCACGGCGGCCTTCATGGGCTACACCTTTGCGTTGTGGCAGATGTCGATCTGGTACCGCCGGGCGTGGAGCATGACGCTTAAATCGACCTTTGACGGCGTCATCTACGCGGTGGTAACCTGCGCCGTGCTGGGCTGGCTCTGGCCGAAGTGAACTACCCCCCAGTCCTCTGTTATCACCGCATCGGCGGCCCGCTCGAGCTTGGCGTGACTCGGGTGGGCCGCTCGGTCTTTGCACGGCAAATGACGGCTCTCGCCCGTACCGGCTGGCGGACGCTATCACTCGCTGAGTTCGCCAACCCGCGCACCGCGCGCCACGCACCGCGCACCTTTTTGTTGACCTTCGACGACGGCTACGCTTCCCTCGCCGAACACGCCTACCCGGTGCTGGCCGAGCTCGGCTTCACCGCAACGACCTTCCTGATCACTGACTACGTCGGCAAAACCAACACCTGGGACGTTCACTACACCTGGAATCGTTTGCCGCATTTGACCTGGTCCGAAGTCGAGCAGTGGCAGGCCCGCGGGTTCGCGTTTGCCTCTCACGGGGCCTCCCATCGGCGACTCACCTGGCTTAATGACGCGGCAATGGAAACCGAGCTGGCAACCTCGCGCACGTTGCTCACAGCGCGCCTCGGCATGGAGGCAGGCCGCGCGATTGCATACCCGTTCGGGGCGGTGGATACGCGGATTGCGACGCGTGCCCGTGCCGTCGGCTACGAGCTGGGATTTGAAGGGGTCAACGGAACCAGCGATGTGCTCCGACTGGCGCGTGTGCCCGTCTACGTCTGGGACCTGGGCGACACGCCGTTCGGGCTGCGCACTGACAGCCTCGGCCGAGCGGGCCGGGTCGTGGCCCACGTGGCCAACCGATGCGCGGTAGGCACGAGTGTGATGTTAGCCGCTACACAAAGAATCTCGCCACTACCGGAATCAGCTGCGGATGCCTGATCATCGCGTGTGTGAGCACGCGCCCCAGGGTCCGCTTGTGGGGTGCGACCTTATTGACGCTGCGCGCCAGGGAATTCAAGAACGCATCGTCCATGTGCTCGAGCCCTTGCTTGAGCCGGTAATACTTGAGGTGATCCTCGCCGAGTAGATCCATCCACGCTTTGTGATACGCTGCCAGCCGGCGCTCGCTGGTGTCACCCTCGCGAATCGCCGCAGCGGCAGTACAACCGGCCAGCCGTCCCGCCTTCATCGCGTTGTTGATGCCGCCACCCGAGAGGGGATTGATCATGTGCGCCGCGTCGCCCGCGATCAGGACACCATCGGTGTAGCTCTTCTTGATCGTCGTGTGTACGATGACGCCGCCCACGGTGTAGCCGGTCCGGGCGCCAGCGGGGAACCGTCGCGCGATCCAGGCATCCAGGTACTCGCGCGCGTTGCGTCCATCGGTCTTTAACGCGACGAGCCCCAACCCGACGTTCGCCACGCCGACGCCCTTGGGGAAAATCCAGGCGTATCCTCCCGGCGCGATCGCGGTACTGAACTGCAGGTAGATGGCGTCGGGATTGAAGTCGATGCCCTGGAGCACGTACTGCGCGCACGACTCCATATCGCGCGCGGGAACGCGCGTGTCGAGGCCGGCCCAACGACCGACCATGGTTTCGACGCCGTCGGCGCCGATGACGACACGCGCTCGGTAGACCTCCTCCGTCCCGCGCTGCTTCACGCGCACGTGCCAACGGTCACCGCCATTGCGCGCCATCGCCGTGGCCTCGGCACCGACCAGCACCGCCGCTCCCTCGGCGGCCGCCTGCGCCGCGAGGAATGCGTCGAACCGCGTGCGGTCCAGGATCCAGCCGACACCTGAATTGGCCAACACGACCTGCGTGTCGTCGGGCGCTTCGAGGATGACGTCCGTGATCCGGCGCGAGACCCAGTCGGCGCCATCGGGATTCGCGAATTCCCTCAAGCCGGCATCGCCGACGCCCTCAGCGCAACGCACCGGTGCCCCGACGGCGCGGTCGCGCTCCAGCAACACGACGTCCAGCTCGGGCGCTGCCTGCTTTGCCTGCCAGGCCGCGACCGCTCCAGCCGGGCCGGCGCCGACGACCAGGACGTCGACGTCAGGCATACGCCACCATTGCCAGGGCGCCGACGGGGCAGGGCGCGATGCATTTCTCGCAACCCGTGCAGGTCGCCTCGTCGACGGTGAGGTTATTCAGTTCCAAATGAATCGCCTCGGGCGGGCAAAGTGGCAGGCAGAGGCCGCAACGGTCGCACACCGCGAGG
>QHUJ01000130.1 GCA_003221895.1 Gemmatimonadota bacterium | reverse complement strand
TTATCGGCGGCCTCGAGTGACTTCCACAACGTCGCACCGTAACTGATGATCGACAGATCCTTGCCTTCGCGCGCCAGTCGAGCCTGGCCGATGGGCGTGACGATCTCCTCGCCGTCGGGCAGCTGCTCCTTGATACGCCGGTAGAGCCATTTGTGCTCGAGGTACAGGACGGGATCTTCGTCGCGAATCGACGCTTTGATGAGTCCTTTGGCATCTCGCGCGGTTGCCGGATAAACGATCTTCAGTCCCGGCGTATGCAGGAACGCGGCCTCGGGGTTCTGGGAATGGAACGGGCCGCCGCGCACGTAGCCGCCGCACGGGCCGCGCACGACCATCGGCGTCGCGAGCCCGGCGCGATAGCGCGCGGTCGCGACATAATTGGTCAGCATGTCGTAGGCGCACGAGATGAAGTCGATGAACTGCATCTCGGCGACGGGGCGCAATCCCATGTGGGCCGCACCGGCCGCCGCGCCCACAATCGCCGCTTCGGAGATCGGCGTATCGATGACGCGCGACTCGCCGAAGCGCTTGCTGAATCCCTCGGTGACCTTGAAAGCACCCCCGTACAGACCGACGTCCTCCCCGAGGATGAAGACGCGTTCGTCGCGCTCCATCTCCTCCCAGAGACCCTGGCGTAACGCTTCGAGGAACGTGACTTCTGCCATCACAGGGCCTTGAACCAGAGTTTGTCGGCGGCCGGCGGGTCGACATA
This sequence comes from Gemmatimonadota bacterium, assembly GCA_003221895.1. Classification (GTDB taxonomy): domain Bacteria; phylum Gemmatimonadota; class Gemmatimonadetes; order Gemmatimonadales; family GWC2-71-9; genus 20CM-2-65-7. The sequence goes on along the minus strand of QHUJ01000130.1, from coordinate 58,195 downwards.
GACGCCCGGAAGCGCCGTCTCTGCAGCAGGGAGCGGCTCATCGACGCACGCGTCGGTGGCCTGATCGACCTCGACCCGCACGCGATCGTCGATGTCTGTGAGCTCCTTGTCGGCGACGAGGTCGGCGGAACGCACCCGCTGGACGTAGCGATCGATCGGATCGTTCTCGCCAGCCCAGCGTTCCAGATCGGCTTTCGGCACGTAATGCTGGTCGTCGTGCTCGGCGTGTCCTTTGCGGCGGTACGTCTTCACCTCGATGAAGTGCACGCCCTTGCCGCGACGCGCGCGCTCGACAGCAAACCTGGTCGCCTCATAGACCGCGAAGACATCATTCCCGTCCACCGTCACCGCCGGCACTCCATAGCCCTTGGCCTTCTCGGCGAGGTCCTTCACGGCGAATTGCTTCTCGGGCGGCGTCGAGTAGGCCCAGTGGTTGTACTCGCCGATCACAACGAGGGGGAGCCGCTGGACGGCGGCGAGGTTCAAGCCTTCGTGAAAGGTGCCGGTCGACGTCCCGCCGTCGCCGATGTACACGAGGCCGACCCGGGGCTCGCGGCGCAGCTTGAAGGTCAACGCGATGCCGGCCATGACCGGGATCATGTCACCGAGGTGCGAGATCTGCCCGAGGTAGCCTCTCTCGAGATCGTTGAAATGGACGTTCAGCTCTCGGCCGTGGGTCGGGCTGTCGGCCTTCGCCATGTACTGCCGCAGGATCTCGATGGGCGGAGCGCCCATAACGAGCAGCGATCCGAGGTTGCGGATCAGGGGGGAGAGGATGTCCTTGTTGCGGCCGCGCTCCAGCGCGTACGCCGATCCAACCGATTCCCCCTCCTGGCCGAGCGAGCGAAACAGCCCGCCGATCACCTTGGTCTGGCGGTACAGGGCAACCAGGCGCTCCTCCAGCGTCCTGGTCAGGCGGAGGTAGTAGTAGATCTCGAGCAGCTGCTCGCGCGACAGCACCGTGCCCGCCGGAATCGCGGCCGTTGGCCGGGTGGCGGGGACGGAGGCAGCCATGGAAGAAGGCACGGGCGTCACACGCGCGGCGCGGGAATCCATGTCGTAAATTATAGTGGGCGTGAAAGCTACATCAGGAGCAGATGATGGCCAATGTGAAGCTGCGCGTGACAGGCATGACCTGCGGCCACTGCCAGGCCAAGGTCGAGCAGGCGTTGAAGGCTGTAAACGGCGTCTACTCCGCCGTGATCGATTTGCCGGACGGCGAAGCGGAAGTGGACTTCGATGACGATTCTGTAACGACCGACCAGCTCGTCGCGGCGATCGTGCGCGTGGGCTACGGGGCGAAAATCGCTGGTTAGTAGGCGCCGCGCGGAACGTGCGTCGGCTCCACCAGCCGATGGACGTCGCCGAGAAATCGCTTCGCCAGTTTGTCGAGCTCGGACTCGCCCACCTGATCCGTCACGACCTCCACGAACGTGTAGTGCCCGCCTTCGGGACGCGCGCTGATCGTGATGCGTCCCAGGGTACCCTGATATGCGCGCCGGCGCGGGGATTCTTCGGCCGGAGCGAGGCGCCCGCCAAAGAAGGTCTTGGCCACGTCGAGCACCTGCTCGGGACTCGCGCTGGTGCGATGAAAGTACCGCATCGTCAGGGTCCCTCCGCCACGAGCGTGGTCCAGCGCGGCTCGAAGCGCCGCAGTGTCAGGCTGTTCAGCACGACCGAGAGACTCGACCAGGCCATGGCCGCGCTGGCCAGCACCGGCGACAGCACCCATCCCGTGATCGGATAGAGCGCGCCCGCCGCGATAGGAATCAGCAGTACGTTATAGCCGAACGCCCAGATCAGGTTCCAGCGAATGGTGCGCATCGTCCGGCGCGCCAGCTCGATCGCGGTGAACACGGCGCGCAGGTCGCCACGGATGAGCGTCACGTCGGAGGCCTCCATCGCGATGTCGGTGCCGGTCCCGATCGCGATCCCGACATCGGCCTGCGCCAGTGCCGGCGCGTCGTTGATGCCGTCGCCGACCATCACGATATGCTTGCCCTGGCGCTGCAGCTTCCTTACGAGATCCGCCTTCTGCGACGGCAGCACCTCGGCGATCACGTCTTCGATCCCGACCTCGGCGGCCACCGCTTCCGCGCCTTTGCGGGAGTCGCCCGACACCATCACGATCGGCATGCCCAGCCGCGTCAGCTGCGCGATGGCGGTTTTCGACGTCGGTTTGATCGGATCGGAGATCGCGATCACCGCGTAGACGGTGTTGTTGACGACCACGATCACCGGCGAGCGCGCCTGCGCCGCGAGGCGATCGGCATCGGCGCCGAGCGACCCCAGCTCGAGGCTCCGCTCGCGCGCGTGGCGCAGGGAGACGACCTCGATGATGCGGCGATCGACCGTGCCCCGCACCCCGCGACCTTCCATCGCGGCAAATTTCTCGACCGGCAGGAGCGAGACCTGCTTGTCCTGCGCCGCCTTGAGAATCGCTTGAGCCAGCGGATGCTCCGAGCGCTGCTCCACCGAGGCGGCCCACTTGAGCACGTCCGCCGGGCTGATGGGTGTGCCGTCGGGCTTCTTGGCCGTGACGATGTGCGTAACCGTAGGACTGCCTTCGGTGATCGTACCGGTCTTATCCAGCAGCACGGTCTTCGCGTTCGCCAGCCGCTCCAACGCCTCGCCGCTGCGGATCAGAATGCCGTACTCTGCGGCCCTTCCCGTTCCGACCAGAATCGCGGTGGGCGTGGCGAGTCCGAGCGCGCATGGGCAGGCGATGATGAGCACAGTGACGAATGCCACCGTCGCATATACGAGGGCACGCGCCTCCGGCGACGGCCCGAAGTCGAACCACGCGACGAACGACGCGATCGCCAACGCGATGACGATCGGCACGAATACGCCGGCGACGCGGTCCGCCAACTTCTGGATCGGTGCCTTCGTCGCCTGCGCGTCCTCGACGAGCTGCACGATCTGACCCAGCGCCGTTTCCTTGCCGACGCGCGTGGTACGGAACGTGATGCTCCCGGTCGTGTTCAGCGTGCCGCCGACGACTTCGTCGCCCGGCTTCTTGGCAACGGGAATCGGCTCACCGGTCAGCATCGACTCGTTGACCGCGGACGCACCGTCGGTCACCACGCCGTCCACCGGGATCTTCTCGCCTGGCTTCACGATCACGAGGTCGCCGACGACCACCTCTTCGACCGCGACGTCGGTTTCGTGACCATCGCGCACCACGTGCGCGGCCTTGGCGCGCAACGCCGCCAGCCGGCGGATCGCCTCCGACGTCCGCCCTTTGGCGCGCGCTTCCAGCAGCCGGCCCAGCAGCACCAGAGCAATGATCGCCGTAACCGCCTCGTAGTAGACATCAGCCGGAAGACCGGCGCGCAGGAAAAACCCCGGCGCTGCCGTGGCCACAAGTGAGTACAGGAACGCCGTGCCGGTGCCGACGCCGATCAGCGTGTTCATATCGGCGGTGCGGTGACGCAAGCCGCTCCAGGTGCCCTTGTAGAACTGCTGTCCGGACCAGATCACCACGGGCAGCGTGACGAGCGCCAGACCCCACTTCACCCAATCGAGGTCGAGCACCCACCCCTGGCCGCTCACCCAGTCCCTCAGCGCAATGGCGACCGGCATCAACAGCCGGCCGAGCAAATCCACCTGTTTCATCGTCCCATTGTCGCCCATGGGACGATCGGCCATCAGCAACATCGAGCCGAGCATCGCGACAACCGTCACGACGGCCGCCAGGACGAACTTCCAGGTCAGCGTGCGGATTTCGCGGCTGCGCGCAATGCGCTCGCGCTCGATCGGGTCCTCGGCGGCAATGGGCTCCGCCACCTCGAACCCGGCCGCCGTGACCGCCTGTTCCAAATCGGCGGCGGTCACGACGCCGGGCACGTAATCGACGGTCGCCGTTTCCGTCGCCTGGTTCGCGACGGCGCGAATGACACCGGGCACGGACGCCAGCGACTGCTCCAGTGGCGCCACGCTCGGCGCGTAATGCAGATCGGTGAGCCCGAACGTCACGCTCGCCTTGCCGCAGTTGTAGCCGGCGGCGCGGACGGTCTTGATCAATTCGGCGACATTCGTATGGCCGTCGTCGTATTCGATGGCCGCCTTGTTCGTCGCGAAGTTGACTCCGGCGGACGACACGCCCGCCGCGCCCGTGAGCGCTTCTTGCACCGTGGCGGCGCAGCTCGCGCAGGTCATCCCTTCGATCGGCAGGACGATGCGGGTTTTGCTCATGCCGCGACGCCGTGGAATTTGTGGGGAGATGGGGCGGCCCGGCGCTCACCGGCCGGCTCCACAACGAGCAGACCCTTCAGCATGCTCATGCCGCAGCGGAACGGATACTCGCCCGGTTTCTCGGGGGTGAACTCAACGGTGGTCGTCTGAAACGGTGGAAGCTGCTGGTCGATGCCGAACTCCTCGAACACCACGCGTTCCGAGCAGTCGGCGGTCTCGTCCCGGTAGAACTGCAGCCGGACCGGCTGGCCCGCCCGCACGACGATCGTGTCGGGCGTGTACCCGCCCTTCACCGTGACACGCACTTCCTGCACGCCTCCTGCCGTCGGCGTCGACGCGACTGCGTTGCCCCGCGAGTAGAGGAAGTACCAGAGCACCCAGACGATAGCGACGGCGCCGAGCGCCGTGACGGCGATCTGGGCAGACGTCACGCTGCCCTCGTTAACGAACCTGCGCCCGCGCGGGAGCCCGTTCCGATTTGACGGCGGACTCGATCCGCATCGCGTAGAAGGAGCGCCAAACGAACGCCAGCGCGATGATCAGGAACGTCCCCGCGAGCACCAGGCTCAGCGTGGCCCCGCGCCGGGCGGTCAGCGAGACCGCCAGCTCGACGGCGAGCAGGCCAAACAGGGTCGTGAACTTGATGATCGGGTTCATCGCGACCGACGACGTATCCTTGAATGGGTCGCCCACGGTATCGCCGACGACGGTGGCGTCGTGCAATGGCGTGCCTTTCTGCTTCAGCTCGGTCTCCACGATCTTCTTGGCGTTGTCCCACGCGCCGCCGGCATCGGCCATGAAGATGGCCTGATAGAGCCCGAACAACGCGATCGAGATCAGGTACCCGATGAAGAAGTACGGCTCGAAGAACGCGAAGGCGAGCGTCGCGAAGAACACGGTCAGGAAGATGTTGAACATCCCCTTCTGCGCGTATTGGGTGCAGATCTCCACCACCTTCTTGCTGTCGGACACCGAGGCCCTGGTCGTCCCCTCGAGCCGGATGTTCGCCTTGATGAATTCGACGGCGCGATACGCGCCCGTGGTCACCGCCTGCGTCGACGCGCCGGTGAACCAGTAGATCACCGCGCCGCCGGTAATCAGTCCCAGCAAAAACGGCGGGTGCAGGATCGACAGGTTCGACAACAGCTCCGGTTCGAGCCCGTGGGTCAGCGCTACGATAATAGAAAAAATCATCGTCGTGGCGCCGACGACCGCCGTGCCGATCAGCACAGGCTTTGCGGTCGCCTTGAAGGTGTTTCCCGCCCCGTCGTTTTCTTCCAGATTCTCCTTGGCCCGCGCGAAGTTCGGCTCGAACCCGAAGTCCTTCTTGATCTCCCCGCGCACGTTGGGCACCTGCTCGATCAACGACAGCTCGTAAACCGACTGCGCGTTGTCGGTGACCGGTCCGTAGGAGTCGACCGCAATCGTCACCGGTCCCATGCCCAGGAATCCGAACGCGACCAGGCCGAACGCGAACACCGCCGGAGCGAGCATCAGCCCGCCGAGACCGGTGGTGCTGACGCCGAACGCGATGGCCATCAGCGTCATCATCGTCATCCCTAACCAGAACGCGCTGAAGTTCCCGGCCACGAAGCCCGACAGAATGTTCAGCGAGGCCCCGCCCTCGCGTGACGATGTGACGATCTCGCGCACGTGACGCGACCCGACGGAGGTAAAGACCTTCACGAGCTCGGGGATGATGGCGCCGGCGAGCGTCCCGCAGGTGATCACGAGCGACAGCTTCCACCACAATGTGGGATCGCCGCCGATGTGCGGGATCAACAGTCTGGAAGCCAGAAACGTCAGGGCCACGGACACGAACGACGTGAGCCAGACGAGCGTCGTCAGCGGAGCCTCGAAATTCATATGGTCGGAGTTTTGATACTTGGCTTTCGTGAACGCGGCATTCAGGAAGTACGAGAGGCCGGACGCCACGATCATCATCACGCGCATCGCGAAGATCCAGACAAGCAGCTGCACCTTGACCAGCGGATCATGCACGGCGAGCAGAATGAATGAGATGAGCGCGACGCCGGTTACGCCGTACGTCTCGAACCCGTCGGCGCTCGGCCCCACCGAATCGCCCGCGTTGTCGCCCGTGCAATCGGCGATGACGCCGGGATTGCGCGCATCATCCTCCTTGATCTTGAACACGATCTTCATGAGGTCGGCGCCGATGTCGGCGATTTTCGTGAAGATGCCGCCCGCGACACGCAGGGCAGCGGCGCCGAGTGATTCGCCGATCGCGAAGCCGATAAAGCAGGGTCCCGCATAGTCCCCCGGAATGAACAGCAGGATCAGGAGCATCAGCAGCAGCTCGACGCTGATCAGCAACATCCCGATGCTCATCCCGGCCTTCAGCGGAATGGCGTGGTTGGGATACGGCTTGCCCGTGAGGCTGGCGAAGGCGGTGCGGGAATTGGCGAAGGTGTTCACGCGAATGCCGAACCAGGCGACGCCGTAGCTCCCAGCGATCCCGATCAGGCTGAACAACAGGATGACGATCACTTTGATCGCCGGAAAGCCGCGCACGGTCACACCCGCCGCATTCACGGTCTCGGCAAGCGTGCCGAAGTACAGCGCGACGATCGAGCCGATGAAGACCCAGAGAATAAGAAGGAAGCGACCCTGCGTGAGGAGGTACGTTTTGCAGGTCTCGTAAATCAGTTCCGAGATCTCGCGCATCGCCCGATGCACCGGCAGGTTGCGCAGCTGGGTGTACTGCGCGAGACCGAAGAGCAACCCCAGCGCGCAGATCACGAGACCCCAGAGCAGCAGCGCGCGCCCGCCAATTCCGCCCAGGAACGTCGCCTGATTGAGGTCCGGCAGGACGAGTGCCGCTTCACCGCCGGCGGCATGCTGGGATGGGGCGGGCGTGGGCGTGGCAGCGTTCTGAAGGAACGCGAGCAACGGCGTCAAACTGATCATTCGCGAGCGTCTCCTGGGGTGGTGCAGAACCTGTCGGCTGCGGGAGCTACCACGATCATGGCCGGGACAAGCTAATAGGGTGCTGGGCCGTCGCAAAGCCATGCGCGACGGCCCCTTCGATCACCTGCTGCTGCAGCTATTTTTCCGCGTATTCGTAGTACTCGATGCCGAGGTGAGTGATCTGCTCCTCGCCCATCATCCATCGCAAGGTGTTCTTCAGCTTGATCTGCTGAATGAACAGATCGTGCTCGGCGTACAGGCCAGGCGCGAATTGGGGGCTCTTAAAGTAGAAAGAGAGCCACTCCTGGATGCCCGACAGACCCGCCCGCGCGGCCAGGTCGAAGAACAATGCCAGGTCGAGCACGATCGGCGCCGCGAGGATCGAGTCCCGGCACAGGAAGTCGACCTTGATCTGCATCGGATAGCCGAGCCATCCGAAGATGTCGATGTTGTCCCAGCCCTCTTTGTTGTCACCACGCGGCGGGTAATAGTTGATCCGCACCTTGTGGTACACCTTCCCGTACAGCTCCGGATAGACATCCGGCTGCAGAATGTGCTCGAGCAGGCCCAGTTTCGACTCTTCCTTCGTCTTGAATGATTCGGGGTCGTCGAGCACTTCACCGTCGCGATTGCCCAGGATGTTCGTGGAGTACCAGCCGGAGAGCCCCAGCATCCGAGCCTTGAACGCCGGCGCGAGTACGCTCTTCATCATCGTCTGACCGGTCTTGAAGTCCTTGCCGCCGATCGGCACGTGGCGCTCCTCCGCCAACCGCTCCATGACGGGGAGGTCGACCGTCAGATTGGGCGCGCCGTTTGCGAAGGGGACGTTCTCCATCAACGCCGCGTAGGCGTACACCATCGACGGGGCAATCGACTGGTCATTCTGCTCCATCGCTTTTTCAAAGGCCTGCAGCGACTGATGCGCGGGCCCCGGGGTGAGGAAGACTTCGGTGGACGCGCACCAGACGATCACGATCCGGTCGAGCCCGGAGTTCTTCTTGAATGCGCGGATGTCGTCACGCAGCTGTTCGGCCAGCTCGCGCTTGTTCTTGCCGCGTTTGACGTTCGTCCCCTGCAGCCGCTTCACGTAGTACTGATCGAACACGGCGGGCATCGGCGTGATGTCCTGCAGGAACGCCTTGATCGGGTCGAGATGCTCGTGCCGATCGAGCACACCGGCCTTAACCGCGGCGGTGTAGGCGTCGTCGGGAATGGGATCCCACGCGGCGAACACGAGGTCCTTGAGATCCGCGAGCGGCACGAACTCCTTGATCTTGGGGGCGCGTTTGTCGGTGCGTTTGCCGAGGCGAATCGTGGCCATCTGGCTGAGCGACCCGATCGGCAGCGAGTGCCCGCGCCGCACGTTTTCCACGCCGGCGATGAACGTCGTCGACACCGCGCCGAGACCGACGAGCATGATACCGAGTTTTCCTGTCGCCGGGGCGATTTCTCGTCCACCCCCGGTCATGACAGCCGTATTCATTTGTTCCCGAGCCATCAGTGTCCCTTGCGGCGTACCGCCGCGACTCCTGGTAACGTCTCACGTTTGGGAAACGGCGCGGGCGGCGGAACGCCGCGCGCCACGCGCGCGACATGCGCGATCCGCTGGATCACCGTGATCACGGAGACGAACGCGAGCACGGACACGATATAGAACAGCAGGACGCCTGGGCGCCCCGGCCCTTCCCCGAACACCATCGCGGGCAGGCCGAGGAAGAGAATCCGCTCCGCGCGCGCCGCAATGCCCACTTTGCACTCGACCCCGAGCCCTTCCGCCCTCGCCCGCGTGTACGAGACGAGCAGCGACGCGACGAGCGCGATCAATCCCGCCGCGAACGCGGTCGGTACGAGCTCCAGCGGCAGCGGACCGGTCAGAAAGTAGATGATCAATCCCGTAAAGACCGCTGCTTCGCCGATCCGGTCGACCGTCGAGTCGTAGAACGCGCCGAACGTGGTCATCATAGCGCCCTGACGCGCGACCTGACCGTCGAGAATGTCGAACACCCCGCTCAGCAGCAGCAGAGAACCCCCCAGCCGGACCTTGCTGAGTCCGAACGCAATGCCCGAGCCGATCAGCACCAGGGTACCGAGGGTCGTAATTGCGTTCGGATGGACGCCGCCGCGAATCAAGGCACGCACCAGCGGGCCGGTCAATCGGACAAAACCGTCCTTGATGCTCTGGGGGATGACATTCATGCCCGGGAGAAGCTAATCGCCGGCCGCAGGGGCGGTAGGTCTAAAACCCTTGATTTGCTGGAACATGCACCAATGGGCAATGCGCCGGCTAATACTCCTTCAGCAAATACTTCGCCCGCAGCGCGCGGAAGCGTACGAGATCGGCGTCCCACGACCCCCAAGCCGCGGGCGCGAGGTTCCCCGCCTCGATGGCCGCCCGCAGCTCCGGTCCCGCGGCGAGCCGGTCAAAACTCTCCGCGCGGAACTGGAACTGCGTAGGATGCGTCGCGCGGATGGCGACAAGGAGCGCGACGGCGAGCTTCGTGGGATCGTACCCGGTCCGGTCAGTCACGTGGACTCGCACCCCGTGCAGGGCGATGCCCGCGTATTTCCCGTCGGTGGGCGCGACGGGCGTGAAGACGGCCGGCGTGATTTCCACGCCGGCGAGCCCCGCTGGATCCAGCCGCTTGAGGACCTCCGTGGGATTCAGCCACGGTGCGCCAAGGACCTGAAACGCCATCCCGGTGCCGCGGCCGACGGAGACGTTCGTACCCTCGAACAGGCAGAGGCCGGGATAATGAAGGGCGCTCTCGAGATCGGGCATGTTTGGCGACGGTTTGACCCAGGGGAGACTCGTCTGGTCGTATAGCATGTCGCGCTTCCAGCCTGCCGCGGGCACGACGGCCAGATCGGCGCCGATGGCCATGACGTCGTTCGCCATGAGCGCGAGCTCACCGAGGGTCATCCCGTGACGCATCGCGATCGGCAGGAATCCGACGAAGGCGGAATCCGGATCGCCCACGCGCGGGCGGACGTTGCCCTGGACGGCGACTCCGCCGACCGGATCGGGGCGATCGAGCACGATCACGCGTTTCCCGGCGCGCGCGGCGTCGCGCATCAGGATCGTCGCCGTCGCGATATACGTGTAATAGCGGGCGCCGATGTCCTGCAGATCGATCAGTACCACGTCGACGGAATCGAGGGCGGATCGCGCCGCGCTACGCGATCCGCCATAGAGACTGTAGATTGGGAGGCCGGTAGCCGAATCCCTGCTGTCGGGCAGTCCGGGACGATCTTCCGTTCCCCGAAATCCGTGCTCGGGACTGAATAACACCGTAAGCCGTGTGTCGTGAGCCGTGCGCAGGAGATCGACATCACGGCGACCGAGGTGATCGACCCCGGTATGGTTCGAGAGCAGGCCGAGACGTTTGCCGGCAATCAGATGAGTCGAGTCGGCCAGCAGCACTTCAATACCGGGCCGGACCTGGATCGCCGGCGGTGAAGGCGTACGAGATCCCGCGGAGCAGCCGAGTCCACAGACAATGACAACGAGATGATGCGCGCGCATACACTCCTGATCGTTACGCTGTTGACCGCGTGTGGCGGCAGCCAAACCGCCCGGCCCGCCGCACCGGCGCCGGTTTCCGTTGACGCGGTGCTCGCGAAGCTGACACCACGACAGAAGATAGCTCAGCTCGTGGTGCCCTGGCTCGGCGGAAACTACATGGCGCTGGACGACTCCGCCTACCAGATCGCGACGCGCTGGGTCGATTCGCTCGAAGTCGGCGGGATCATCGTCTCGGTCGGCTCACCGTACGACATCGCCGCCAAACTGAATGCGCTGCAGCGCCGCTCCAAGCTGCCACTGCTGGTCTCGGCAGATCTCGAATGGGGCGCTGGCATGCGCGTCGTGGGCGCGACGGCGTTCCCGATGATCATGGCCGCCGGGGCGACGGGCGCTGAGCGCGACGCCTATACCATCGGCCGCGTCGCCGCCCTCGAGGGTCGGGCGGTGGGCATTCACGTGAACTTTGCGCCCGACGCCGACGTCAACAACAATCCGCTGAACCCGATCATCAATATCCGCTCGTTCGGCGAGGATCCCCGCGCGGTTGCGCGTCTGGTGCGCGCCTACGTGCGCGGGCTGCAGGACAATGGCATGCTCGCCACCCTGAAGCACTTCCCCGGGCACGGCGATACCGAGACTGATTCGCACATCGGTCTACCCACGATCCGCTCCGATTACTCCCGGCTCGATTCCGTCGAGCTGGTGCCGTTCCGCGCGGGCATCGACGCCGGGGCTCAGGTCGTCATGACCGCTCACATCGCGTATCCGGCGCTCACCGGCAGCGAAGATCCGGCGACGCTGTCGGGCGCGGTCCTCACGGGCCTGCTGCGCGATTCACTGCGGTTCCGCGGCATGGTCGTGACGGACGCGCTGATGATGGGATCGATCGTGGCCAAATACGGCGCCGGTGAGGCCGCGGTGCGCGCCTTCGTGGCGGGGTCGGACCTCCTGCTCATGCCGGCGGATCCCGACTCCGCGATCGCGTCCATGCTCACAGCATTGCAGACCAAACGCTTCTCCGCCGAGCGGCTCGATGCATCGGTGCGGCGCGTGTTGGAAGTGAAGCGCAGCCTGGGACTTTTCGGTCGGCGTACCGTGCCACTCGATTCGATTGCGCGGGTGGTCGGGTCCAAAACATTCCAGGACGCGGCGGACGACATCGCCCAGCGCGCGCTGACGTTGGTGCGCGACACCGCCGGCACGATCGCGCGGCTCCGCGGTGCCCGCAGTCGCATCGCGCTGATCGCCTACGGCGATGAACTCAACAGCTACGTCGGCCAGCGCATGCTCGAGCTGCTGCGGCTCGGCGGCGACAGTGTGAGCTTCTTTCGGCTGTGGCCGATGTCGGGAACCGCATCCTACGACTCGGCCCGCACGACCATCACTCGCGCGCCCACCATCGTATTCGCGATGAACGTGCGTCCCATATCGTCGAGGGGAAACATCGCGTTGCCCGATTCTCTGGCCCGGCTCATCGCGGTCACCGACTCGGTGAAGCCGACGGTGCTCGTGTCGCTCGGCAGCCCGTACCTGCTCAGTCAGGCACCGAAGGTGAAATCGTATCTCATCGCGTGGAGCGGCGTCCGCTCGGCGGAACGTGCCGCCGGTCGGGCGTTGCTCGGCTGGTCACCAATTCGCGGCAAGCTGCCGATTCGCATTCCGCCTGGCTATCCGATCGGCTATGGCCTGGTGGTCTCGGATTCCACGCTGGCGCCCCCGAGGCCGCCGGCGCACATCATCATCCCGTGATGCCTCGACGGACGGCACGGGTCGCCGCGCTGCTGCTGATTGGCTGCGCGCACTCGCATGCGGCGCCGGCACCCGCCACCGCGCCATCATATGGCCGCTTCGATCCGGTCGTCGGGTATCTGCGTTCGCAGGTCGATAGCGCTTTTCCGGGTGGCGTGATTGCGGTGGGGTACCGCGACAGCGTCGTGCTGCTCGCGGCCATGGGTCATTATGGAGCGGACGATCCCCGCCCCGTCACCACTGAGACGATCTACGATCTCGCATCGCTTACGAAGGTCATCGGTCTGACGACCGCGGCGATGATGCTCGTCGATTCGGGCAAGCTCGATCTCAATGCACCGGTGCAGCAGTACGTTCCCGCATTCCAGGGAGCGAACAAGGAGCGCGTGACCATTCGGCACCTGCTCACACATTCCTCCGGGATGCCGGCCTGGCGCCCAACGTACGCCGAAGCCAAGACACGCGACGAGGCTCTGGCGCTGATCGACACCACGGCCCTCCTGCGCCAACCGGGCGACACGTTCATCTACTCGGACCTCGGCGCGATCACGCTCACGCAGGCGGTTGAAGCGATCACCGGCCAGCGGCTGAATGAATTCCTCGATGCTCGCCTGTTCGAACCACTCGGCATGAAGTCCACGCGATTCCTTCCGCCTCAGAGCTGGCGCGATCGCATCGCGCCGACTGAGAATGACACGGCCTTTCGCCATCGACTGCTTCGCGGCGAAGTGCATGATGAGAATGCGGGGAGACTCGGAGGCGTTTCAGGACACGCGGGGTTGTTCAGTACGGCGCCAGACTTGGCCAGGTTTGCGCGGTGGCTGCTCGAAACCAGAGCGGGGGTGTCACCCGCGGGCGGGCAGCCCGGGGGGAACGCACCCAAGCTGAGTTCCAGCCTGGTCCGGACGTTCACCGCGCGTCAGAATATTCCTCCCGGCTCCAGCCGAGCGCTGGGCTGGGACACGCCGTCCGAGAACTCGAGCGCCGGAACGAAAATGGGGCCGAACGCATTCGGACACACCGGCTTCACCGGCACGTCCATCTGGTTCGACCCCGACCGCGACCTCTTCATTATCCTGCTGACGAACCGCGTGAATCCCACACGCGCCAACACCAAAATCCTTCAGGTACGCAGGCGCGCGGCCGATCTCGTGAACGACGCGCTCACTCCACCACCGTAGCCCAACCCCGGCGCGACAAGTCGCGGTAGATCACGATACCGCTGATCGCGCTGATCGCCAGCAAGATCAGTCCAGTTGTCACGTCGCCCAGCAAGAGCTTTCCGACACCGAACAGCACCCCGTAGACTAGCGCGCAGCCGGCCACCCAGTCCAGCAGGTTGTTCAGTCCATCGCTCGCGACCTTGACCTCGGGCGCGAGTGCGGCGATCGGCGCCCACCCGGTTCGTGACGGATGGGTGCGCCGGTAGAAGGCGACCAGGGTCTCGTTCGGCTCCGGGCTGGTGAGATAAGTGACGGCCAGCCACACGATGGTCGTGATCGCGACAGTGGTGAGCATCACCAGGGCGAATTGCTTCGGCTGGTCGGTGTCGAACCCAAAGACCACCTGCAGCGAGATCGATACGACCGCGGCGCAGATCATGGCCGCGACTTCACTCCACGCGTTGATGCGCCACCAGTACCAGCGCAGTAGCAACACCCCACCGGTTCCCGCCCCCGTGACGATCAGCACCTTCCACGCGCCACCGATCGAGTCCATGTGGCGCGTGATCTCCGCGGAAACGAGGGTGAGCAGCACCGTGGCCACTTGTGACGCCCGGACGTAGTACTGTTCCGAGCCGTCCCGTTTCACGAACCGGCGCCAGAAGTCGTTGATCAGATAGGACGCGCCCCAGTTGAGCTGCGTCGCGATGGTGGACATGTACGCGGCCGCGAAGGCGGCGATCATGAGCCCGCGAAGCGACGCCGGCAGATAGTCGATGAGCACGCGGATGTAGCCGGTCTCGGGGTCCTTGAGCCCCGGAAACAGAATCAGCGACGCGAGCGCGGTGAGAATCCACGGCCACGGCCGGATGGCGTAGTGCGCGATGTTGAACCAGAGCGTCGCAAGCATCGAATGCCGCTCGTCCTTGGCGCTGAACATGCGCTGCGCGACATATCCTCCGCCGCCGGGCTCAGCTCCTGGATACCACGTCGCCCACCAGTTCACCGACACGTACACGAGGAACGTGATCATCGGCATCCACACCGAATTCAAAGCCGGCACGAGATTCAACGCTTCACCGCGGCCACTCGAGATCAGCTTCTCTTTCATCATGTCGATGCCGCCGACCGCGTTCACGGCAAACACGGCCAGTACGATCACCATGCCCATCTTGATCACGAACTGCACCATGTCGGTGACGAGCACGCCCCAGAGTCCCGCCAAGGTTGAAATAAAGGACGTCAGGGCGATCAAACCGAGGACGATGAGGAGCGCGTGGTTTTTATCGATCCCGAATATCAGGCCCAGGATCTTCACCATCGCGAGGTTGACCCAGCCCAGGATGATGCAGTTGACGATCACGCCCAGGTACACCGAGCGAAAGCCGCGCAGGAACGCGGCTGGCTTTCCCGAATAGCGGATCTCGGCGAACTCGATGTCCGTCATCACCCCGGCGCGCCGCCACAGCCGCGCGTAAAAGAACACGGTGAGCATCCCGCTCATCAGGAAGCTCCACCAGATCCAGTTGCCTGCGATGCCATTCTTCGCTACGAGGCCCGTAACGACGAGCGGGGTGTCCGCGGCGAACGTCGTCGCGACCATCGACGTGCCGGCGAGCCACCACGGCACGTTGCGACCGGAAAGGAAGAATTCGCTGACGCTGCTCGACGCCCGGGCCTTGTAGTAGAAACCGATTCCGACGTTCAGCGCGAAGTACGCGCCGATGACGAGCCAGTCGATGATGGTCAGTCGCATGGGCCACCAATTGGCGGGGTGACTGCGAGTTAGGCAAGCCGCGGTTGACAGCCTGGCGGCGACCTTCTAAGTTGCTGCCAGACTGGAGGATAGTGATGAGCACGACACAGAGACCAACCGTGACCCTCACGCTCACTGAGCGCGCGGGGCAAGAAGTCAAGAAATTCCTGGCCGAGGAGAAGGTGCCGCAGGAGTCGGCTGGGCTGCGCGTCGCCGTGCTGCCGGGCGGCTGCTCGGGTTTCCGTTACAGCCTGAACATCGAAGAGCAGCCGGGGTCGGATGACGTGGTGATCGAAAGCGCAGGCGTACGTCTGTTTGTCGATGAATTCAGCTCGCAGTATCTCAACGGGACGGTGATCGACTACAAGAGCAACTTCCAGGAATCCGGGTTTGCGTTCGAGAACCCGAACGCGTCCGGTGGCTGTGGCTGCGGATCGTCGTTCACGGTTTGAGCGTTGATCCATCCTGATACAGGAGTCAGGGCCCGCGCAGGTCGCGGGCCCTTTCTTTTCTAGCCGTGCGTCCGCTCGACATCACCGTCATTGTCGCGTACTTCGCCGCCGTCATCGTGTTCGGGTTGGCGCTGGCGGGACGGCAGCGCGACGCCACAGACTATTTCCTCGGGCACCGCGGGCTTCCCTGGTGGGCCTTGATGCTGTCGGTCGTCGCCACAGAAACGTCGGCCGTCACTGTGATCTCGGTCCCTGGGATCGCGGCGCGGGGGGATCTCACATTCTTGCAGATCGCATTTGGTTATTTGGTCGGCCGGATCGGCGTCGCCAAGCTCTTGCTCCCGGGCTACTTCGAGGGAACCCAGGACACGGCGTACCAGCGTTTGGAGCGACGCTTCGGGCCAGCTGCACGGCGGAGCGCGTCCGCCGTTTTTCTCGTGACACGCGCATTGGCCGACTGCGTCCGGATCTTCGCGACCGCGATTCCACTCGCTATCATCACGTACGGCAAACCCACCGACAAGGCCCTCGTAATCGGGATCCTGGCAATCGGCATCGTGACACTCCTCTACACCTGGTTCGGCGGTCTCCGTGCCGTGGTGTGGGTGGACGTCATCCAGCTGGGCGTCTATCTGCTCGGGGGGATTGCAACGCTCATCGTCGCCACGCATCTCGCGGGGGGCTGGGGTGCGTTCGCCCGCGCGTGGGACGCAGGGAAACTTGCCGTCCTCGACTTTCGGCCCTCCTTCAAAGTTCTGTACACGTTCTGGGGCGGGTTGGTGGGTGGAGCGCTTCTCGCCGCTGCATCGCATGGCACCGATCATCTGATCGTGCAGCGGCTGCTGGCGGCACGGGGACTGCGGGATGCACAGCGGGCACTCATCGGGTCTGGCGTGTTCATCATCGCGCAGTTCGCCCTGTTCCTCCTCGTCGGCACGAGCCTGTGGCTCGCCGGCGCGGACGATGGCGTCATGCGAAGTGACGCGATCTACCCAACGTTCGTGATCACGCAACTTCCAGCCGGGCTCGCGGGACTGGTGGTCGCGGGAATCCTGGCCGCTGCCATGAGCAGCCATGCGTCGGCCGTCAACTCTCTCGCCTCCGCTTCGACGCATGATTTCTACGCTCCCCTCACCGGCCGGCACGACCTGGAACACCTGTTGTGGGTGGGACGCTGGCTTACCCTGATCTGGACTGCGGTGCTCGTGATGGGCGCGATCGTCTTCATCGGCGATCGAGATACACCCGTCGTGCAGTTGGCCCTGAGTATCGCGTCGCTCACCTACGGCAGCCTGCTCGGGACGTACATCCTCGGTGGGGCCTGGCCGCGGGCGCGCCAAATCGACGTGATCGTCGCGATCGCTGTGAGTGTCGTCCTCATGTCACCCGTCGTGCTGGGCGCGGTGCTTCCGCACTTCCCGGTGCACTGGCTGCCTGGGCTCGCGTGGCCCTGGTACGTGCCGCTCGGTACTCTCGTCACGGTGGTGGTGGGAATGATCTCGTCGCTTGTTGGGCGGCCGGACGGCCTGACGGCCGGACGGCCACAGGAGCCAGCGTGACGGATCCGGCCGGCGGGCCGTCGCAACGTCCGGCCGTCCTGCTCGGCATCGACTCCGGCGGCTCGCACACGGCCGTCGTCGTCGGCGACCGGCAAGGTCGGGTCCTCGCTCGCGCCGAAGGGCCCGGCTCGGCGATGCGGCCCGGGGGGGCGGAGCGATCGGCGGCCGTGATTCTCGATGTGGCGCGACGGGCCGCATCGCAGGCGCGCATAACGCTGCCCGCCGGCGTCGCCCTCGTGGGTGCGGCCGGCGCGGGGCGCGCGCCCGAGCAACAGGCGCTCGCCGCCGCAATCACCGCCGCGGGGATCGCATCGCGCGTGGACGTGCGCGGTGACGTCGAGATCGCGCTCGCCGCTGCGTTCGGCGACGGACCGGGCGTGCTGGTGAACGCCGGGACCGGATCGATCGCCTATGCGCGTACGCCGGACGGCAAACTGCATCGTGCCGGCGGGCACGGATGGCAGCTCGGTGACGAGGGCGGTGGCTACTGGCTCGGACGCCGCGCCCTCTCGGCCGCGGCTCGCGCGCAGGACGGCCTCGAGGAGTCATCCACCCTGCTCGAACGGCTGCTGGTCGCCCTTGGACTGCAGACGTTTGATGACCTGATTCGGTGGACGGCGACCGCGACGCCGGCGCAAGTGGCCGCACTCGCTCCACACGTACTCAATGCTGCGAAAGAAGGTGAGACCGTGGCGCAGCGGGCCGTGGAGGCCGCCGCGGTGGAGTTGGCGCAGCTGGTGCAGATCCTGACGCGACACTTTCCGGGGAGCGATCCCATCCGCGTGGCGACCGCTGGAGGACTAGTGCGTGTGGGGTCGCCGCTCCTGACCGCGCTGCGCGCGCGCCTCGGCGCGGACAACCCGCGTGCCAGGCTCGCCGACTTGGGCAGTTCGGTGGACGCACCGGTCGGCGCGCTGCGGCTGGCGGCGCAGCTGTTGGGGACCGCGTGACGTCGGGTTACCCCCCGCGATTCGCGCCGGCTCGGATTCTGCTGTGTTTGAACCCGTACCCCACATACAGCGCCAACCCGATTACCAGCCACGCCGCAAATCTGATCCACGTCTCGAGCGGCAATCCCAGCATCACGTAGATGCAGAGGGCGGCCGACACGGGGGCCACCACGATGGCCCACGGCACCCGGAAGGGTCGCGGGCGATCTGGATCTGTCCGCCGCAGGACCAGGACGCCCGCCGAGACCAGCGCGAACGCGAACAACGTGCCGATGTTCGTGAGATTGTAGGTCTCGTTGGCGTCGCCGATGAGTGCCCACACGGCGACGAACACCCCTGTGACGATCGTCGTGATGTAGGGGACGCGGCGGCGGGCGGAGATGCGGGCCGCCCACGGCGGCAGCAGGCCATCGCGCGCCATCGCGAAGAAGATGCGCGGCTGGCCGTACTGGAACACCAGCAACACCGCCGACATCGATACGATCGCGCCAAGCGCGACGATCCATCCGACAGTGCGGAACCCCGCCACCTCGAGCGCCTTCGCGAGCGGATCGGCCACGCCCAGCTCCGTGTACTTCACCATTCCCGTGAGCACGGCGCCGACGATGACGTAGATCAGCGTACAGATCGCCAGGCCGCCGAGAATCCCAATGGGAAGATTGCGCTGCGGATTCCTCGTTTCCTCGGCGGCGGTCGAGATCGCGTCAAAGCCGATATAGGCGAAGAACACGATCGCGGCGCCCTGGTGAATGCCGCGCCAGCCATTCGGCGCAAACGGTGTGTAGTTCACCGAATTGAGGTGGCTGAATCCGGCGACGATGAAGAGGGCGAGCACCAGCAGTTTGATGATGACGAGGATGTTGTTCGTGCGCGCGCTCTCGCGCACGCCCAACAGCAGCAGCCAGGTGATCAACCCGACGATGAGAAACGCGGGCAGGTTGATCAGGATCGGGACGCCGGCCACGTGGGGCGCGGTCTGCAGCAGGCCGTGGACGGCGGGATCGGGGCTGAGCAGCGCCGTGCGATATCCGGTCGTAATCCAGACCGGAAGATGGACGCCAAAGTTGCGCATCAACGTGTTGAAGTAGTCGCCCCATGAGATCGCCACGGCGACGTTCCCGACCGCGTATTCGAGAATCAGGTCCCAGCCGATGATCCACGCGACGACTTCGCCCAGCGTCGCATACGAGTAGGCGTACGCGCTGCCGGCCTGCGGAATCATGGACGCGAGCTCGGCGTAGCAGAGGCCCGCCAGGGCGCAACACACGCCCAAGAGCACGAACGAGAGCACGAGGGCGGGTCCAGCACCGGCACGCACCATGTTTCCGGCGGCGTCGTACTGGCCGGCGGCAGCTGTTCCGATCGCACCGAAGATTCCTGCGCCGATGACGGCACCGATCGCGAGCATGATGAGGTCGCCGGCGCCGAGCACGCGCTTCAGCGAGTGCGGCGTATCGAGCTCGCTGACCAGGAGCTCCGCGATCGGCTTGCGCTGGAAGAGCTGCCGCACGCTTCCCCTGCTTTCGGTTGAGAGAGTGGTGTTTACGGGATGACGGTTACGCTGGCGACGTAGTCGACGTGTCGCCCGTCACGCGTAGTCGCCGGATTGAAGAGATAGCCCATCATCCGTTCAGTGAAGTCGCGCCGGTACCCGGCGTCCTTGATCGGGGGCGTCACTTCGACGCGGGTGACTCGTCCTTCCGCCGTGACCCAGAACCGCACCTCATGCCGCCGGCCGCGCGCTTCGCGAGGCGCGCCGGGCGGTGGGAAAATCGTCCACCGCGGCGAAGCGGGGAAAATATCACGCGCATCGCCTCCCGAGCCAACACCGGAATCCGAACCGATTCCGGTTCCGGTCCCCGTTCCCTGCCCGCCTCCCGTTCCGGGACCTTGCCCCGCTCCGCCCGTTGTTCCGGCACCCGTCCCGACTGCCGCCGCCGGTGCCGCAACGGCGGCGACATCAGGAGTTGGCATCTCGATCTTCACGGGCTCGGGTGTTGGAACAGCAATGGTGGGCACCGTCACCGCTGGAGGCGCCGGTGGCACCTCCTGCGCCTGCGCCGCCGTTGGCGCCGGCAATGCGAACCAGCTGACGGCGGGCCGGCCACCACCGCCCCCTCCCCCCCGCGGACCGGAGCCTCCGCCACCGCCGCCCGCGAACATCGCCGCGCCACGCCACAGAACCAGCACGGCGATCGTTACATGTGCGAGAAACGAGAGCGCGGCCGCGGGCCCCTCGCGTCGCCGGGGAAGCGGCAGCGAGTAGGCGTCGAAAGGTGGACGGGAGCCCGTGGGGTCAGGCATGGCTAATAGATACCCTATAACGAAAACCGGGGCACGGTTTCGTGCCCCGGAATTCACAACCTCAGGACGAGCGGCCTACGGGGCGCCGGCCTTCTGATCCGGCGGCGTGAAGCCGATCACCTGGACGCCCGCGCCGCGCGCGATGTCCATGGCGCGCACGATGTCGCCATACTTACGATTCGGCGCGGACTTGATGAAGAGCAGCTTCGCCGGGCGCTGATCGTACAGCTCGTGGAACTTGGCGTCCATCTGCTCGAAGGTGACCGGCTGCTTATTGATCGCGTACGAGCCGTCAGGATTCAGCTCCAGGACGATTTGATCGCTCTGCTGCGGCTTCTGCTTCGGCTGGTTCTTCTGCTCGGGTGGCACCTGCACGTCGAACGCCCGCCGGGACAGCGGCAGCGTGATCATGAAGATGATGAGGAGCACGAGCAACACGTCGATCATGGGCGTGACGTTGATGTCCGCACTCAGCCCACTGCCCGACCCTCCGCTTCCCATGGCCATACGCTACTGCTCCTTCTTCGCCGAGCGTTCCTGCTCGGCGATCGCGCCGACGACCCGGACCCCCGCCTTGCGAGCGATTTCGAGTGCCTGCTGCACGCGCTCGTACTTCACGCTTTCATCGGCCTTGAGGTACATGATTTTGTCGATCGTCCGCGCCGCGTACAGGTTCATCAGCTGCGTCGGCAAATCCTCGTCGCTGATATAGCGTGGGCCGGTGTACTTGCCGCTGGTGCCGGTAATGTCGAGATAGAATTTGCCGTCCCGGTCGATGCCCAGCCGGATCTCCCCGTCGGCTTCCTCGCGCGACTCGGGGTTCTTGGCCCGCGGGAGGGTCGCCTGAAAGCCGGCCGTGATGGCCGGCGTCACGATCATGAAGATGATCAGCAGCACCAACATCACGTCGATCATCGGCGTGACGTTGATGTTCGCTGCGACCGCGCCTTCCGTCTTCTTCGCGCCACCGATCGCCATGGTGGGTTATCCCTTGATGGGGCCGCTGGTCTGCGACGTCTTCTGTGTCTGGAATTCCTTGGTGAAGATCGACCGGCCGAATTCGCTGCCGACGCTCTTGATGAGGTAGTCGATCAGCTCTTTCGACGTGTACGTCATTTCCACCGTGAGGAAGTCGATCTTGGTGGCGAAATAGTTGTACAGCCACACCGCCGGAATCGCCACGAGCAGACCGAACGCCGTCGTGATGAGCGCTTCGGCGACGCCGCCGGTGATCGCCGCCAGCGAGCCCGAGCCGCCCGACGCCGACATGCCCTGGAACGCCGTGACGATACCCATCGTGGTGCCGAGCAGGCCGACGAAGGGCGCGGTCGCGCCGGTCGTCGCCAGGATGCCGAGGCCGCGCTTCAGCTCGGCCGTGATGATCAACATCTGCCGCTCGACCGCGCGCTCCGCCGAGTTGATGTCGGCCGCGGTGATCGTCGCCCGGTCGCGCAGCAGCGGCTTCACTTCGGCCAGCGCTTCGCCCAGCACGCGCGCGACGTGACTCTTCTTGTTCTTCTCGGCCAGGGCGATGGCCCCGTCGAGCTGCTCTTCCTGCAGATAGCGCGAGAACTCAGGCGCGAACTTGCGCGTCTCCTTCTGTGACTTCCTGAGGTAGATCTGCTTGGAAATGCTGACCGCCCATGACCAGGCCGACATGACGAACATGACGACCACGATGCCTTTGGCGAACAGTCCCATCGACGACCATAGTTCAGCGTAACTCATCGTGTCTCCTCGAGTGCGCGCGGCGCTGTGGGTACTGGCGTACTACCGCTTGATCTTGAAATCGATGGGCAAATTCACGAGCACGCGGACGGCCCGGCCGTGCACGCGCGCGGGCCGGAACAGCGCCCGCAAAACGTAATTCTTCGCCGACTGGTCGAAGCCCGGATTGGGACTCTGAATGATCTTCACCGACGGCGGCTCGGCGCGGCCGGACGTGTCGATGATGGCCTGGACCAGCACGCGACCCTGCACGCCCGCCTGCCGCAACAAATCGGGGTAATTGAGCGCCGGTCCCGACAACACTTCAGGACGCTCTTCCACGACGGACTCCATGAACACCTGATCGGACGACGGCACGATGCCCGTGCCAATGCCGCCCTCGACGCCGGTGCCCGTGTAGTCCTTGGGGTCGAAATGCTCCTGCAAATTGATCGGAGGAATGTTTGTCGGAATGTCGGTCGGCGCGACGACCGTCTGGAAGCCCTTGAGCTGCGGCACGTCCACGATCGGCGGCTGCTCTTCCGGTTTCTTCTGCTCGTCTTGATTCAGGAAGACCATCGCGGTATCGATCGTTTGCTCATCCTTCTTTTGACCGGCCGTGAGCGTCGCGACAACCGCGGCAAGCACGATCACACTGTGACCGATCAGCGATATAAAGCCGAGACCGAATGCGCCCTTCTTGTTGGTCTTGCGATTCGACTCGATCAGGTGATTGAACACCGCCGTGCCTCCGGGGCTGGTGACTGGTTGGCTAAGTAATAGTACCCGTCGTAAGATGCCCGCTAGTAGCCCGAAGATTACAAAACGATGACAGCCGGATGACCCTTCAGCGTCACACTCATCGCCCACGTCCCATGCCGTTTCGTATGGCGAAATCGTACGGAATCCGTATCCGCATCTGAACCGCCTTCCCGCCAACCCTAGCCGGCCGAAACAGCGTAGCCAGCAAAGCCTGTCGCGCTGGAGCGACAAACGCGGGATTAGTCCCGGACACGACCAGAATGGATTGCGGGAGAACCCGTCCGGTAGTGTCGACCACGGCTTCAAGAACGACCTTTCCCTGCACTCCCGCCTGACGCAACAGCTCGGGATAGACGGGAAGCGGGGCGGTCAGCACCTCGGCGTTCTCCTCGCTCCGCCAAGGGTTCCAGCCAGGCGCCGGATTCGTAGCGGGTAGACCGTCAGATACGGAGAGGGTCGGCGACAGCGACTGCATGGTCGCACCAGTTTGGGACATCGAGGGGATCGAGATCGGATCAAAGTCCGGCGCCACGACTGTTATCGGACCCGGCACCGGAACCCCGGACAGTCCGTCACTCCGGTTTTCCGTTTGAACTGTTGGAAAGACAATCTGCCGTACACCATCGCTCGGCACATCGGACCTGCCTGTCTTGGTAGTGCCGAAGAGGACCGCGACGCCGACAGCGACGTGGACGGTGAGCGAGATCACTGAGCTGATCGCGCGCATGGTATCACTCCCAAGGGACGTTGAAGTTCACCGCAATCGTGATCCACGCGGCTATCGGCTGTCCTGCGAGCCGTGCCGGTTTGAATAGGGCTGCAGCGAGCGCGCGCCGCGCCGGGTCATTGAACTCAACGCGGGGCGACTGTACGACGTCGATTGACGAACCTCGGACCCGACCGCTCGTCTCCACGAGCGCACGGAGGAAGACGCGGCCTTCGATGCCTGCTCTGCGGAAGCCCGGTGGATACGCCGGGCGTGCCATACTCACGACCTGAGGATAGAAGTCGGGGATGGGTGCGTTGAGTGCATGGCTGAGTGGATGGTCGACCCCGATCACGCCGAACACGCAGATCGGTCCTTGAGTGGCGCTCACCACGAGGCCGGCATGATCCGGTCGCGCGTGCAGCGCGAATGTAACGAGCACCGATGGGATCACAACGTTCACGACCAGCCATTCGAGATGACTGGGTCGCTGGGATCGCTCCAGATCGTCGTACATCGTCGCCTCTCAGGACAGATCCTGTCTGAGAATTACAGACGACGAATGACCGACGTTTTGCACGCAGATGACGGAATGATGACAACGCGATGTGGATCTACCCGTGCGGCAACCCTACCGTAAACGTCGTTCCCCTGCCCGGCCGGCTTTGCACTTCGATCGTGCCGCCGTGCGCTTCCGCAATCCACTTACAGATGGCGAGACCGAGGCCGGTGCCGGCGCGCTCACTCGTGCGCGTCCGCGCGGAGTCGGCCCGCCAGAAGCGATCGAAGACGTTCGGTAAGTCGCCCGGCGCGATGCCGATGCCGGTGTCGGCGACCGTGAACACCGCGCGCCCGTCATTGCTGCCGAGCTCCACCGATACCTGCCCGCCGCGCGGTGTGTACTTCACCGCGTTCTCGATGAGATTGAGCGCCAACTGGCGCACGCGGCTGCGGTCCACCGAGACGACAACCGGTTGCGGCGGCAGCCGGATCTCCATGCCCACGCCGGCGTGCTCGGCGAGCAGCTCTCCCGTCTCGCCCGCCTCGGCGATGATGTCACGCAGATCGACCGCTTCCCGATGCAGCTCGGCGCGGCCCTCATCGGCGCGCGCCAGCGTCAGGAGCGCGTCGAGCAGCTCGGTCATCCGATTCACTTCCTGCAGGGTCTCCTCCAGAGGGGCGAGCGTCTCGGGCGGCACCTCGGGACGAGTGATGGCCCGCTCGACGCCCGCGCGGACGACCGTGAGCGGTGTTTTCAGCTCGTGGCTCGCGTCCGCGGTGAAGCGACGCAGCGCCACGAAACTGCGCTCGAGGCGCGTCATCATCTGATTCAGCGTCTCGGCCAGGCGACTGAGCTCGTCGCGCCCCATCGGGACGGCGAGGCGTCGGTGCAGGCTGCGGCCGTCGGTGATTTCGCGAACTTCGGTGATCATGCGGTCGACCGGCTCGAGCGCGCGCCCGGCGATCCACCCGCCGACCAGAATCGCGGGGACGACGCCGACGAAGAAGGCTGCGACGATCGTCAGCAGCAGCTGATCGAGTCGGGAGCGGGGGGGCGGGGGGGGGGGGGGGGAGCGGGGGGGGGGGGGGGAGCGGGGGGAAGCCGGGTAATCGCGTTGAGCTGCTCGAATTCCGCGAACGTGAGCGCGCGGGCGTCCGGCGACGCGAACAGCAGCCGGCCGTCGCGGCTCGTCACCAGGAGGAAGTCCGGCACGACCTCGAGCACGGCCGCCACTTCGGGCGTCAGCACGGGGCGGCCGGCGGTGTCCTTTTCCACGAGGACGCCACGCGCGCGATAGCTCTCGGCGAGAATGCCCGCGGTGAGGTCGGCCTCGGATTGGATGCGGCGATCGAGATCCTGATACGTGGCGCTGCGTCGAGTTAAGTAGACGACGACCGCGAAGACCGCGATGCTGACGATCAGGGCGGTGGCGTACCAGACCGTCAACCGCCCGCGGATACTCTCCATGTCACGCGCGCACCACGTAGCCCACGCCGCGCACCGTGTGGATCAGCTTGGGTTCTCGCCCTTGATCGATTTTTTTGCGCAGTCGTGTGATCACCACATCCACGATGTTCGTGCCGGGATCGAAATGGTAGTCCCAGGCGTACTCGGTGATCAGGGTCCGGGACATGACGCGGCCCTGATGCCGCATGAGGTACTCGAGGACGGCGTATTCCTTGGGTGTCAGCTCGATGCGCTTGCCGTCCCGCGTCACCTCGCGGCTGCCCGTGTCGAGCAGCAGGCCGTGCACCTTGAGCGTCGGCGGCGCGATGGCCTTGGGTCGCCGGCCCAGCGCTTCCACCCGCGCCAGCAGCTCCTCGAACGCGAAGGGCTTCGTGACGTAGTCGTCGGCCCCCATCCGCAGCGCCTGGACCTTGAAATCGACTGAGTCCTGCGCGGTGAGCACCAGCACCGGAAGTCCCACGCCCCGGTCGCGCAGCGTACGCAGGACATCGATGCCCGAGAGCTTCGGCAGCCGCAGATCGAGCACCATGATGTCGTAATTGCCGCCGCGGCCGCTGGCGCGGCGCAATCCTTCGTCGCCATCTCCGACGAGGTCGACGTGGTAGCCGGCTTCGTCGAGCCCGCGCCGCACGTATTCGCCTACCGTCTTGTCGTCTTCGATGACGAGGATTTTCATCCGACCGGGAAGAAGACCTTGAAGTTGGTCCCCACGCCGAGCTGCGATTCGACCTCGATGCGGCCGCGGTGCTCCTCGACGATACCGTACGCCACCGAGAGGCCGAGCCCGGTGCCGCGCCCCTGCTGTTTGGTGGTGAAAAACGGCTCGAAGATCTTGGGCAGATCTTCCTGCCTGATTCCCGTGCCGGTGTCGATGAACTCCACCAGAATCTCGTCGGCCCGCTGCGGATTGCGGTGGGTGCGCACCGTGAGCACGCCGCGCGAATTCATCGCGTCCATGGCGTTGAGCATCAGCGCCATGAAGCACTGTACCAGCCGCTCGCTGTCGGCCGGGAACTGCGGCAGGCCATCCCCCAGCTGGCGGTCGATCGTGAGCCACTTGAAGCGATCGTGGTGCTTGAGGAGGAAGAGGGTCTGCTCGATGACCGCGTTGATGTCCACGCGCGCCTTCGGGCTCGACTGCTTGGGCCGCGAGAAATCGAGCAGGCCATCCACGATGCGGCGGCAGCGTTGCACCTCGGTGTCCACGATGTGCAGGTACTCCTGCTGCGCCTGCCGCTCCTTCTCGGGCAGATCGTCGATGCGGAGCGCCAGCGCTTCGCTGCAGGCGAGAATCGTCGCGAGCGGGTTGTTGATCTCGTGCATCACACCGGCCGCCAGCTGTCCGACTGCCGCGAGCTTCTCACTCTGCGCGAGACGGTGCTGCGCCTGCCGCCATCCCGTCACGTCCTCGCCGATCGTGATGACGTGTGAGATGTCGTCGTCGTCGGAGCGCATCGGAATCTTGGTGATGCGGTAGTGGCGCGGCTCACCGGTCGCCAGGGAGTCCATCTCCATCTGCTGGATCTCGCCGGTCGTGAAGACGCGGTCGAACTCGAGCTTGAGCAGATCGCGTGGCTGGCGGTCGAGTACCTCGAAGACTTCGCGGCCCAGCGCATCCTCGCGCGACACGCCCTGCGTGCCGGCCTCACGCTTGCGATTCCAGGCGCGGATCCGGTAGGCCCGATCGATCACGTACAGCCCTACCGGCAGCGAATCGATGATGCGCGCCACGAAGTTGCGCTGCGCCTCGAGCTCGCGCGTACGGAGGGCGACTTCGGACACGAGGTCCTGGGACAGGTCGTGGGCGGCGAGGAGGGGAGCGAGCATCTGCGCGACCACGACAAGCACGTCGTGCGCGATCCGTTCGTGCCGCCCCTGGGGGATGATGACTTCGAAGCAACCGAACGCGGCTTCGTCGTGCACCAGCGGCAGCCGGAGTAGCGTCGCTCCGGCGACCGATTCGCGGTGCGGGCCCGTGGCTACCCAGGCAGAGACAGCGTTGGCGTAGCCGGGGACCTGCTTCTCGTCGTCGGGAGTGGTGATGGGGATGTAGCGGGAACCATCGCCGGTCCGCAGCCATAAGCGACAACGACGCAGTGACAGGCCGCGGCGTAATACGGCGACGACTTCGGCAAGCCTTTCATCGGCGGGCCGGCCTGAAGACAGCACTTTGGCGACTTCCGCCAGCACCTCGAGACCGGGATTGTCCGAGGTCAGCGTCGGCGCGACCATAAGGTCGCTAACCTAGGGATGACGCTCCTTGCGCGCCAGCGGCGCCTCACCGCGGAAGGCCAGCAAGCCCCGCACGGCGGGTTTGCTGCCTGCAAAGAATGCGGTGGGGCCAAGCACAATCGCGGCGTTTCCGATTCGCAGACCGGGGAGCAGGGCAATGGCGCCCCAGCGCGGGCCCTGCCAGAACGGCGATCCGCCCGCGAAATACGCGCTCGCCTCGAGCGTCATATCCAGGCCGATCGCGGTGCCGTGCTCATCCTCACCCAGCTGGGCGATGCGCTTCATATGCGTGCGCGCGGCGAGTGTCGGAGCGAACACGATACCTTTCGTACCGCCCACCACCGCCGTCTCGTCGATGAAAGTTCCCACCCGGCCGGAAACAGAAAACGCCGCCAACCCGTGAGACATCCTGCGGACGTAGCCAATCTCAGCCGCTTCGATCTGCCAGTATGATCCGAGCGTTGCGAAATACCCGAAGCCGATAGCATGGTGGGACGGCACTTTGGTGGTACTGCTGTCGCCCGTAGTGCCTTGCGCGGCGAGCATCGTAGACAAACCCGCCAGCGCTATCAACATTGGTAGTACCATGGACCGACGCACGTTCGTTCTCCTGACTGGCGCAGCAACGACCGCCCTGTGGCGTCCGCACCGTCGAGTGGGGCGCGGCTCACCAATCGCGGGCACGTTAAGGTTCGATCTCGACAACCAGCGTCGCATCGCCCTTTGGTACAACGCTCCCGACCGGTCCATTCCGTTGCTGCGGAATGCAGCACTGGGCGTGTGGATCGGCGATACGCTCGTCACCCTGGCTGACCTGGAAGACGTCAGCGTGGGGAACCGCCGCCCGCCTGGCGGCGAGTCGCTGGTGATCCGGGGACGAACTCGCGGCTCCTGGATCGAGGCGGAATTCGTGGCCTGGGACGCGAACACTGCTGCGGATGCCGGCGCGCATGGCGCCATCACCGTCACGGTGTATCCGGATCGCGTGCTTGCCACGATCCGCGGTATCAGGTTCTTCGCAACTTCTGAGCCAGAGATACTCCCGGCGGAGGCGGGCACGCCGTCGCCGTTACTCGCGCTCGTCAATGGCTATCAGTCATGGAACTCTTGTCGAGTCACGCCCTTACCGGCTGACGCCACGAGTCACGGCGCCATCGGTCTGAGTCGCTCTGGACATGGGCTGGCAGTCGTGTGGGATTCCGGTGAGCCCGGCGATGCAAAAGTGCACCTCACCGCCGCCGGAGCCATCGAGGCGGTCAGTGAGTGGACCCCCGCCCGGCCGGTGCGGTCGGAAGGCGACAGCGCCACGGTGCGCATCGCCTACGTCGCCGCGGGCGACGGCCTCGACGCGCTCAGCTCAGCCGCGACGCCCCTCTCGGAGGTGGACCGGGAGCGCGTCGCCGGGCTCACGGTGCCGACCGGATGGTGCTCGTGGTACGAGCTGGGCAGCGACGTCAGCGAGGCGGACATGCTGGCGAACATCGACTTTTGCACCGCCCACTTCGACCGCCGCTTTCTCCGCTACATCCAGCTCGATGACGGCTATCAGCGAGCTGCGGGCGACTGGGAAACCAATGACAAGTTTCCGCACGGCCATCGTTGGCTGACCGATCGTATTCATGCGGCGGGATTCCAGGCCGGGCTCTGGGTTGCCCCCTTCGCCGTCGCGGAGCGCGCACCGGTCGCAGCGAACGGCGCCTGGCTAATCAAAAACACCGAAAACTCGCCGGTCCTCGTCGACACGCGGGCGCCTTGGGGCGGGCGGATTTTCGCGCTCGACGGCGCGCATCCCGATGTCCAACAATGGCTGTATGATCTCGCGCGCCGCGTCGCGCGAGAGTGGGGCTACGACTACCTCAAAGTCGATTTTCTGGAGTGGGCCACCGCGGGGGGGGAGGCGCTTCACTACGGCGGCCTCACGAAGGCCGAGGCGTACCGCCGCGGGCTGTCGGCATTGCGCGGCGGATTGGGTGCCGAGGGGTTCCTCCTGGGCTGCGGCGCACCGCTGCAACATGCCGCCGGGCTGGTCGACGGCATGCGGATTGGAGAAGATGTCGACGCCAGCTGGGCCGGCATTCAGGCACCGGCCCGCGCGGCGGCGCTGCGTAGCTTCTATCATCGCTCGATCTGGCTGAACGATCCGGACTGCCTCGTCGTCCGCCCGCCCCTGACGCTGGATGAAGCGCGCGTCTGGGCATCCGTGGTCGCAGCGTCCGGCGGAATGACAATCCTGTCCGATAATCTCCCGAAACTGCCCGCCGAACGACTGCCCGTGCTGCAGAAAACGCTCCCGGTGGCGCGGACGACACGCCCCGCCCGGGTAGTCGGTACGCAAGTGGACGAGCATGAGATCGCACCCGCGCTGGTGGCCGGCGATACGGTAGTCCCGCTGCGAGGTCCCTGGCGTTTCCGGACCGGCGACGACCAGCGCTATGCGGCACGCGAGTTCGATGACGAGACGTGGGAGACAATTCCCGTTCCATCGACGTGGGAGCAGGCCGGGCACGCGGATTACGACGGTTCCGCGTGGTATCGGACCCGGTTCTCGCTGCCACCGACGGCGGCCGGATCTGTTCGGCTGGAATTGGGCAGGGTTGACGACAACGACGAGACGTTCGTGAACGGTACCAGGGTGGGCGGCGCCAGCGGCTGGCGCGCGTTCCGGCGGTACGACGTGCCAGCTGGCGGACTCAACTGGGGTGGCGAAAACGTCCTTGCGGTTCACGTGACCGACACCGGTGGTGCCGGCGGCCTCTACAGTGTCACGCGCGACCGCCCGGCCGGGACGTGGATCGTCGAAGGTGCGCCGCGCTGGTGGACCGTCGTGCTGGTGAACTGGGAGGATGAGCCACGCAAGGTCGCTCAAAGCCTTGCGGCGCTCGGAGTCACAGGCGGAGCGGCTGGTTCGAAATTCAGCGTATACGACGTTTGGGCGGAGCAGCCGCTGCCCGACGTGCAGCAGACACTCAATGCGATACTTCCCCCGCACACCACGCTGACTGTCGCGTTACGGCCAACGGCCACTCGGCCGCAGCTGGTCGGCACAACCCGGCACGTGATTCAAGGCGCCGTCGATCTTGGAGAAGAGCGCTGGGATGCGGCGGCCCGGACGCTGCACGGGAAGGCGGTGAACCTCGACGGCCGGCCTTACGCCGTCACGATCGCTGTGCCGCGCGCACTACGCCCCAGAGTTTGCAAGGCGGATGTCGCCTGCAGTGTGAAGCGGCTCGAGAGCGGGCATGCGGTGATTTCATGGCCGGAAGGAACGTCAAGCGATCTTGAGTGGAGTCTCAGCTTCGGAGCTCGGCCCCGGTAATTCGCAGACCCTGCATCACGTAACGTTGTGCCAGGAGACCTGCCAGCAACACCGGCAGCGTGATCAGCACTGCCGCCGCCATCAGATATGGCCAGTTGGCGAGATAGGTCGTGTGGAAATGCGCCAGCGCGACCTCTGCCACTTCCATTTGCGCGGATCGCGTGACCACGAGGGGCCACAGCAAACTGCGCCACTGATCGATGAACGCGAGCAGGGCAACCGTTGCGACCGCCGGTTTCGCGAGTGGGAGCATGACTCGCCAGAAGAGGGTCCACTCTCCTGCACCGTCCAGGCGGGCCGCCTCCTCGACCTCGCGCGGCAGCGTCTGGAATGCCTGGCGCATCAGGAAGATGCCCGCGACCGATACGAGCTCCGTCGAGACGAGTCCGCGGTAGGTGTCGACCCAGCCGAGGCCCCTCAGCAGGAAGAATCGCGGGAGCACGAGGAGAATCGCAGGGATCACCAGAGTGGCGACGAGGATCGAAAACGCCCCATCGCGACCGTGGAATCGCAGTCGCGCGAAGGCATAACCCGCGGCTGCGCTAGTCAGCACTTGCCCGATCATGACACAGCCCGCGAGCACAGCCGTGTTCAGGAGAACGCGCTCGTATGGCAATCCCTCGAGCGCGGCAAGGTAGTTCGCGGCGGTCGGCGC
Source organism: Gemmatimonadota bacterium (assembly GCA_003221895.1). Classification (GTDB taxonomy): domain Bacteria; phylum Gemmatimonadota; class Gemmatimonadetes; order Gemmatimonadales; family GWC2-71-9; genus 20CM-2-65-7. Next base: position 26,267 of record QHUJ01000130.1, on the reverse strand, counting down.
ATGCGGCACGAGCGGCGGCGGCCAGCGAAGCAGCTCCGTTTCGCTCATGAGCGAAACTGAGATCATATAGAGGAAGGGCGCGAGCATCACCGCCGCGAGCAGCGTGAGCACAACAGCGGCCGGCCAGTGCTTACGCATGCCGCAACACCCTGGCAAGCAGCTTCAGCTGCGGCCATCTGAAGAGCAGGACTAGCACCAGCACGGCGAACGCGAACGCGCTCGCTACGCCGAATGCTCCGCCGGGAGATCCCCACGCCAATTGATAGATGCGGTGCACCAGGACCTCGGTCGAATGCGCGGGGAGCGGTCCTCCCTGGGTAAGCACCAGCACAAACGTGAAGATTTGGAAGGCGCTAATGAAACCTGTGAGTAACACGAACCCCGTGTACGGCCGCAGCAGCGGCAACGTGATGCGCCAGAAGCGGAGCCAGGCGCCGGCTCCATCGACTCGCGCCGCGTCACTGTACGACTGAGGAATGCGTTGCAGCCCGGCGAGCAAGACCATCATCTGCCCGCCGACGTGCGCCCAAATCGACATCAGCATCAGCGCGGCGAGCGCCGTCGCGGAGTTGCTCAGCCAGTCGGACCTGCCGAGGCCAAGGGACCCCGTTTGATAGATCAGTTGCCAAATGAGCGCGATCGCGACGACAGAGCAGACGTACGGCGACAGGAACGCCGCACCGAGCAATCGTCCGCTCCAGCGCTCGCGATGGGCATGCACCAGGAGCGCGGCGAACAGCGCGAGGACCACCGAGACAGGTACGTACAGCGCGTAGATCAGGGTGTTTCGCAGCGTGAGCTGTGTAAGCGGATCGTCCACGACTGCTCTGAAATTCGCGAGTGATAGACCTCCCGCCTGACTGTCATGCACAGCCAGGTAGACGGCGAAGAGCGCTGGACCAAGCGTGAAGACCAACAGATGCAAAGCAACCGGCGTAAGAAATCCCCATGCGATCGCGGTCTCGCGCCGCCGCCGCACGGGAGTGCGCTCGGCCCAGCGCAACAGCAGAATCGCGATGGGACCGAGCAGCGCGCTCGGCAGCAGCAGCACGATCCAGCGCGACGCCCGGAGCTCCGCCGGCACGGAGCGCAGCTCGACCCATCGTCCGGAACCAATCAGCATGGCAACCACGGCGCGGCGCTCGCCGTCGATTTGCACCCGGCGTGGCGCGGACTCGGCGGGCTCTCCAAGGAGCAGCTCCCCTTCGCCATTCCGCACCAGCGCGGCGAGATCGCTCACGTTCACGCGCACACCCGGCGGCGGTATTCGCGCGGCGGCCTCCACGACCAGGCGGCGTGTGTCCAGCAGCCAGCGATCGGTGCTGTTGCGCGCCGCGGTCCGCACATCCACGAAGGCGGCAGCGGCGAGCAGCAGTGCGGCACCGACATAGCCGCCGCGTCGGAGGGGTTGGCCGCGGAATGCGATCGCGGCGGCAACGCCCACCGCAAACAGAGCCGCCGGGAAGACGAAACCAATCCCTCCCGGCACCGGGCCGGTCGGCATAGGCAGCGGCCGCAGGGCGACCGCCCCAACGATCTCCCGCCCCTCCCGGTCTCGCAGCGGTACAAGCGCAACTCCATTGCGCCACCGGCTGGCTGCGCTATCGAGCTCGTGAAGGTCATCCGGCGTGAGCGGCGCGGCGGTCGCATCGACGAGCGGCGCCGTCCCGTAATAGACCTCCACGTCCGACGTCCAGCCTGGCAGCGACTTCAATGCCCTCGCCTGAGTCATTAGCGCGGGCAAGTGATAGCTGCGGGCACCGGCGGAGAACGGCGCCGGTAGCGGAGGGGGAGGGGGAGGGGGAGGCGGTGGTATGGGTGCGCGCCGTGCCCGGCGCCGCACGCGAGGCGGCGGGGGCGGCGGAGGCGGTGGCGGTGTGACGGCCGAGACGTAGGACGCGGTCGTGCGCGCCATCCGCAGTGCGAATTCCTTCTGATACCGGCTCTGCGCCCAGCTCACCACCACCAGTGTTGTCGCTGCCGCTACCACTCCGGCCGCCACCGCGGCAACGCCCCAGGGTTTCGTGTTCACACGAGCGGCGCTCCTGCGGCGTCGAAGAGATACAGACGCCGGCGATCGACTTTCACTCCCACGCGCGTGCCCACGGGCACATCCGCAAATCCTTGCAGCCGCGCGACCAGCGGCTGACCGCCGGCGTTCAGATGAACGAGCGTCTCGCTCCCAAGCGGCTCGACGACCAGCACGTCCACATTGCCGACGCCGTGATCGACGGCGCAGAGACCCACGAACTCGGGCCGGACGCCGAGCTGCAGCTCGCCTTCGTAGGTGGAGAGCTCAACAGGAATGACGAGACTGCCGGCTTCAATGACTCGTCCCTTCTCCGCGGCTCGGCCCCGTCCCCGCAGGACATTCATGCCCGGAGTACCGACAAAGCGGGCGACGTGCACGTCGGCGGGACGCTGGTACACCTCTTCGGGCGTGCCGACCTGCCGGAGGCGCCCCTCATGCAGGATGGCGATGCGCTGGCCGATCGTCATCGCTTCGGTTTGATCGTGCGTCACGTAGATCATCGTGGCGCCGAGCGCGCGGTGGAGGGCGAGCAGCTCCGCGCGCAACTCGATGCGCAGCGGGCCGTCGAGACGCGAGAGCGGCTCGTCGAGCAGAAACGCTTGCGGGCCCCGGACGATGGCGCGGCCCAGGGCCACGCGCTGCCGCTCACCCTCCGACAGCTGCTGCGGCATGCGATCGAGTACGTCCTTCAGGCCGAGCCGCGTCGCGGCCTCGAGCACGCGGCGGGTGACCTGCGCATCGCCGACGTGCCGCACTGTGAGCGGAAACGCGATGTTGTCGCGGACACTGAGGTGGGGATACAGCGCGTGGCTCTGAAACACCATCGCGACGTCGCGCTCGGCGGGAGACTCCTGTGTGACGACGCGCTCGCCGATGACGACGTCACCCGACGTCGGCTCCTCGAGCCCCGCGATGCAGCGCAGCACGGTGGTCTTGCCGGAGCCCGAAGCTCCGAGCAGCACCAGCAGCTCACCGTCCCGCACCTCGAGATCCAGGTGGTGCAGCGCCTGAACGCCGCCTGCGAAGACCTTGCTCAGGCGGCGGAGTGTAACCGACGCCATCGGTTATGCCGTCAAGCCGATAGGAACGCTCGCGCGATCCCGTACACGATCGCCCACACGACAAAACCGGTGACGATCACGCCGGGAATTTTCTCGATGGGCTTCGTGGTGCCGCCCGTTGTGGCCGTGAGCGCGTTGATTTCGAGCAATGCTGCGACAATGAGCACGCCCGTCCAGTATGCGGCGTGATTGCCCCCGCCGGGCAGTGTGTAGTGCGTCGCGGCGCCCATGAAGTACAACATGGGAATCGAGAACACCACGTTGGTGCGGGACGCGAGGAACGCCCGGCGCGCGGCGACCGGAGCGACGGCGTTGGCCTGTCCTCCCGACGCGACCGCCTTTGCCGAGGCGATGACGATCTGCTGCTTGGGCCAGATGACGAGCACGACATTGAAGAACATGAGGGTGCCGAACAGTGCGCCCGTGAGGATCGTGATGGCCCAGGGGGTCGACCATGCGGCGGCGCCGAGCGGGGATTCGCCGAGGCGTTTCCCCAAGATCAGGATACCCGTGAGAAACGTGACGCCCGCGCCGGCGCGAAACCAGCGGAGCGCGCGCGGCAGCAGCTTCTGTGTGGCGGTGCTTTTTGCGGCAGGGTCCGCTTCCGCCATGAACGGCCCCTGCACGAAGTTGAAGTAATACAGAAGGCCGATCCACGTGATGCCGCCCAGATAATGAAACCAGCGCAGCAGAAATTCGGCCACGAGCGCCTCCGGAAGTGGGAAGGAAGGGCACGTCCGCGCAGCAAAATACGAGGGGAACCGTCCCGCGCAATGCGGGGTTTGAGAGGCACCTCTTTAGAAGGAATGCGTCGCATGGCACAAGTAAAAGAACACCGTGCTGCAGGCACGAGCGGGGAGATCCGCCACGTACTACCCGAACTGCCCTACGATTTCGCAGCGCTCGAGCCGTACATCGACACGCAGACGATGCAGATCCACCACGGCAAGCATCATCAAGCCTACGTCACAAATCTCAACAATGCCCTCAGCAAACATCCCGAGCTGCTCACCAGGAGTCTGGAAGAATTGTTGCGGGGTATCAACGCGGTTCCCGATGATATCCGCACGACGGTGCGCAACAACGGCGGTGGCCATCACAACCACTCGCTGTTCTGGACCATCATGGCGCCCGCCGGCAACGGCGGCGGCGGCGAGCCGAGCGGCAAGCTCGGCGATGCGATCAAACGCACGTTCGGTGAGTTCGCGAAATTCAAGGAGCAGTTGAGCACCGCGGCAACGTCACAGTTCGGCAGCGGCTGGGCGTGGCTCACCGTGGCGAACGGCAAACTCGAAGTCGCCGGGCGGCCCAATCAGGACAGCGCGCTGATGGACGAGAAGATTCCCATTCTGGGCGTCGACGTGTGGGAGCACGCCTATTATCTGAAGTATCAGAACCGCCGCCCCGAATACGTGACGGCCTGGTGGAATGTCGTGAACTGGCAGGAAGTCGCGCGGCGCTACGAAGCGGCGTTATGACGGCGCGCAGATCCGGTTGACGGTAAGGAGCAGCACCTCGAGGTCAATGGGCTTCGACAGCACCTCTTGGACTTCGAGGTGCGCTCCCGACCACTCGCGCGTCGCCGCGGAGAGCAGCACAACCGGCACCGCCTGCACCTTCGGCATGCGCCGCTGCACCCCAAGAAACTGTTTGCCGTCCATGACGGGCATCTTGTAGTCGAGCAAGATCAAATCCGGCGGCTCGATCTTTTCCAGAACATGGAGCGCGTGTTGACCCTCCCGCGCCGTGTGCACGATAAAGCCTTCCTCTTCGAGGAAGTCGCGCAACATCATGCGGGTATCCGCGTCGTCGTCTACGAGCAAAATCGAGCGTGCCATATCGCTAAAGACTAACAAGCAAGCCTAATGCCACGTCAATCCGGTGCCGTACGTCCGTCCGATGTAACTCCTCCGAATTAGACCCAGATCATATTTGTCGTGATAGGCGGCCCGATGTGCCAGTGACTCGATTCCTTGCGGGGTTTTTGGCTGGGTTGCGGCGGTCGTGTCTTGGGACTGCAGGAGCGCTGGAACGAGGAGCGGCGCGACGGCCGGGCCCCTTCAGGAAGACGTGGTCTTACGGCGGCAGGCGTCAATCGTCGAGTGGAGCCGCAAGAATCTTGGCGTTTCCGTCCTCATCGTACGACACCGTGACCCGCCAGGGCCTGCAACACACCTGGCAATCCTCCACGTAGTCCTGATACGTTCCGCCGCCCGCATCGATGCCGATCTCGTTCGGCTCGCCGCAGTACGGACACATGACGATACCCTCGGTGTCGGCGGTGCCGTCGCCGAGCGGGAAATCCTCGTCGAGATTTTCGTCGGCGAAGTCCACCATCTAACCCCACCCCATCCGCTGGCGTAATGACGTCACGTGTGCCGTGTGGTGCCGGCCGTGCCAGGCGTACAGCGCGAGCAGCCTGTCTAACGACAGCGTACCCATCTCGGGATGCTTGATGGTGCGCGCGAAGTCCGCGGGCTGCATCCCGCGCAGCAGGTTCACCCAGCGAACGTGCAGCGCGGTCAGGAGATCGAGCGACGAGGCGATGGGCGCGCTGGTCTCCGGTGTCTTGGCCCAATCCTTCTCCTCGTAGGTTTTGATCGCCGGAGTATTCTCGGTGAGCCCCCACTTGAAGCGCAGGTACGCGTTCATGTGGCTGTCGGGCAGATGATGGGCGACTTGCCGGACGGTCCATCCGCCCGTGCGATACGGCGTGTCGAGCTGAGCATCGTCGAGACCGACGACCGCGCGGCGGAAGCTCGCCGGCGCGGTGGCGATCTGCTCGATCGCCGCGGCGCGCTCGGCAGTCGCAAACTGCTGGATCGGGGTGAACTTTCCTATCGGATAACGCTCGTCGCTCATTGATTGACTCGCCAATTGGTCGACAACTCCGTCGTACCCCATTTGATACGAAGTACACCACTCAAGTTTGCATGGCCGGTCGCCGGCTGCGGCGCATCGGGCACGAGATAAACCGACAGCGAACCCTCCGGCTCCGCCATGGTGCGGCTGGCGAGCGTGACGCGACCAATATCCTTCGTGGCGTCGTGGTCGGTGCCCCACTGCCCCGTTCCCCGATTGACGATGAGTGCATATCCCGACCGCGTGTACAGGATGAACAAGGAATAATCGCCGCGCGGCAGTTTCAGATCGCCGAGCGTGAGGTCGACGTCAGAATGCAACGTCGTCGCTGAGTTCGCGCCAAAGCGCCACACCGTGTCCTGGGGAATGAGCCCACCCTCGACTTTGCGGCCGCGCGCGTGCGGCTGCCCGTACGAAATGGCAATGCGCGAAGGCCCCGACAGGCTCGCATCCTCCTCGTACCACGAGTCGCCGATCCGGCGCGCGTTGAGATGGACCTCGACGGATGCCTGGCTGCTCGCCGCGATGCGCAACGGTGTCGGCGGCGGCGGCGGCGGCGGTGCCGGGGGGTTTTGGGCTGTGGCGAAAGCGGGTGCAAGGAGCAAACAGAGCGTGAGTGCGCTCAGTGAGTTTTGCATTGGGGCCCTATCCTCGAGTGGTCGGGCGCGAAGATAGAGGCGCGACACTCAGGCGTCCAGACACTTGCAGTGTGTGCGGAGGGGATCGATGGAGCGGATGGGATTCGAACCCACGACCCCCTGGTTGCAAACCAGGTGCTCTCCCAACTGAGCTACCGCCCCCGGACACGAAAATAGGGACGGCGAGCGCAGGCGGGTAGTAAGCCTATCGAGACTCCCCGCCGCCCTTCATTTGTCAGTCGCGAAATGTTTTGACACACCCCTGTTGTACCCGAGCAACACGTCCGAACGGATGATTGGAACGAATCGGCCGCTCCGGCATATCGCAAGCGCAGGGCAATGCAATCGCGGAGGCCGAATGCAGTTTCCTGATGTTGTTCCGAGAGCGAATGTGACGTTGATGCGCCGCGGTACCGCGGTGCTCGGCGAGCGAGAAGCGCGCCTACTCGAAGCCGTGGAGCGCGAGCGATCGATCAAGGACGCGGCGACCACAGCGGGGATCAGCTATCGCACCGCTTGGAGTGCGATTCAACAAATGGAGCAGGCACTGGGCAGGCCGGTCGTGGTGTCGCGGGCCGGTGGGCCGGGCGGCGGCGCCACTACGCTGACCGATGAATGCCGGGGACTCCTGACGCTGTATCAGAACCTGCGGCGGGAGTTGGACGATTGTCTGGTGCGCGTCAAGGACGCGCCGGAGCTGCGCGAGGCGGCCGGCTAACGCGTGATGGCGAGCGCGTACCCGCCAGGGAGCGCGCGCAGCTGATAATTCGACTGCGCGACCCCTTGGATGGAGCCGCTGTACTGACCGAACTCACTCACATTGGGGACCCCGATGGTGAGCATCACGGCGCCCTGCGTGAGCTGACCCACGACCGCGAATCGCGTCGTGCTCCCCGCGAAAGGCGCGTGAAACACTCGCATCCCGATGCCGGCCGTCGCGCTGGTCAGCACCGCACCGGTGGGACCCGTGATGGTGAAGACGATTGCGGAATCCGCACCGGAGTTCAGCGTTGTCAGCCGCACCTTGAGCTGGCCCGGACCGCTCGAAGTCGAATCACCGCAGCTCAGCCCGATCATCGTCGCCACCACCAGCAGACCAGCGCTCAGAAGCCCCTTCATGGCCGGCCTCCTTGCTTCTGGAATGCGTCCATCATCGCGGCACTCAGCGGCGCGCCCGTCGCTTTGACCCACGCGAGGAAGTCGCCGATATCAAACACAGAATTGTTGTTTCCCAGGAAATCGAGATAGCGTAGCTGATCGGCATTGAGCGGCGCTCCCGGACCGAGGAGCTGCGTCAGCACGTCGGCCGTAGCCAACGTCGGCGCGCTCACGGACATCGTGAACACCTTGCTCTGCGTCTGCGCACCGGAAGTCACGGTCGCCGTGTACGTGAAATTGCCCGACTGGTGCGGATAGCCGGTAATGGCACCGCTGGGACCATCGAGCGTGAGTCCCTGCGGCAGAGCCCCTGCGGTGATGCTCCAGCTATTGACCCCGGTGCCGCCCGCCGTCTTCAACGAATCCAGGTACAACGCGCCCATCACGCCCTGGGGACGCGCGGCCGGCGAAGAAATCAGGAGCGTCCCGAAGCTCGCGGTGACGGTATACGGACGGCCCATCGGCAACATCAGCACCGAATTGGTCGTCACCGTATCACCCGACCAACCACCGAATGTCACCCCCGAGTTGGGTGTCGCGGTGAGCGTCACCGCGCGACCCTCGGGAATGAACGTGCCGGAGAGATCGATGGCGGTGTCGGCCTGAATGGTACCGCCCGAGGTCGCGGTCGCGATCAGCTTGAAATCACGCGCCACGGTGGCGGTGAGTGTCCCGCCCGCCACGCTGCCAGTGTAGGGATGCGAGATAGGGCCGCCATCCGACCAGGACTGGAAATGGAACCGTGTCCGGCCGCTCGCAGAGAGCTGCCCGTCCTGGAAGCTGACGAGGTAGCCCTCACCATCATTCAGAAGTTCGCGATAGACGTTGTACGAAGCGCCCAAGAATTGAATGACGGCGGTCGTGTCGGTCGCGCGCACCACCGTCAGTGAGCCGACCCGAATGCGAAACGACAACGTGTTGTCGACCACGAGCTGCTGCACAGAGTCGATCCCGAATCCTCCGAACGACCCGTCGTAATTCTTTACTTCTCCCGGCAAGGTTCGGAACACGAACGCGGGGTTCGCGGTCGTACCGGGATACAGATCTCCCGCATCGCCGCGGTCCGAGCAGTTAAGGGCAATGGACATCGATGGACAGTTCACGCCGGAAGGAGCTGCATCGAGATTGCGGAAGTTGTCGGCCTGCACCACGGCCAGACCGTGAATCGGCCCCGCATTCACCGCGTTGCCGCCGGCTCCCTGCGCCAGCTGCGCGGAATCCACGTGCCAGATGAGCAGACCACCGCCGCAGTTGGGGGGATTGCCGGCCTGGCGACAGTGAATGCGAATCAACGCGCTGTCGGACTGCTGGCGCTGGCGGTTCTCGAGCAGGAAGTACTCACCTCTCGGGTTCGCCCCCGACACGCCCACGTAAAACGCGGTATCCGATACGGGCGCCGCGTTGAACGTATGGGTACCGGTCGTGGTGATCGGCGCGAGCGTCACCCAGCCGAGCTCGTTCAGTGACCACGCTTCCATGCGCGCGGGACTGAGCGCGGAGGTGAAGCTGCCCGAGCTCATCAGTCCCCACTGGCCGATGCCTTCGGTCTGCCCGCCCGTGTCATAGAGATCCGGCAATCCAAACCCGTGCCCTGTCTCGTGCGCGACGGTGCCGATCGGCATGATTTGCGTGGGTGTGCAGGAGGACGCGCCGCCCACGGCGGGCTGCAGGATGTAGTCACTGATCTTGACCTTCTGGCCGGTATGGAACGGATCGTCGTCCTGCGACACATAGGTCGTCGTCAGGAAAAAGCGGTGCGCCCACAGGTGGTTTTCGGGTGCGCTTGGCGGGCCGCACTCGGCTCCCGCGGCCTGGTGCAGGAACAACACCAGCGGCACGAAACCGGATGTGTCGGCGTACTGCGCGAAGTTGATCTGCCCATCCAGCTTGATCAACGCCTCCCGCAAGGCCGACTGCATGCGCGTAATGGCGAGATTGCTGAACAGCCCGCTGCAGTTCGTCGAATTGAACGGATTGTTCTGCTGGCACGTCGTGCTGGTTCCGCCGACATACCACACCTCATTACTGTCGAGCGGCGCGGGTCCGTACGTAGCGCCCTGAATGTCGAACACGCCGTTCGACATCTCCCTGTAGAACGAGCGATAGGTGTACGGCCTGCCCGCGGCGGCTCCCGCCGGCGTTAGGCCAAAGAGCACATCGTTGTAGTCCGCCACCTGGAAGGGTGGCGCGGGAGAGTCTTTGTAGTTGAACAGGATGGCGGGGACTTCAAGCACGCCGGTGACGGCGGTCGCCGACGGCGACGGCACGCCACCGCTCGGCGCCAGACGGGACTGATTGAGTGTCGAGAACTGGCCTGCCGACATCAGGCGCGCGCGCATCGCGCGCACGGCGCGCGCACGCGAGCGCAGAACACCGTCCTTGCGGAAATCGAAGCCCGGGATTTCCCAGTGGGGGTTCAGCTTGCCTTGCGCTGCGGCGCGACCGACGACGATTGTGGACAACACGGCAAAAACGCCCACTAACCGGACAAAACCTGGCACCACTATGACCCTCCCCGAAGAAACGGCTAGCCCCGCGAGAACGCCCGAATCTAGGCTATCGGTACTGTACCTAAAAGGCTGTGTTGAGTCTCACAACGAGCCTTGCCAATTCGGGATCGCAAGGCTAAGCTGTACCACCGCTTACCACATAGAACCGAGGCTTCGTGCGCACAGAGACCCTGCAGAACATCGCGCTGTTCGACAAGTGTAAGAATTTCACCCGGGCGCGCGAAGTCCAGGCTGCTGGGCTCTACCCGTACTTCAAGCCGATCTCCCGCTCCGAAGACACGGTCGTCGTGATCGAGGGCCAGGAGCGGGTCATGATGGGGTCGAACAACTACCTCGGCCTCACCCATCACCCTGAGGTCCTCGCCGCCGCCCGGGCCGCCCTGGAACGCTACGGCTCCGGGTGCACCGGCAGCCGCTTCCTGAACGGCACCCTCGATCTCCACGAGCAGCTCGAAACCGAGCTCGCGGAGTTTTTCGGCAAGGAATCCTGCCTCGTCTTCTCGACCGGTTACCAGGCCAACCTGGGCGTCATCTCCGGCCTGGTAGGACGCGCGGACCTGGTCTTCCTCGACAAGCTGGACCACGCCTCCATCGTTGACGGCGCCAAGATGTCGCACGGCGAAACGCAACGGTTCAACCACGGCGACCTGGCGAGCCTCGAGCGCAAGCTGCAGAAGGTGCCCGAAGGCACGGGCACGATGATCATCGTGGATGGCGTCTACTCGATGGAAGGCGACATCGCCGACGTCCCTGGCCTGCTCAAGCTCTCACAGAAGTACGGCGCGGCGCTGGCGATCGATGACGCCCACTCGGTCGGCGTCCTCGGTCCCAAGGGCGACGGCACTGCCGCCCACTACGACCTCGTCGACGAAGTCGACCTGATCGTCGGGACGTTCTCGAAGTCCCTCGCGTCGATCGGGGGGTTCGCCGCTGGATCGGAGACCGTGATTCACTATCTCCGCCACCACTCGCGGCCCTTGATCTTCACGGCGGCCCTGCCGCCCTCAAATACCGCCGGCGTGCTCGCCGCCCTGCACGTCATGCAGCGCGAACCGGAACGGCGCGAGCAGTTGTGGCGCAACACTCGGCGGCTGCAGGAAGGCATGCGGTCGCTGGGCTTCGATATCGGCCCGACCGAGACCCCCATCATTCCGGTCCTGATCGGCCCGCTCGAGAAGACGTTCCTCTTCTGGCGCAAGCTGTTCGATGCCGGCGTGTTCACGAACCCGGTGGTGCCACCCGCGGTGCCGCCGTCACAGTGCCGCCTGCGCACCAGCCTGATGGCGACCCACACGGCCGACCAGATCGACCTCGCCCTCGAGGTCTTCGGGCGCCTCGGGAAAGAGCTGGGGGTCATCTGACCGCAGTGGAGATCGTGCCCGTCTCCGACGGGCGCGGTCTCGATCGTTTCATCGCCTTCCCGTACGACCACTACCGTGATGATCCGTTGTGGGTGCCGCAGCTGCGCCGAGACATGCGCACGCTTCTCACCCCTGGGAAGAATCCGTTCTTCGAGCACGCCGAAGCGCAGTACTGGACGGCCAGACGGGCGGACGGGCGGACGGTGGGTCGCATCGGCGCAATCAAGAACGACATGCATAACAAGGAGCACAACGATCGCGTCGGGTTCTACGGCTTCTTCGAATCGATCGATGATCAGGCCGTCGCCAACGCGTTGTTCGATACCGCCGCGACGTGGCTGCGGACCAAGGGCTTCGACACGATGCGCGGGCCGATGAGCCCGTCGGTCAACGACGAGTGCGGCCTCTTGATTGTTAACAACGGCACGCCGCCCTCGCTGATGATGCCCTACAACTTCCCGTACTATCAGGCACTCCACGAGCGCTATGGCTTCGCGAAAGCCAAGGACCTCCTGGCGTTTGACGGCGGGGGCACACAAACGGCGCCGGAGCGCTTCGTCCGGCTGGCGCAACGCGCCGGCGAACGTCGCGGCATCAAGCTCCGCACCCTCGACATGAAACGGTTCGACGCAGAAGTCGAGCTCATCAAGGCGCTGTACAACAGCGCCTGGGAAAAGAATTGGGGGTTCGTGCCGTTGACGGAGGCGGAGATCGATCACCTGGCGAAGCAGCTCAAGCCGATTGTGGTGCCGGACCTGGTGATCTACGCCGAGCTGGAAGGAAGGATCGTGGGATTCGGGGTGGGACTGCCCGATTTCAATCTCGCCCTGCTGCATAACCGCTCGGGGCGGATGTTCCCCGGCATTCTCAAGGTGTTGTGGCATGCGCGGAAGATCCATCGCGCCCGCATTCTGTTGTTGGGCGTGATCCCGGAATTCCGCGGCCGCGGAGTCGACGCGCTCCTGTATCAGAAGGTGTGGGAGAATTCCGTCAAACACGGGATGCCGAGCGGCGAAGCCGGATGGATCCTCGAGGACAATGCGTTGATGAACAAGGCCGCCACCCAGCTGGGGTTCCGCGTTTCCAAGACCTTCCGCATCTACGACAAGTCGCTGTGAAAGCCTTCGTGACCGGCGGCACCGGCTTCGTGGGTGCCCATCTGGTCAAGGCGTTGCGCGCGCGCGGAGACTCGGTCACCGCGCTCGTGCGCCGGCCCGCGCTCGCCGAGACGCTCGGCTGGGGCAAGGACGTTCGGCAGGTGAAAGGCGATCTGGGTGACGCGGCCGTCCTGCGCGAGGGGTGCGCGGGCGTGGACGTGGTGTACCACGTCGCCGGGAAGGTCGCCGCGCGGAACGCCGATGAATACATGGCCACGAACCGCGACGGGACGGCGAACGTACTCGAGGCGGCTCGAGACGGCGGCGCGCGCCGGACTGTGGTCGTCTCCTCGCTCGCGGTCGCCGGCCCAACGGAGCCCGGCCATCCGGTCGATGAATCAAGACGGCCCGCCCCGGTCACCAACTACGGGCGCTCGAAGCTGGCAGCGGAGGTGCTCGTTCAAGCCATGCCAGTCCCCTGGACGATCGTCCGGCCGCCGCTGGTGTACGGCGAATGGGACCGAGCCACACTCAAGATCTTCCAGCTAGCCAAACGCGGCTTTGTGCCGCTATTCGGTGATGGATCCCAGGAATTATCGGTCATTCATGCCGAGGATCTCGCGCGGGCGCTCATCGTGGCGGCCACTACGCCCGCGGCGGCCGGTCATGTTTATTTCGCCACGCACCCGACGCCCATCACCAGCCGTGCGCTCGCGCTGGCAGCAGGTCGCGCGCTCGGAAAGACGCCACGGATCATCGGCGTCCCGCCGCTGGTGGCGCGCGGGGTGTTGCTGGCGATCGGGGGCCTTGCGCGGATCAGCGGGCGCCCCACCTTGTTGTCGCCCGACAAGGGCAATGAATACCTTGCCCCCGCGTGGACGTGCCGGAGCGAGGCCCTGACGCGGGATACCGGCTGGCGCGCCGAAATCGAGCTGGAGGACGGGCTGCGCCGCGCCGCGAATTGGTATCGGGAGGTGGGATGGCTGTAAACGGCCGGAATTGGGGCGGCGGCGAGACGCTGTGGCGCGACTTCACAGCCATCGATCTCGCCACCGGGGCGTACGTCGTGATCGCGACGGGCGCCCTGCTCTATTCCTCCTTTCGTGGCGGCGGCGTCCCAGCCTGGCCGTGGTTGCTCGCCGCACACGCGTTGATCGGCGCGCTCGTCCTGCTCGCGCCGCGGGCGCGCATAGCCGGCCGGGTGGGCCGCTTTCTGGGCGACTGGTATCCGATGGTGCTGCTGCCGGCGCTATACGGCGAAATCGGCATCCTCACGCTGAGCGCCGGCTTTCAGAACGATCTCATGATCCAGCGCCTCGAGACCTGGGTGTTCGGCTCGCAGATCTCCTATCGGTGGATCCGGGAATCACCGAGTGTCGTGCTCTCATGGGGGCTGCACGCGTGCTACCTCGCGTATTACCCAATCCTCTACGCATCGCCACTCGCGCTGTGGATGAGCGGCCGGCGCGACGCGTCGCGGCACACGATCTTCGCCGTGATGGCAACGTTCTATCTATGCTACATCGTGTTCATCTTCTTCCCCGTCGCCGGCCCACGGTACGCATTCGATAGCGCCCACAATGCGGCCACCGAGGTGTGGCCTGCCCGCTTCGCCGCCTGGCTGCTCGACCGCGGCGATTCCTGGGGCGCCGCATTCCCGTCCTCGCACGTCGCCGCATCGGTGGTGGCGACCGGCATGGCGCTCCGCTACTGGCGGCCCGCCGGACTCGCGCTGCTGCCGTTCACGGCCGGCCTCATCCTCGCCGTTGTCTACGGACAATTCCACTATGCCGCTGATGCGCTGGCAGGACTGATGGTGGCGGCGGTAATGATCGGCCTAATGCAAACCGCCGAGGCGAGCGAGCCCCGGCGGGTGACGATCCGCGGTTACAGAGTGGAGTCCAGCCGCAGCGTTTAGTGCATGTGCATGTGACTCATCGGCATCGCCGTGGTCACCGGTTTTCCGACGCGCATGAAGTGCCGCAGGTCGTGCTGATAGAGTGAGTCATCCGGGTTCGTCGCCGGCCACACTGCGTTGCGGTCGGGGATGAACAGCCCGCCGACGACCCCCATGCCACCGGCCGAAATCGTCTGCTGGGTCGGATTGTCATAAATCACGCGGACACGGTAACGATGCTCGGGCGTGATCCGCAGTCCGATTCCCGTGAGCCCCCAAAACTTCGTGGGGGGAACGGCTCCGGACTCACCCGCCGCTGTCCGTGCGGGCTCGCCGTGCCAGAGCAGTTTCTCCGTGGTCGCGTCCCACAGCTCGATCGCCCGGCCGTAGTCGTGCATGTGCGCACCGATCACCACCAGCTTGCCGGCGACCGCAGGGCTTCCGTCATAGGACCGCTCACTGTGGCCGGGCGGCAGATCGAACGTCTTGTCGCCCACCGGGAAACCGACATCGAGCTGCCAGGGAAGCACTGAGAAGAAGGGCCACGGTCGTCCCTCGGGCACGTAGCTCAACACGACGCGAACGCGGACGCCGTGATAACTCACGCCAGACGGATTATGCAGCATGGCGTTCGCCAAAACCTGGTCGCCCGCCTGAACCTGCGCACCAAACAGGATCCAGGGGAACCGCACTTCCCCGGTCTCTCTTCCCGACGCCAACACGCGCCGGCCAATCGGCAGGAACAGCTCGCGCTGGGTCGGGCTCATCACGTTCATGTGGTGGAGAAACTCATTGGGCAGCCGCCGACCGTGCTCGTCCACCACCTCGGCGTGGAACGCGTAGAGCGAGCCGTTCACGGGAAACTCCGCCAGCGCTGCCGGCGGTTCGACGACTGTTCCCGCGGGCAGATCGGCTGCGGGCAATTCGAGGACGAGCTCGTCGCGCTTCGGGTCGGCGGTGATGGTGGCTTGGGGCGCCTCGCTGACGGCGCGTGGCAACTTGAGGTGCGGCGACGGCACGGCGCTCCATGCGACGAAGGCCGGAGCGACCAGACGCAGTGCCGCGAGTGCGATGAACATTCGTCCAGGCATCTGGCGTCCCCCTTGGGCAACCCGTGGATCGTCGGCATCAGATGTACTCCAGAACTCGATGCCCTGCAATACTGCAACAGGAAACGGGATTAACGCGTCTCTGCCGGCGGCTCCCGTTCCCAACACAGACCGAGCGGCTTGCACAACACGAAGGCCCCGATGATCGCGGCCGCCAGCACCAGCACGATCACTGCGGGCCAGATCGGGTCCTGCGGCCGGGGCACCCAGAGCGCCCGCTGAAAGGCGGACGCGTCAGGCCAGCGGCGCTCGGCGACCGGGCTCAACGCTTTGCGCAATACGCGCCGCAGCCGTCGCGGGATCCGGGACCAATCGGCCGCGCCGGGCGCCATGTTCGGCTCCCAGGGCCGTCCGCTGATCGTTTCGTACAGGACCATCGCAACCGCGTACACGTCATCGGCCGGCGTATCGGGCGCAACTGGATCGACGGCCCCCAGCACCGGGCGATCCCCGTCGAGAACAATGGCCCCCACACTGATCGACCCATGCGCCGTGCCCCGCGCGTGCGCGGCTTCGATGGCCGAGAGCAGCAGACGACAGATCAGAATCGCGTCGTGGACGGGGAGTGGGCCTGACCCCAGGCGCTCGGCAAGACTTTCGCGGGTGCCGCGGGTGCCGGTCGTCATCGACGCGAATCTAACAGCAGAAAGCGGCTCTGGAGTCCTCCAGAGCCGCCTCCGTTGACGACAACGACTACTCGACCTTGATCGCGATCTTCATTCCGAGCGTCAAGTGGGGCGTGCAATAGCCCTTATACGTCCCCTTCGGCGCGTTGGCGAACGACACGTCGTAGGTCTCGTTGGGCTGCGTGAGGAAGGCGCCCGAGAGATTGTCGACGGTGTTCTTCATGCCTGCGTTGAGCGCGGCGGCGGCGCCGGCCGGAACCGAATCCTGCCAGAAAGTGATGTTGTGCGGCCCGCCCGAGACATTGATAAAGCGCACGGTGGTACCCGGGGCGATCGTGAGGGAGGCGGGTTCGTAGCCCGCCTTCGTGCTACCGTTGCCGGTCATCTTGACCTCGACGACGGGACCGGTGCTCGCCGCCGCGGGAGCCGCTGGAGGCGCCGCCTGCATCTGGTTCTGTGTCTGGTCACCCTTCTTACCACAGGCGAGTGCGCCGAGGGCGACGACGGTCGTGAGCAAAGCAACGCGCATTGCGGGACTCCTCCGAAACGGGGTGCTTGAGGTTGGGAGTTGAGACCAGCGGGCTCGTGTCACTGTCGGTTGGTGTCGCTTGTGAACTGTTTCACAATATGCGGTCAATATAGACGGGTCACCTCAAAACGGGAGTCCTCCAGAAGGCGTTGCGTTTAAGCCTCTTTCCTCAATATTGGGGCGCCTTTCCGCCTTCTCGACCCCAACGTCTCGGAGGAGTCACCGTGCACCGAACGTTCGCCCCGCTCGCACTCCTAACTGTTCTCGCCACGACGGCTCAGGCGCAGAAGTCCTGGCAGACCGAGTTCGGCATTCAGGGTGGGTTCACGCGGCTCGTGGCGGCCGGCAGTGGCCTCGACCCGACCGACGCTATCAGCCTTCCCGGTTTCAATCTCGGGAACGCGCTGCCCGCCACGGCCGGCGTGTATGCGATCATCCCCTGGACGCAGAAGCTCGCGGTGGAAACGGACTTCGCGGCCTCGCAATTCTCGTCGGGATTGACGGTGACGTTCTTGAGTCTGGGCGTGCGTGGTGATTACGCGTTGACCAAGAACCTCTACGCTGCGGCGGGTGGCGTGCTGGCGTATAACAATGGCCTTGCCAACGAAACCCAGCTCGGCATCCAGGGTGCAGTCGGCTATCGGTTTCGGTTGACCGGCGCATTGAGCGGCCGCTTCGAGGGCCGTACGTCGTTCTTCGGCAGGACCAGCAACGCCGGTCCCGTCGATGCATACGCATTCCTGTTTGGCGTTTCGACAGTGACCAGCCGCGGTCGGGGGGGGGCCACGCGCAGCTCGGTCCCCGCGGCGCACCGCGCGTGGCGGACGCAGTTAGGCATTGCCGGCGGTTACGCGGACGCGCACCTCATCGGTGTCGGCTCAGTGACCTCGCTTGCGTTCCCGGGCTATGGCGGCGCGTTAGGAAACGTGTTTGGGAGCCTCGTGTCCGAATTTCGAGCGGTAGCACTGCCACCCACGGTGTTCGCCATTCTCCCCATCGGGGACAAGGTCGCGATCGAGCCCGCCCTCGACATCCACCGCTTCCAATCAAGCGGGCAAACGGACTTTTCCGGCAACCTGTCCGTGCGACTCGACTACGCGGTCCATGGAGGCTGGTACGGCGCGCTGGGCGGCAATCTCCATTACATCAAGACCACGGGCGTCAATGCGGCGACGCGTCCTGGCCTGAATCTGGGCTGGGGCTACCGGTTCCCGATCGTTGCCAGCGTCGGCGGCCGAGTGGAAGCGAACTACACGATGTTCAAGAAAAATGCCGATCTGGCCCTGCCTGCCACCAACATCTTCGGTCTCATGTTTGGTTTTGCGATGCCCATTAAGTAGGGACTCCGACAAACCCGACAACGCGCGGCCCCCGAAACAGGGGGCCGTTGCGTTTTTAGCCGGAGGCGACGACACTAGCTGCCATGCCGGACACTTCCCTGCCCCAGATTCCACCGCAGGAGTTGGCCGAGCGGCTCGATCGCGGGGAGTCCGTCCAGGTGCTGGATGTGCGGGCGCCCGACAAAGTGGCGCGCGGTCACGTCGACTTTGGGCCCGAGCTCGAGTTTCACGCGCTGCCCCATTCTCAGATCTTGAGACTCCCGGACGTGAAGGATCTCCAGCTCGATGCGGCGCGCCCGGTGGCCGTGATCTGCGGCCACGGGAACTCCAGCAAACAAACGACCGCCTTTCTGCGCGAGCGCGGCTACCAGGCCTACTCGGTGATCGGCGGTATGGCCGGCTGGGAGACGGTCTATGTCGCCCGGCGACTCTCACCGACGCCGTCCGTCTCGCATGTCGTCCAGCTCGATCGCGTGGGCAAAGGTGCGCTGAGTTATGTCCTCGTCAGCGACGGCGACGCCGTGATCGTCGATCCCGGGCGTCACGTGGATCGATACGAGCGATTGCTGACGGACCTCGGCGCCACAGCGGCTGCCGTGATCGATACGCACATCCACGCCGATTACTTGAGTGGCGCCCGCGCAGCCGCCGCGCGCTGGCACGTGCCATATTTCCTCCATCCCGACGACGGGGTTTCGCCGTACGACAATCGCCCCGGCACCCTCAGCTACCAGCCGCTCACCGATGGTGACACCGTAGTGTTCGGTCGCGCGACGCTGCGGGCCGTCCACGTCCCAGGCCACACGCTCGGTAGCATTGCACTCGTCGCGGACGAGGGACTCGCATTGACAGGGGATTTTCTATTCATCCAGTCGATCGGCCGGCCCGATCTCGCGGGCAAGTCCGCGGCGTGGGCCCAGCTCCTGTGGCAGAGTCTCGAGCGCGTACGCCAGTCCTGGCCGGGCGACCTGCTGATCCTGCCGGCCCACTATGCCACAGAGAATGAGCGGCGTGCCGATCGCGCCGTTGCCGCACGCTTCGATGTGATCGCGGCCACCAATGCGGCTGCCGCGATTCAGGACGAGCGGACGTTCCTGAAGTGGATCGAAGACCACGCCAGCGTGTTTCCCGATGCCTACCGCATGATCAAAGAGACCAACCTCGGACTGATGGACATTTCTGAGGCTGATGCAGAGGTGCTGGAGTCCGGACCAAATCAGTGTGCGGTTAGATAAGCTTCAAGACACCAGAACAGCTGCGCAGTTGCACAGACGGCGAAGTGGCTGCCAGCTCGCAGCTTAGAGCTGATCTGTGCAAATCCTACCGCTCGTACCGTCTCTCATGGCGACCCTAAAAAGGCATCGCCATGCGATTCGCTCTCGTCGGAGCCACGGTTCTCTGCGCCCTTACGTCCACCCTCGCCGCTCAGGGGTGGATCGATCCCGTTCGGCCGGTTCCACCCAACGTCATGGGGCGGATCGAGCGCCTGCGCAGCGCCGTGCAGGTCAGCGTCACCGGGCGCATCGCGCGGGTCACCGTCGAAGAATGGTTCCGCAACAACGGTCCCGTCATGGACGAGGGGATGTACCACTTCCCGCTGCCGGGCGAAGCGGTGTTTTCGAGCTATTCGCTCTGGCAGGGCGATCAGGAGTTGCGCGGCGAAGCGATGGACGCCACGCAGGCCCGCTCCATTTACGAAGCGATTGTCCGGCAAAAGCGTGACCCGGCACTGATCGAGCTCGCCGGGCAAGGGCTCATCCGCGCACGGGTGTTCCCCATCAACCCGGGCGAAACGCGCAAGATCACACTCAAGTACACACAGATCCTGGACCGCGCCGGCGATGCCTGGCGGTTCCGTTATCTCGGCGACCGCAATCGCCAGACGGCCCCCCGCAGCTTCCGGCTTCAGGTCGATAGCGCGTCGCGCTTCGGCGATCCCTACTCGCCGACACATCAGGTGCAGGTGATCCGGCGCGACAATCAGCTCGAGGTCACGCTCGGCGATAACGCCCCCCCCAGTGCCAGCAGTGGCGATTTCGAGCTGCTGTTGCCGCTCGCGCGCGGCATGATCGGGATGTCGCTCGTCCCGCATCACCCCGTCGGCGAGGATGGATACTTCATGCTGCTACTCGCCCCCGGTCCCGCGGCCGATGCCGCCGCCCTGCGACGGGACGTCGTGGCGGTGATCGACGTGTCCGGCTCGATGTCCGGCGACAAGATCGAACAGGCCAAGAGCGCGCTGATTCAGCTGCTCGGCTCCCTGCGCGAGGCCGATCGCTTCCGCCTGGTGGCGTTCTCCGGTGGAGTCCGCCGCTATGCGCAGGACTGGACGGCTGCGACGGCCGACGGGCGTCGCGACGCCACGACCTGGATCCGCAGCTTACAGGCAGAGGGCGGCACGAACATCTCTGGCGCACTGGCCGAGGCCTTCACCGCGTCGCCGGCCGAGCAGTCACTCGGCGTGGTGGTGTTCCTCACGGACGGCCAGGCCAGTACGGGTGAGACAGATCCCGAGCGGATCGCAGAGCGCGCCGAGCAAGGGAGAGGTCGGTTCCGGGTGTTCTCGTTCGGGATCGGCGATGATGTGAACACGTATCTGCTCGATCGCCTGACGGAGCGGGCACGGGGCACGACGGAGTACATCCGTCCCGGCGAGAACATCGAGCGGGCGGTTGGCGCGCTGGCCGCGAAGATCGCGAGCCCGGTGCTGACCGACGTGGCTCTTACGGCGGGATCCGGTGTCGAACTGTACGACCTGCAGCCGGGCAGTCTGCCGGATCTGTTTGCTGGAGATGAGATGGTTGTGTTCGGCCGCTACCGCGGCGCAGGAAGCGGGGAGCAGTCCGTCACCGTCCGCGGCCGGCGCAATGGACGTCAGGAGGAGTTCACGACGATGCTTGCGGATCGCGACAACGACCAGGCGCGCTACATCGAGCAGCTCTGGGCATCGCGGAAAGCGGGCGCGCTGTCGCGGGAGATCCGTCTTCGTGGACAGACGCGGGAAACGATGGATGCGCTCAAGCAGCTCGCGCTCCGGTATGGGATTCTCACCGAGTACACCTCGTACCTCGTACAGGAGCCGACGATCGCCCTGCGGAGCCAGGCCGAGGGTCGCCTCATGCAGGCGCCGGCGCCGGCACCTGCGGAACAGGCAGGCTCGAACTCTATCAGCCGTGCAGCGCGGGAACGGTCCATGGCCGACGCGGTCCAACTCGAGGCCGTTGTCGTGACGGCAGCGGGAGAAAAGTCGCAGCTCGATGCAGTGCTGCGTGCACGTTCTGGAATCAATCCCACCCAGCGCATCGGCGGCCGGTTGTTCATCATGCGGGACAGCACCTGGACCGACTTGAGCCACGGGGATTCACTGCGCGTCGTCGCGGTGATGCCTTACAGCGACGCCTACTTCGCGCTGCTGCAGGCGCTGCCCGATCTCGTGGAAGCGGCGGCGCTCGAACCAGCGGTGTTGGTGGCCGGTCGGCATGCCAGTATCAAGATTGGAACGGGTGGTAAGACGACCTGGAAGCCGGGTGAATTGGAGCGACTCGTGAGGGACTTTCGTGGATAATCGAATGCGGAATGTGAAATGCGGAATGCGGAATTGGCTGCCGCGGTTCTCGATACGCTCAATGCACGTTCCGCATTCCACATTCCGTGTTCCGCATTAGTCCTATGCCCGACGATATCGCGGAAGTATATCGCAACACCTATCCGGCGCTCGTGCGCTTCCTGTACCGCAAGGTCTGGGACGCCGAGCGCGCGGCGGACTTGGCGCAGGAGGCGTTCGCACGAGCCGTGGTACACAAGCCGGAGAACACGCGGGGTTGGCTGTTCGTCGTGGCCGCCAACATGGCGCGCGACGAGGCGCGCCGCGCCGCGCGAGAAAAGCGGCATCTGACGCTGCTGAAGAACGAGCCCGATGCCGTACACAGCGAGCCGGACGAGGCGATCGATGCCGATCGGCAGCGATCGGCGGTGCGGGCGGCGCTGGAGCAGCTGACGCCGCGCGATCGCGAAGCGCTGCTGCTGTGGGACGCCGGGATGTCGTACGACGAGATTGCCACGCAAACAGGGTTAGCGCGCGGCGCGATTGGAACGACACTGGCGCGGGCGCGCCGGAGATTGGTAGAAGCCTATGACGCAGGAATCGAAGGAGGACAGCATGCCGCACGTGGATGAGGGGACGCTGCACGCGTACCTCGACGGCGAGCTGCCATTTGCCGAGCGGAAGACGCTGGACGTGCACTTGGCCGAATGCGCAAGCTGTCGCACGATGCTCGAGGAGGAGCGCGCGTTGCTGGACCGGGCAAGCGCACTCCTGGGAGCTGCCCGGCCCACTGAACGACCCGCGCCGCCATTCGAGCAACTGAGCGTGCCACGGCCGCCAAGGCGGTCGCCATGGCGTGTCCGCACGCCAGTGGCGTGGGCAGCATCGATCGCGCTCGCACTGGGGATCGGTTACTACCTGCGCCAGCCGAGCACAGGACCCGTGGCGTCAGCGCCGGAGCAACACGACGTCGCACTCGTCCAGCAGGCGAATGAGCGAGATAAGTTTGCGGAGCGGTTCACGCAGCCAGCCGAGCGTGCCGACGAGAATAAGCCCGCGCCCGGGACTCCACGGTCGCACGCGGCGGCTCGCGCTCCATCCCCCGTGCCGGCGCCTGCGCCGTCGACCGTGGCGGCCGTTGCCGTCCCCATCCCTCAGGCTCCGCCGCTTGCCGTCGCGCGTGACATCGCGGAAGGCGTGGTAAAGACCGCCCCCGTGGCGAAGACTGATTCCGTAGCGGCTAGCGCGTTGATCGTGGATGGGGGGATCGTCCGCCAGCAAAGCGCGGCATCGCAGTCGCGCAACGCGGCCCCGGCCCCGGCACCGGCGCTGGAGTACATGTCCACCGATTCTCTCGCCCGGGGCGCGGCCGGCGTGAGCCAAGCGACTTCGCGGCAATCGGTGGAGCTGCGCGGTCGGGCAACCACGACGAGCTGGCCCATCATCAGCCGCGGCACCGCGCGGTCGCTGCTGGGCACGGACCCGGTGGGTCTGCCAGGCTTGGCACGCCAGATCCGCCGCAGCCCCGCGGCCGATGGGACCGTGGTCGTCGAACAGCGGATCGATTCGGCGACGACGATTCAGATCTTCCAGCGGCAGAGCGGCACGGCGGCGCTGGATTCGTCAGCGAAAGCCGAGATCGCTCCAGCCGATCGCCTGGCTCGTTATCTGGGAAGACTCCGGGTGGAGATTTCGGGACCGCTGTCCACCGATTCGCTCAACAAGCTGCTCGATCAGGTGCAGCCGCTGCCTTGACTAAGGCTTACCCCGTCTCCACGCGATCAGCTCGGCGACGACACTGACAGCAATCTCCTCCGGGGTCACCGCGCCGATCGCGAGACCGACCGGCACGCGCACGCGTTCCAGACTCGCCGGTGGGACACCCGCGGCCGTCAGCCCTTTCGTCACGACGGCCTTCTTTCGCTTACTCCCCAAGAGGCCGACATATCCCGCCGGCGACGTCGCCACGCGCTCGAGGATGACGGCGTCGTTCCGATGCCCGCGCGTCGCAATCACCACCGCATCTGCTGCGGTGAGCGGATAGCGCGATAGCGCAGTATCGATGTCGCCGCTCAGGACCGCCGTTCCCTCCGAGAAGCGAGCCGGGTCGGCGTACTCGCTGCGGTCGTCGATCACGATCACGCGAAAGCCCGCGGCCTCGGCCGCTCGCGCGATCGCGGTGCCAACATGCCCTGCCCCGAACACGAATACCCGCGGTGCAGGCATCAGGCGCTCTTCCATGAAGCGACCGTCGCGTGTGTTCCCTCCGAGAAGCGAGCCGGGTCGGCGTACTCGCTGCGGTCGTCGATCACGATCACGCGAAAGCCCGCGGCCTCGGCCGCTCGCGCGATCGCGGTGCCAACATGCCCTGCCCCGAACACGAATACCCGCGGTGCAGGCATCAGGCGCTCTTCCATGAAGCGACCGTCGCGTGTGAGCGTCGCCGCCGCGCCCCCCCCCGACGCCCCCCGCCCGAGCGCGACCGGCTCAAACGTCTTCACCGGGCCATCGCCCCACTCGGTTGCGGTGCGGACAAGTCCTGACTCAGCCGTGGCAACGATTTCGAGGACGCGCACGTACGCCTCGTCTGCCATCAGGGGCTCGACAAAAATGTCGACCGTTCCGCCACAGGAGAGTCCGAGATCGCCCGCGAGGTCGGCGTTCAAGTGGTGCGTCAGCAGCGCCGGTCGGTGCTCAGCTTGGGCGCGCAGCCCCGCCTCGATGACATCCGCTTCTACGCAGCCACCGCCGACAGAGCCGATCAATCGCCCTTCGGCCCCGACGAGCATCTTGGTGCCTGCGGGGACAGGCGTGGATCCGCGCACGCGCGCCACTGTAGCGAGCGCACCCGAGCGCGACTGGCGGATCAAATTGGCGGCGGCTTGCCAGACGTTCATTGGTAAAAAAACTAAGCTCCCGGGACGGAATCTGCCCGGGAGCGTTGGAATACGTCGATGAGGCACCTTGCTACGGATTCACGTGAATTACACCGCTCATACCTAACGCAGCGTGGATCGTGCAATGATAGGTGTAATTGCCCGCCTGGAGTGTCGCGTGGTAGGCGGTATCGCCCGCGGCTCTATTGCCGGAACCCGTCGGCAGTGTCCCCGGTCCCGTCAGCCACGTGACGTTATGCGTGATCGCGCCTGCCGCCCACTGAAACGTGATCGTCCCTGCCGAAACGGTGTCGGGCGTCGGCGTGAACGTATTATTCGAAACGGTGATCGTCGTCGAATGCCCGCCTGGCGGGGGAGGCGGAGGCGGCGGCGGTGGCGAACTTCCATACCCGGTGCTGCTGTTGCTACACGCTGCTGCTACTGCAGCACACGTAACCGCTAGCAAACGAAGGATCCGCATAGAGGCCTCCCCCCTTATTGCACGACGATCGTGCCATTCATGCCCGCGTGAACGGTACAATGGTAGGTGTACGTGCCGAGCTGCAGGGTCGCCTGATAGGTGCCTGAAGTTTGGGTTGAGGACTTTGTGGGGAGCGTTCCGGGGCCGGTCTGCCAGGTCACGTTATGGCCGTTGGACGGGGTCTCCCACGTGAACGTCACCTGTCCTACGGGCACCGTGTCCGGTGTGGGGCTGAACGAATTGTTGCGCACACTGATATTCGTCGTGTGCCCGCCCCCGCTGGGCCCCGTCGAGCTGCTGCTGCAGGCTGCAATTACGCCGATGCCAACCGCCACCGCGACCGCCAGACGCGCGAGCTGCATTACCCCTCCGGGTTCGAGTAAAAGGCCAAGCGCTACTCGTACACCGGGGGAAGCGAACAGATCTTCATGAAGTTGAAACGTGAGACGGCGTTAGTGGTGCTCGCGCTCCAACGCATCGGCAGCGAGTCGCGGAGAGACGATCGGATAGCGTCCCGCAAACCACGCCCAAGAAAGGAAGAACAACCCGCCAAAGAAGAGCGTGATTCCCAGCTCCGGCATACCGATGGCCGGACCGCCGGCGTGATTGATCGACGGGACCACCTCGAGATAGCGCTCCAGCCAGATGCCCGCGAGGCTCACAATCGCGAAGCCCACCATTGTGGGCGGGAACTTCTTCGGCTTCTCGCCGAGCAAGCCGATGAAGGGGATCAGAAACACGAGCAGGAAGACCAGGATGCCGACCGGGCGCCAGGCGCCCGAAAGCCGGTAGAAGATGAAGTACGTCTCCTCGGGGAGGTTGCCGTACCAGATCACGAGGTACTGCGACCACATCAGGTATGCCCAAAAGACCGTGAAGCCGAAGCACAACTTGCCGAGATCATGTTGCTGGCGCGAGGTGTAGACGTCAGACAGACCCATCGTCCTTCGCAGCACAATCGCGAGAATTGCCAGCATCATGAGCGCGGCGAGGAAGCTCCCCATAAAGTAGAACGCGCCGAACAGGTTGCTGACCCACTTGGCCGACAGCGCCATGATCAAATCGTAACCCAGCATCGAGTAGCCGAAGGCGTAGGCGAGAATCAGGATCGCCGCGTCGCGCGCGATGCGTGGAGCGTCCTCTTTG